>CAUEMA010000013.1 GCA_959018755.1 uncultured Collinsella sp. | reverse complement strand
GGACGCCGCCCTCTCAAGGCGGAGATCACCAGTTCGAATCTGGTACGGGCTACCATGATTTAGATACCCGGCCTTTCGTGAGAAGGTCGGGTTTTTTATTGCATGCGGGCTGGTCTGTTAATCCCATTTGCCTCATAGCTTTACGTTTTGCTCATCTCCCATACGGGTACAATAGGCCAGATACTTTGACGGTCAGAAGGAGCCTCATGACGGAGTCCTCTCAGCATAGCCCAAAGCCCCAGGTCGAGGTTTCTGGCGGCGATGACAACAAGAGCGCGCGTCGCGGCGCCATCTTTATCGGCGTTGTGCTGATCGGCTATATCGTCTATCTGGTCGTAGCCGGGCAGATGGGGCAGTTTTGGGCCGCTATGTCCAGTGTCCAGATGTCCTGGCTCTTTGCTGCATGCTTTTGCATGTTTCTGTATCTTGTTTTTGGCATCGTGGCGTACGCGATCGCCGTTTGGCTCGACCCCGAATCACCCGTCGGCATCCGCGACCTCATTTCGGTCGAGGCGAGCGGCATCTTCTTTGGCAACCTGACGCCCATGATGATGGGCTCTACGCCTGCCCAGATTTACCGTCTGACCAAAGCCGGCCAAAACGTGGGCGAAGCGGGTGCTACACAGTTCACCCGCTTTATCGTGTACCAATTTGGTTTGGTGGCATGGGGCGCCATTCTGCTGCTCGCCCGTATGCCGTTTTTCGCCGAGCGTTATGGCGACATGACGCTGCTGTGCGTCTTTAGCTTTGGCGGCCACTGCTGCATCCTGCTCGGCATCTTTGCCGTGGCGTTGATGCCCAAGACCGTCACGCGCGTCGCTCATTGCATCATCAATTGGCTCGAGCGCGTGGGCGTCTCGGCCACAAAGATCGAGGGCTGGCGCACCTTTGTCGATGGCGAGATCTACTCGTTCTCCGAGAAATTCAAACTCTCCGCCGGCCATTTTTCGTCCATGTTGCTCACGGTCGTTATCACTATGCTGCAACTGGCGTTTTTATACCTGGTTCCGTATTTTTTGATGCTCTCCTTTGGCCACCACGAAGTCGACTTTTTCTCGGTCATGGCTGCGAGCGCCTTTGTCCAGCTGCTGAGCTCCGCCGTTCCGCTGCCCGGCGGCACCGGTGGCGCCGAGGGCGGCTTCGCACTGTTTTTGGGTCACTTTTTTGGCACGGCATCGACTGCCGGCTATCTGCTGTGGCGTCTGATCACCTTTATCGCGCCGACCATTTTGGCCGCCCCGCTGCTGGGCCTTAAGAGCGCTCATAACGAGAGTATCCATGCGCGCTGGGACCGTGTGATGCGAAAGCTTGGACGCGCGCCTCAGACGTCCTCTACGCCCGTTAAGGCGTATCCTGCGTGCCAGGTTACCGTGGACCCCAATCAGCGTGCTCAAAAGGCTGCTGTGGCCTCTAAGCCGGCTCGCAAGACCTACGTTCGCCAGACTGGCGACGGCATCCGCGTTTCCCCTGCGGTGCTCAATAAAAAGAAGCGGTCCTAGGATTCAGCGTGCGAGTCGTGCGTTCTTGATGATGCTCGTCATCGCGATTAGAGATGTAAGATAATCCTCTTACGTTGATTATCTCCCACTTGTACATGAGCTATGGGTGGGCAGTTGACATGAAGGGGACACGTCTATGGCTACCACCAAACCTCGCCTTGACCGTCGTATCGTCCGCAGCCGCAATGCGATTCTTTCGGCGTTTGAGCGACTGCTCATGGAAAAGCCTCTGGCCGATATTACGGTGAGCGCCATCGCGCGTGAGGCGAATGTGGACCGCAAGACCTTCTACGTGCACTTTGGTACGGTCGATGGCTTGCTCGATGCCATTGCCGTCGATGTGGTCCAGATGATCGTCGATTCGGTCGAGAAGACGCTTTCCTCCATGGGTGGCGACACCAACGAGCGTGCACTCGGCGCTGCGGCGTCCTTTTTCAAGACCGTTAACGAGGCACTGTGCAACAACCTGGTGCTTAATCGCCAGTTGATTGAAAATATTCCGCTCGACGACTTTATGGCTCGCCTGCGCGTTCCGCTCGAGCACGAGATTGCCGAGCGTGACCTGCTGCCCGAGGGCCTAAAGGACGAAATGTTCGATTACTACCTAGCGTTTTTGCTGTCCGGCATTATCGGCATCTATCGCACGTGGGCGTTGTCGGACGGCTCGGTTCCCATCGAGCGTGTCTCGGCTGTCGCCAACGACCTGACTCTTAATGGCTTGTCGAGCCTGGAGGCTAAGCTCGGGTAGCTAAGCCTGTGTCCTTGTAGAGAATTGGGCCCGTGACCTTGCGAAGTAATGCAGGTCCGGGCCCAAATTGTTGCGCGCGTAAGGTCACGGCTTACTGATAGCGCAGGCACTCGACTGGATCGAGCTTTGCGGCGCGGCGGGCGGGGTAGAAGCCAAAGATCACGCCGATGCCGACCGATACGGCAAATGCAATCAGCACGGTCGTAATGGAGAAGCTCGGCGTAATCGTCCCAGTGGCCCCAAACTCGCTCATAATGCTCGAGTTGGCGGCAAAGAACGTAAGACCCCAGGCCAGTAGATAGCCAATCACGACACCTAAAATGCCGCCGGTGATGCACAGCGCCGAGGATTCGGCCAAAAACTGGGCGGTGATATCACGTCGGCTTGCGCCCAGAGCGCGGCGAATACCGATCTCGCGGATGCGCTCGGTCACGTTGGTGAGCATCATGTTCATAATGCCGATTCCGCCCACGAGCAGCGAAATGCCGGCAACCGCGCCCATGATGAGCGAGAAGGCGCCCATAAAGGAGTTGAGGGCATCGATAGCGCTTTTCATGGAGCTTGCCGTCACGCTTTCGTACTCGTCGTCCTCCGAGATGCCCTTCATGTTGCGCACCTTGGACTCGATCGTCTTGCAGAGCTCATCCATGTCCGTGCCCTCGGCGGCGAGTGCCGTCACGCTGGGAAATGACGGATTGTCATCGCCATAGAGCTCGGCGATCGTTTCTCGTGGCATGTACAGGCTCAGCGAGCCCATGGAGTCGTTGCCGCCGTCGATGACGCCAATGATCTGCACGTCTCCGCTTGAAACCTTGATGGTCTTGCCAATCGCGTCCTGTTCGTTGCCGTAAAGTTGATCGGCGCCGCCGCGGCCGATGAGCGCCACGCGCGCGCCGGATTTGGACTCGATGTCGCTATAGGTGCGACCGGCGACGATCTTGCTGGCGCCCACGGCGTCGAGCATGTCGCTATCGACACCCTGGGCCATGACGGTATAGCTTTTATCTCCAACTTTGTACTCTGAATAGGCGCTGTCGACGATGCCGATCCGCTCAATTTGCGGCACCATTTTTCGTAGCTTCTCGACGTCCGAATCGGTGAGCTCTTGGGACGAGTAGACCTGCACCATGCGGGCCGCGTTGAGGCCCAAGCTGTTGACCAAGCTGTTTTGGATTCCGCCGATGAGCGAGGTCATGGCTATGACCGAGGCGATGCCAATGACGATGCCCAGGATGGTGAGCAGACTACGTCCCTTGTTGGCCTCGAGCGAGTGCAGGGCTTCTTGGACAAGATCACGGGTGCTCATGCCTCTGCTCCTTTCGGCGGTGTAGAAGGTGCGCAAATCGCGGGTAGCTCGTTGACGGCGCAACGTAGATTGTTCGGTGCATGCGCGATATATGCGCCGTCATGGATACGTCCGTCGCGAATGGTTACGGCCCGGTCGGCCTCGGCGGCAATGCCCGGGTCGTGCGTGATGAGCACGATGGTCTTGCCTCGTTCTTGGAGCTTGTGGAATGTTTCCATGACGAGTGCCCCGGTTGCCGAGTCTAGGTTTCCCGTGGGTTCGTCGGCCAAGATGATGGGCGGATCGTTGACGAGGGCGCGCGCGATGGCGACGCGCTGCATCTGTCCACCCGAGAGTTCTGATATGCGGTGGTCCCAATGGTCGACCGGAAGCGTGACAGCTTGCAGTGCGTGTACGGCGCGCATCTCGCGCTGGCTGCGCGGCACATTGGTGTAGGACAACGGCAACATGACGTTTTCGATAACCGATAGGCGCGGCAGCAGGTTGAAGCTCTGGAAGACAAAGCCGATGCTCAACGCACGCACCTCGGTGAGCTCATCATCGTCGAGTTCGGCGATATTGAGCCCCTGCAGGTAATAGTCACCCGCCGTCGGTTTGTCCAGGCAACCCAGGATGTTCATGAGCGTCGACTTGCCCGAGCCCGAGGGGCCGGTGATGGCGACGAACTCACCGGAGTCTACCGCCAGGCTCACGTTGTGCAGGATGTGGGCGCAACCGGCTTCGCTCTCAAAGATACGATGCACGTTGCGGATGTCGATGACGGGGCGCATTACATGCCCTCGTCGGCGGGCAGTCCGTCGCCGCCGTCTGCCGTCATGCCCGCGCCGGTATCCATAACGATAGTGTCGCCATCGCGCAGCTTGGTAACCGGCACGTCGGGGTTGATCTCGTTGCCCTGGTCGTCGCGCTTGACCTGTGTCTTGCCGACCACGGCGTCGTTGTCGTTTTGCGTCACGACGGTCACCTTCACGCGGCGCGTTTCCTTGCCTTCGTCATCAGTAGCCAGATTGACGTAATAGTGCTCGCCATCCTCGGTCATCAGCGCCATGGTGGGCACCATGACCACCTCATCAAGCTGTTCGGTCACCACTGAGACCTCGGCGGTCATACCGGGCTTAAGGCGGCTGTCGGGTGCCTCGATGAGGATGTCGACGTTAAAGGTCACGCTGCCGCCACCACCGTTGGCGGCGTCGGAGTTTGCCACCGACGCGATAGCCGTGACGGTGCCCTGACTCACGATATCGGGAAACGCGGGATAGGTAACGTTGGCGCTCTGGCCTACGGCGATCTTGGCGATGTCCTTTTCGCCCACCTGAACCGTCACCTTCATCTTGGAGAGGTCGGCGATCTGCATGCACTGCTTGCCGCCGCTCGTGTCGCCTTCGCCCATGACCATGCCTCCGGTCACCGTGGCGCCCACTTTGGCGTTGAGCTCGACGATGCTGCCCGAGCTGGGGGCCTTTACGGTGCGTTCGGCCGCCTTGGCGTTAGCCTGGTCAAGGGTTGCCTGAGCCGAGGCAAGATTGCGCTGTGCGCTCGAGACGGCGCTGGCGTTGTCGGTTGTATCCGTCGGGGCGGTTGCTCCGTCAGCATCCAATGTCGGTGCTGCCTGTGCGGCGGCGAGCGCCGCCTGCGCGTTTTTCAGGTCTTCCTGGGCAGCCGCGACCGCGCGCTTCGCCTCGGCAACGGCGTTATCGAGCTCATCGTTTTTGATCGTCATGAGCACGTCGCCTTCGTTGATGTTTTGACCGGCCTGCACGTTGATCTGTGCCACCGTACCGTCGACAGAAGGGGAGACGACCGAGGCCGAAATAGGCTTGAGCTGCCCTTTTGCCTCGACGGTCGTGGTAAAGGTACCTTCCATGACCATGTCGGTCACCGGCCCGCTGGTACCAGCCGGCATTGCGTTGACGACTAAAGTCACAACAACGGCGATGAGCACAATAGCGCCCACGATGCCGGCCGCAATTCCGCGGCGGACGAGCTTTTTGTGTCGCCGTTCGGCACGCTTGGTCTTGAGCTTTGCGTAGGCCTCATCGTCGGATATCCCGGCGTTACCTTGCTTGTTGTCGTTTTGCTGTGCCGTGGGGGCGCTTGTGATAACCGGCAGGGTTTCGGTGGCGCCTTCCGGCGCATGCCCGGTATCGTCGGGACCCGGAGTGATGGTGGGGACTTTTGTCATAGCGTCTCCTTTATAGAACATACCGCGATAAGTATATACGCCCGCCGGTTGGGGCGGGCGTATAGGCATGTTTCTTTCAGCATTGAAAGGTAGATGGCGTTGGACTTTATTGTGTCGCGTGTGATGCGCTATGAGTGCACGACCACGCACAGACCGACTTTGATGCACTCGTGCAGCGCTTTGGCATCGCTCGGCCGCAAATTAATGCAGCCGTGGCTGCCGCACCACTTGTAGGAGTTGGGGTTATCAAAACTTGCATCGTTCTGCCAGGAGGCATCATGGAGACCCACCATGTTGCCCTCAAAGGGCATCCAGTAGTCGACCTTGGATTCGTATTCTGGCTCGCCGGTTTCGGGGTCCTTTTTGCCGATAAGCGTTGTTCCGCCACTGTTGCTGTTGATCTGCCATACGCCTTCGGGTGTGGCATGCTCACCCGGCAGTCCCGAGATGAAGTGTGCTTCCCAGACGATGGAACCATTTTCGTCATAGTAGCGGGCATATTGTTCGGAAAGATCGACGTCGATGTAGGCCTTCCAGTCGGGTTCGCCCTTTGCGGTGAAGGTATCAGCCTTCTTGGAATACGAAATTTCGATGTCGCCCGTCTGCTTGTTGTTTATGGCGTCTTCTACCTGCTTGGCGAGCGTTTTGCTGTCAATGGACCAGCCAAAGTCGCCGCCCTCGACGGCGCACTCCTTACCGTCGGCCCGTGTCCACCAGCGCGTGGTTCCTACGGTGTTAAAGCTGTTGGCGAGCTCTGCGGCCCAGCTACTGATCTGTGAGGTATCGAGCGTGGGATTGGCCGGATCAGCAAAGCTGATCCACTGCAGCACTGAGCTGCCGTCGACCTTGCCGACTTCATCGCCGTTAAGCTTGAGGCTCACGTTGACGCCCAGGAAGTTGTTGGCTGCATCGCATGCGGCTTGAATCTGGTCGTTGGTGAGCGTGCCGTTGAGGGGCTCGTAGGCGTCGTTGCCGATCTTGGTGATATCGACGGATTCGGCCAGCGATGCGAGCTCAAGCTCGGCATATTTGATCACGTGCTTGCGGCTGAGCTTTTCGTTGGAGCGGGCCTTCTCCACGGTGAACTTGCCAGCTTGCTCGTCATAGGAGCTCGAGGCCTCAAAGGTGCCGGAACGACCTTCGTTAAAGGCATCGATGGCGGCGCCCAGGTCCTCTTCGAACTGCTTTTGATCAAAGGCATTGGAGAGCATGGACAGGTCGACGTCTTGATCGAGGTTGACCTCATTGGTGGCGACGGCGGTCTTGGTTTTGCCGCTTAACGACTCGACAAGGCGGGCCGGCCACATAAAGGCTTCATTGTGAGTGATAATCTCTTTTGCGGCAGTTTCGCCGTCGACGATGGGCTCATCGGATTTGGGTTGGTAGGTCCAGCTAAAGTCGTCGCCCGACACGGTGAGCTTGTAGTGCTTCCATGCCGAGTTAACCTTAGTGGCGGCTGACGAAGCGTTTGAGAACGAGATGTCCACGCCGGCAATCGTGGTGTTGGGGTATGCGACCTGCGAGAACGCCACGACGCCTACGATGTAGACAATGGCGACGAGGCCCAAGACCACAAAGAGAGTCGTCTTTCCGCCAAGCTTATTGCTGCCGCCCGATTTTTGAGTGTTGTTGCGATTGGCGCGTGAGTGCGAGGTCGCCTGTCTGCGCGTGTTGCTGTTTACAGCGTGCTGCTGGAGTCGTTGATGCTGCTGATGCTGCTGACCCGGGCGCTGAGAGGCGTTTGAAGCACCGCGCTGCCTGCTGTGGTTCGGTGCAATCGGACGCGGCGACTGGACACCACCGGCATGCCTGCTAGGCTGTTGCGGGTCGGGGATCAGTTGGGTGCGGTCGTTTTGCGACATCGTGTATATTTCCTTCGAGTTTCGCCTTGCGGCTCATCGTGTTTTGACTGGGCTTGAATTATAGCGATTACGCAGTTGCTTGTGTTACGAAAACGGTGGCGATAAAGATTAGGTGGGACATATGTCCCACCTATCGTTCGCTTTTGCTCGCTAACCGCATATTCCGCATTTCGCGCACGCCGAAAGCGCTGCCGGAGCCTGCGCGATGCCGCCCTTGGCCGTCTCGCGCAACGTGGCAGGCAGGGCGTGGCCCACCGAGAGCATCACGTGTGCCATCTGGTCAAACGGCACCAGGCTTTTGATGCCGGCGAGGGCGAGCTGCGCCGAGCTAAAGGCCGCGGCCACGCCGATGGCGTTGCGGTTTTGGCAGGGCACCTCGACAAGGCCGCCGACAGGGTCGCAAACGAGGCCCAACAGGTTGCTCAGCGCGATGGAGCTGGCGTCGAGCGCTTGCCCGGGCGTACCGCCCATCATCTGGACCAGCGCGGCGGCGGCCATGGCGGCAGCGCTTCCAACCTCGGCCTGGCATCCGCCCTCGGCGCCGGCGACGCAGGCGCTCGTGGTGAGGTTGAGTCCGATGGCGGCGGCGCAGTAGAGGGCATCCATGACCTGCTCGTCGTCGAGCTGGAGGTGATCGGCGAGCGCCAGCACGCAGCCGGGGACGACGCCCGCGGAGCCGGCCGTGGGGGCGGCGACAATTACACCCATGGTGGCGGAGCGCTCGAGCACGGCCATTGCGCGGGCTACGGCATCGGTCTGAACGGTGCCCATTAGGCTTGTGCTCAAATCATTGCGGCCGGTGGCATCGACGAGTTTGGCCTCGCCGCCGATAAGTCTGCCGAGCGATCGCTGCGGATTGGCGATGGGGGCCGTGGTCTCCTCGCGCATGACGTTTAGCACGCGGCGCATGGCTGCGATAGCATGGGCCTCGCCGGTCAGACGCGCCTCGCGCAGGGCCATGACGGCGCCGATATTCAAACCGAGCTCGGCGCACGCATCGAGCAGCTGCTCGCCGTCGTCAAAGATCTCCTTGGTCGAGACGCCGGGGGAGAGCGACGAGGCCGAGCCCGGGAGCTCGATAAACGTGGCGTAATCGACATTGTCGAGCTTGCGCAGCATGGGGACGACGGTGTCGTCGGGGGCGCCGTCGGTCTCAAAGACGGAATAGGCCTGGCCTCCCACTTCGGTGCGGTAGGTGCGGCAGAAGGCGATGTTCACGTGTGCGTAGGCAAGCAGGTTCGTGAGCGCGGCGAGCACGCCGGGGACGTCCTGGTGCGCCACAAACAGCGTGGAATACATGCCCGAGATGTCGACGCCGACGCCGTTGATGCGGCTGATGCGCATCTTGCCGCCGCCGAGACTCTCGCCGCGGACCTGCGCCGTAGAGCCCGTGTCGTCGACCATCTCGATATCGACGGTGTTGGGGTGGATGGAGGCGTCGTCGCCCTTGATGTCAAAGTGATATTCGAGGCCCTGCTCTCGCGCGAGATCAAAGGCTTGCTTGATGTTCTCGTCGTCGGTATCGAGCCCCAAGATGCCCGCGACGAGCGCGCGGTCGGTGCCGTGGCCGCGGTAGGTATGGGCAAAGGAGTTCCACAGGCCAAAGGTGACCTTGGTGATGCGTCCTTCCAGCAGGCTGGCGGCAACCTGGGCGCAGCGCAGGGCACCGGCGGTGTGCGATGAACTGGGGCCGACCATGACGGGCCCCAAGATCTCGAATGCCGAGGTCGTAGCTAGTGTTTGCGGCTTGCCTGCCATGGCTGCTCCTTTACGTGGCTCGTTGTCCCGAGGGGCGGGGCATAAGGTCGCCTGCTCGGACAGTCCTGCTCGCACGGAGAGCACATTAAGTGCTCTCCGGCTCGTGCGGAACTCGCGATCGACCTTATGCCCCGCCCCTCGGGACTAAGGATACATGGTAGAAGTGCGCGTGCTGCAAAATTCATTAGCTGGCGACGCAGCGTAGGCTCATATCGAAACATCTTCACTGCCAGTTTAAAAAAAAGAAGTACCGCTTGGGGGCGGTACTTCTTTTGAAAGCGTGTGCGTGTTGTGACCTTGGTGGTTCCTAATTACAGGCCGCAGGCTGCTTGGAGTTGTTCGACTCGGTCGGTTTTCTCCCAGGTGAAGTCGGGGTCTTCGCGGCCAAAGTGACCGTAGGCTGCCGTCTTCTCGTAGATGGGACGACGCAGGTCCAGGTCGCGGATGATGGCGCCCGGGCGCAGGTCGAAGGTCTTCTCTACGGCTTCAACGATCTTGTCCTCGGCAATATGTGCGGTACCGAAGGTGTCGACCATGATTGAGAGGGGCTTGGATACGCCGATGGCGTAGGCAAGCTCGACTTCGCAGCGGTCGGCCAAACCGGCAGCGACCACGTTCTTAGCGACCCAGCGCGCGGCATACGCGGCAGAGCGGTCGACCTTGGTGCAGTCCTTGCCGCTAAAGGCACCGCCGCCGTGACGACCGTAGCCGCCATAGGTGTCGACGATGATCTTGCGGCCGGTCAGGCCCGTGTCGCCCATGGGGCCGCCCACGACAAAGCGGCCGGTGGGGTTCACATAGATGTCGGCGCCGTCCCACGGCATGTTCTCGGCAGCCATGACGGGAGCGATGACATGCTCGATGAGGTCGGACTTGATCTTGCCCATGTCCTCGATCTCGGCAGCGTGCTGCGTGGAGATGACGATGGTCGTGACCTCGACGGGTTTGCCGTTCTCGTAGCGCACGGTGACCTGGGTTTTACCGTCGGGGCGCAGATAAGCCAGGGTGCCGTCGTGGCGCACGGCGGACAGGCGCTCGGCCAGGCGGCTTGCCAGGTAGTGCGGCATGGGCATGAGGGTCTTGGTCTCGTTGGAGGCATAGCCGAACATCATGCCCTGGTCGCCGGCACCGATCAGGTCGATCGGGTCGGTGGTGACGCCGGTCTGGGTCTCAAACGACTCGTCGACGCCCTGGGCGATATCGGGGGACTGCTCGTGGATGAGGCTCATAACGCCGCAGGTATCGCAGTCAAAGCCAAACTTGGCACGGTTGTAGCCAATGCGGCGGATAACGCCACGGGCAATTTCCTGCACGTCAACGTAAGCCTGGGTGCGGATCTCGCCGGCGACGATGACGGTGCCGGTGGTCACGAGGGTCTCGCAGGCGCAACGGACGTTTTCCACGTTGGCGGGCACGCCGTTGGGCGCAATATAGCCCTGCTCCTGCAGCTCTATTTCTTTGGCGAGGATTGCGTCGAGGACGGCGTCGCTGATCTGGTCGGCGATCTTATCGGGATGACCTTCGGTCACCGACTCCGAGGTAAACACAAACGATCCGTGTTGGGGTGGGATGGAACGAAGTTCTTCTGACATGATTGTCCTTTCAAAAACGCGTCCCGGCGACCGTTACCATTCCGCCGGGCTCTGTATGCAAGGGCACATCATAGCGCGTAAATCCAACATTCACACCCTTTCCGCACCTACTCATTGGGGACAGACTTAAATGACCAGCCATAAACTAAGAACGTCCCTAACGACCACTCATCTAAGTCTGTCCCCAATGAGTTGGTCGGTGCCCTTTGTGCGGAGGTTGCGTTGATGCTTTATACTGGTGCGGTTATACATCCATCCTGCAATCGAGGAGATTTCCATGGCATCAGACGTTCGCGTCCGCTTTGCACCCTCACCGACGGGTAAGCTGCACATCGGCGGCGCCCGCACCGCTATCTATAACTGGGCTTTTGCCCGCGCAAACGGCGGCACGTTCATCCTGCGCATCGACGACACCGACCCCACCCGTTCCACCGACGAGAACACGCAGATCATCCTGCGCGCCATGCGTTGGCTGGGCCTTGATTGGGACGAGGGCCCCGAGGTGGGCGGCGACTTTGGCCCCTATGCCCAGACCGAGCGCCTGGACCTGTACAAGCAGGCTGCCCAGCAGCTCTGGGATGAGGGCAAGGCCTATCCCTGCTTCTGCACCAAGGAGCAGCTCGAGGCCGATCGCAAGGCCGCGCAGGAGCGCAAGGACCCCTTCCAGGGCTATCAGCGCCGCTGCCGCGATCTTGATCCCGAGGAGGCACGCCGCCGCATCGAGGCCGGCGAGCCCTATGTCCTGCGCATCAAGGTTCCCGAGGACCGCGGTGACGTCGTCATCCACGACGCCGTCCACGGCGAGGTGACCTTCGACGCCAAGGAGCTCGACGACTTTGTCATCTTCCGCTCCGACGGCACGCCCACGTACAACTTTGCGACCGTTGTCGACGACGCCATGATGAAGATCACCCATGTCATCCGCGGCGACGACCACCTTTCCAACACGCCGCGCCAGGTCATGGTCTACGAGGCCCTCGGCGCGCCCGTGCCCACGTTCGCCCATATCTCCATGATTCTGGGCGCCGACGGCAAGAAGCTCTCCAAGCGCCATGGCGCCACCTCGGTTGAGGAGTACCGCGATGCCGGCTACCTGCCTGACGCTTTCGTCAACTACCTGGCGCTGCTCGGCTGGTCGCTCGACGGCGAGACCACGATCATCCCGCGCGATGTTCTGGCCAGCAAGTTCTCGCTCGACCGCATTTCCAAGAACCCGGCGACCTTCGATCCCAAAAAGCTCGATTGGGTCAATGCCGAGTACATCAACGGCATGTCCGATGCTCAGTTTGCCGACGAGATTATGGTCCCCGAGCTGCACGAGGCCGGCATGATCGAGGGCAACGTCGAGTACGGCGAGGACTGGATCGACGCGCTTGCCTCCATCGTTAAGCCGCGTACCAAGATGCCGGCCGACGCCGTGACCGTCGCCGCCCCCATCTTTGCCACGGCCGAGACGCTCGAGTATGACGAGAAGTCCGTCAACAAGGGCCTGGCCAAGGAGGGCATGGGTGCCATTCTTGACGCCGCCAAGGCCGCGCTCGAGGGTGTTACCGAGTGGACGGCCGCCAACATCGACGCCGCACTTGAGCCGCTGCCCGAGCAGATGGACCTCAAGAAGCGCGTGGTGTTCCAGGCTGTGCGCGTCGCCGTCTGCGGCAACATGGTGAGCCCTCCGCTGGGCGAGACCATGGCGCTCGTCGGCCGCGACGATTGCCTGGCGCGTATCGACCGCGCCCGCACGATGGCGCTGTAACAGTCGCGCAAACGCATGTATCCGAGCCCCGCTCACCACGAGTGGGGCTCTTGTTTCTAAAGACGTATGGGGTGGGAGGTACAGAGACCATGGCCGAGCAACTGTCGCTGTTTGGTTCGCCTGAGCCTAAGCAGGCTTCCGTAAAGCCTGTCCGCACGGCCGAGCAGGCCAAGCCCGCGCCTGCGCCCGAGCCCACGGCCGCCTACGCGAGCGTGGTCCTCGACATTCCCACCCGTGCGCTGTCCGAGCCTTTTGCCTACGGCATTCCGCGGTCTCTTGCCAACGAGGCCCAGATCGGCTCCACTGTCCTAGTTCATTTTGGCAACCGTGCGGCCGCGGGCTATATCGTCGACATTGCGTCTGGGCTGGGCGAGTTGCAAGGCAACAACGCCCTCGACCCCTCGCGCGTCAAGCCCATCGAGACCATCCTCAGCAAACCGCTCTTTGGCGTCGAGGCCGCCCGCATTGCGCGTTGGATGAGCCGCGAGTATGTCGCGACGCTTTCCGAATGCTTGCGTCTGTTCTTGCCTCCGGGCGGCAGCCCGCGTGTTGTTAAGGGCGATGACGGGGCGTGGACGGTCGAGCGTCCCGCCGTCAAGCCTATCCAAAACCGCTGGGTGATGCTTACGCCCGAGGGCTTTGACTATACGCCGCCCAAGACCGCAGTTCGCCAGCGTCAGCTCATCGAGGCGCTCCAGTGCGGACCGGTCACGACGCGTGACCTCAACCTGCTCTACAACAGCACGTCGGCGACCATCAAGGCGCTCGAAAAACGCGGCGTCGTGGTGGTGGAGGAGCGCCGTGCCTGGCGCGGTTGCAGCGAGCAGACTACGCTGTCCTCGGCAAGCGGTAAAGCGCCGGTCGCACTTACGAACGGCCAGCAGCAGGCGCTCGCGCAGATTGAGCGCGCTCGCCTGGATGCGCACGGCGACGTAGTCCTTGTCGACGGCGTCACCGGATCCGGTAAAACCGAGGTCTACCTCTCCGCTATCGAGCGCGTGCTCGAGGCCGGCCGTTCAGCGTGCGTGCTTGTGCCCGAGATCTCGCTGACGGCCCAAACCGTCGGGCGCTTCCGTTCGCGCTTTGGCGAGACGGTCGCGGTCTTCCATTCGCGCCTTTCGGCCGGTGAGCGCCTAGACCAGTGGGATATGGTCGCCAGCGGTGCCGCACGCGTGGTCGTGGGCGCCCGCTCGGCGCTCTTTTGCCCGCTCAGCGACCTGGGCCTCATCATCATCGACGAGGAGCACGAGACCAGCTACAAGCAGGGTTCCAGCCCGCGCTACCATGCGCGCGAGGTGGCGGCCGAGATGGCGCGTCGCTATCGCTGCCCGCTCGTGTTGGGCTCGGCTACGCCTTCTGCCGAGGCCCTCGACCGCTGCCGCCGTGGCACGTTCAACGGTGTCACTTGGACACGCGTCGAGATGCCCGAGCGCCCGGGACACGCCGTGCTGCCCGAGGTTCGCATTGCCGACCTGCGCCGCGAGTTCTCGCACGGCAGCCGCTCCATGTTCTCAATACCGCTGATGGAAGGCTTGGAACGCGTGGTCGAACGTCGCGAGAAGGCCGTGCTGCTGCACAACCGCCGCGGTTTTGCGCCGTTTTTGATGTGCCGCGAGTGCGGCTGCGTCCCCACCTGCAACCACTGTTCCACCGCGCTCACGTATCACGAGCGCACGCATTCGTTGCAGTGCCATACCTGCGGTTCGTCCTGGCGCGTGCAGCCCTATCCGGCGCCCACGAGCCGTTGCCCCAAATGCGGCAGTCGCTACCTGGCAAAAATGGGCCTAGGCACGCAGCAGATCGAGGACGCCTTGCGCCGGATGCTGCCCGAGGATGTCGCCATCATTCGCATGGACGCTGATTCCACGCGCGGCAAGGACGCGCACAAGAAGTTGCTTGAACAGTTCGATGCCGCCGATTGCGCGGTGCTGCTGGGCACCCAGATGATCGCCAAGGGCCTCGACTTTCCCGAGGTCACGCTCGTGGGTGTTGTCAATGCCGACTTTGCCCTCAAGCTGCCCGATTTTAGAGCGGGGGAGCGCGCCTACGATCTGCTGGAGCAGGTTGCGGGCCGCGCCGGTCGCGGCGATCGCCCGGGCGAGGTTATCATCCAGACCTACCTGCCCGAGGACCCGGTCATTCGCGCCGTCTCCGAGCACGACCGTTCGATCTTTACCGATTACGACTTGGACCAGCGTCGCGATGCGCTCTATCCGCCGTTCGTGCGATTGGTCAACATCTTAGTGTGGTCGGCGAACGCAGATGACGCGCAGGACTACATCGGGCGCATCGCGAAGCTCCTCAAGCGCCGCTGGCATGCCGCCGCGCCCGACTTTTTGCGGGCGGGGAGTGCCGTGCCGCACGTGTTGGGCCCGGCTTCGTGTGTAATCGAGAGAGCCAAGGACCGTTACCGCTTCCATCTGCTTGTAAAGTCGCCGGTAGGGTACCATGTCTCTGATGATATCGACGCCTGCCTCAAAGAGGTGGGCTCCGTGCGCGGCGTGAGCGTGAGCGTTGACGTCGACGCCTATGATTTGATGTAACAACCCGAAAGGATGGCCATGGAAGCCAACGGAATCGTACTGTCGCCCGACCCTCGTCTGCGCCAGGAGTGCGCTGTCATCGAGGAAATCACCCCGGCGATTGAGGCGCTTGCCGAAAAGATGAAGAAGATGATGTTCGAGAACGGCGGTTGCGGCCTGGCCGCCCCGCAGATCGGCGAGCTTATTCAGCTTGTCACCATCGACTGCGATTACAGCGACAAGAACGACTACGACCCGTACGTGCTCATCAACCCTGTGATTGTTGAGCAGAGCGACCATCTGGTTCCGTTTAGCGAGGGCTGCCTGTCCATTCCGGGCATTAGCTGCGAGATTGAGCGTCCCGACCATGTCGTCGTCGAGGCGTATGACCTGGATGCCAACTTGATTCGCTACGAGGCCTCGGGTGATCTGTTCTGCGTGTGTCTGCAGCACGAGATCGATCACCTGCACGGCAATACCATGTTCGAGCGACTCAAGCCGATGCAGAGGATCAAGGCAGTCAAGGAGTACCAGGACGCCCTGGCCCGCGGCGCTCGACCGGGCGAGACCGAATAGGTTAATTGTCCGTCCCTGGGATGGGGCCCACACATATCATCCCGTGCTCAAACATTCTCGCTGCGCTGCGAAACTGCGCGCGGGACGATATGTGTGGGCCCCATCCCAGGGACTACGTTGTCGCTCTTCGTTTCGCCCGGGTGCCGTTGGGTCAGGGAGGGGCGTCTTCGCTGATAATTGCTTTGTTGGAAGAGCTGCTTTTATGCGGCTCTTTCTTTGTTTTTGGGTATATTTGTTTCTGTTGAATTGTTATTGCGGCTGGGTGCGCTTGCGACCTGGAACGCTTTTTTGTAGCCGTCTCGGCTCGTTGTTGAGAGGAGACTAACTTTTATGCGTATTGTGTTTATGGGTACGCCCGATTTTGCAGTGCCTTCGCTGACTTCGCTTGTTGCGGCTGGGAACGAGATTGCGCTTGTTATTACTCGTCCCGATGCTGTTCGTGGGCGTGGCAAGAAGCTTGAGCCGTCTCCTGTTAAGGCCAAGGCGCTTGAGCTTGGCCTGCCGGTTGTTGAGGCTAATCGTATGACGCCTGAGGTTGTTGAGGCGCTCAAGGCTGCGCAGGCTGATATTTTCTGCGTGGCAGCGTACGGCTGCATTTTGCCTGATGAGGTGCTGCATATGGCACCGCTCGGTATTGTGAATGTTCATGCGTCCTTGCTGCCTCGTTGGCGTGGTGCTGCTCCTATTCAGCGTGCCATTCTTGCTGGTGATGAGGTTGCTGGCGTTTCCATTATGCGCATTGGACATGGCGTGGATACGGGCGCTTATTGTGCCCAGGCTTCCACTTCGGTTGCCGGCAAACATGCTGAGGCACTCATGATGGAGCTTGGCGAGCTTGGTGGCAAGTTACTGGCCGATACGCTTCCTTCGCTTGCCGACGGCACTGCCGTTTGGACTGAGCAGGATGAGTCGCTTGTTACCCATGCAGCCAAGATTTCCAAGCAGGAGATGCGTCTGGATCCGCAGATGACGGCGCTCGATTGCGTGCGTCATGTGCTTGCTTCGTCCGATACCGCCCCTGCTCGCTGCGTGATCGCCGGTAAGACGGTGCGCGTACTCGATGCTGCGCCGGCCGATGTGTCGCTTGGCGAGGGCCAGGTGCTTCTTAAGACCAAGCGCGTTTATCTGGGTCTTTCCGACGGTGCCGTTGAGCTGCTCGAGGTTAAGCCCGACGGCAAGCGTGCTATGGCTGCTTCTGCCTGGGCTGCCGGCCTGCAGGGTGTCGAACTTAGCTGGGGTGTACTGTCATGAGCAAGTTATCTCCCGCGCGCAAGCTTGCGCTCGATGTGTTGATGGAGGCCGATCGCCGCGGTATGTACGCACGCGACGTGTTGTCTTCCCGTGCTTCCGCCAAGGCCATTGACCAGCGCGATTCTGCTTTTGCCGCTCGTTTGGCACTCGGTGTTGCCGCCACACAGGGCATTTTGGATGAGTTGCTCGATCAGTTTTTGGATAAGCCCAAAAAGGTCGCGCCGCGCGTTCGCATGGCGCTTCGCATCTCGGCCTTCGAGATGCTCTATCTGCATACGCCGGGCCGCGTTGCCGTGAGCCAGGGTGTTGAGCTGGTGCGCAGCGGTGCTAAGTCTGCCGCGGGCCTGGCTAACGCGGTGCTGCACAAGGTTGCGGACAACGTGGAGGATTTTGCCACGGCATCTGACGTGGATGAGTCCGAGCGCCGTTTGGTTCGCCTTTCGCGTTTGATGGGTCTTCCTCGTTGGCTGTGCGCTCGTATTATGGCCTCGTTCGATACGCCCGAGGGCGCGCTCAACTTTGCCGGTAATCTGGCCCCCGCGCCGCTTGCACTGCACGAGAATGCGTTTGCGACCATGGCCGACCCGTATATCTCGCAGCTCGTTGCGCCTGTCTTCCCGGGCTGCCATGCTCCTGTCGATGCCCAGGTCACGGTTGCATCGGGCGTGTTTGAGCGTGCTGCGGCCGTGGCTTCGGATCTCAACGCTCAGCTTATCGCTACTGCCGCGACACGTCCCGGTCGTTGCCTGGAGATTGGTGCCGGCCGCGGCACCAAGACCTATGTGATGATGTGCCAGGCCAAGCGTGCCGGGTACGAGCGTCAGCATACGGCGCTCGATCTACACGATCGCAAGTGCGATCAGAATCTCGCGCGCCTGCATAAGGCGGGTATTACGGGTGTGCGTACGGTGTCGGGCGATGCCTGCGAGCTCAATGAGGTGCTTACGTCGTTTGATGCCATGCTTGGCGAGCCTGCCCTGTTCGACACGGTGTTTATCGATGCGCCGTGCTCTGGCACCGGCACCATGCGCCGTCATCCCGAGATACCGTGGCGTCTGACCGAAAACGACGTTACGACTGAGCTGCCCAAGCTACAGCTGACGATGCTCAAGGAAGCAGCCGCGCGCGTTGCTGCCGACGGTGAGCTTATCTATGCCACCTGCTCGGTTTTTGATGAAGAGAACACGCAGGTCGTGGATGCCTTCCTGGCCTCTTCCGAGGGCGCCGGCTTTATCGTGGCACCGCTCTCCGAAGCCCAGATTCTGCAGCTCCCCGAGTACGACCACGCCAAGAGCCTCGTCACTCTCCGCCAAAACCCTCGAGGCCTCTTCCAAAGTGTCCCCGTAAACGCCGACTCCTACGACGGTCACTTCTGCGCCCGCCTGGTCCACAAGTAACTACTAAGTTGCGGTGAAATAGGGATTGAATAGCGGCTTCTAGCCGCCAAATAGTCCTTATTTCACCGCAACTCAGAAGGTCGTGCGAGTGGAGATCGCAAAAGCGGTAAAGAGTGGGAAAAATAGCCCGACTCATACTTGCTGTTATCAAAAGTAGGGCGGATTACGGGGCTAGATTGGTGATGCCCGACCATAGCAAAAATGGCTTAGATAAAACCGCAGGTAGATGGCTTGTTGAAATTTGCAAATTACCGGAATGGATAGAGGTTGTCAATTCAGCCCCGTAATCCGGCAGAGTTTTGAAATGTTACAAACTTAGCATCAGCCCGAAATCCGATCTAAAGAAAAGTTGCGGTGAAATAGTTCCTGTTTGGCCGTTAGATGGGCTGATTCAGGAACTATTTCACCGCAACTCATAACGAAACCTGGGTGGCAGGACCGCTTGTCTCTAGTGGTTATGTGGGCAGTTGGCGCAGCAGCCGCTGGTGGCGTTGGTGCTGGAACCACCGCTTCGCTGGTCGGTGTTGTAGAAGCCGCTGCCCTCAAACTTGATGCCGCTGGCCGAGAACGTCTTGGATGCCGGAGCACCGCAGCTCGGGCACACGACCTCGGGGGTCTCGGACATGGGATGCTCAACCTCAAACACGTTGCCGCAGCTCGAGCACTTGTAATCGTAGCGCGCCATAATACTTCCTTTTCAGCACAAAGCGGGCAGATTACTCTGCCCGCAAAAATTCAAACGTCTGTAACTGTACCCTATATCGTGGGTTTTATCACGCTTTGCCCCAGAATCTATGGTTGTTGCGCAGGAGCTGTGCGGTTTTGTTCTCGGCGGCTGCAATGTCCGCCTCGTCAGCCTGCCAGGTCCAGTTGCCCGTGGCCACGCCCGGAACGTTCATGCGCGCGTCGTCGCCAAGCCCCAGGACATCCTGCAGCGGCATCATCACCAGGGGAGCGTCGCTTGCCAGCGCGTCGCTCATCAGCTTGGCCGCCACCTCAACACCGCTCGGTTCATCGCCGCCCGCAAAGGAACGCGTACACCAGCCGGCGAGCGTCGACGTGTCGTGCGTCGAGGTGTACAGAATCTTGCCGGGTGTAGGATGCACACCGCAACGAACGTCGTAGTCGCTAAACTCCAGCACGTCCATGCCGGGGAAACCGCAGGTCGATGCCATGGCGCGAACACCGGGCGTCAGATAGCCCAAGTCCTCAGCGATAAAGTTGAGCGGACCCAGCTCGTCATAAGCGGTCTGGAACAGGTCCTTGCCCGGTCCCGCCAACCAGCGACCTTCGGCGCATGCCTTGCCCGCGGGAATGCTGAAATAGCTGTGGAAGCCCAAGAAGTGATCCAGGCGCACGCGGTCGTAGAGCGAGAACGCGCGGCGCAGGCGATCCATCCACCAGCTATAGCCGTTCTGCTTCATGTGGTCCCAGCGGAACGTCGGGTTGCCCCACACCTGGCCCTCGGGCGCAAAGTTGTCGGGCGGCGCACCGGAAATCTCAATCGCCTTGCCGGTATCGGACAGCCAGAAGTTCTCGGGTTCGCTCCACGCGTCTGCCGAATCGTCCGACACGTACATAGGAATATCGCCGATAACCTCGATGCCCTTCTTGTGCGCATAGTTCATGAGCTCGCACCAAGCCAAGTCAAAGCGGTACTGCATGTACGCCTGAAGCTCGGCCTCGTTGTGGAAGCGCTTGTCGTCGATCAGATGCTCGTTGTAGCGCGCGACATCTGCCGGCCAATCGTGGCGCGACTCGTCCTCAAAGTACTTCTTAACGGCCATGTAGACGCAGTATTTCTCGAGCCAATCGGCATTGCGATGCTTAAACGCTGTGTATAGCGGATCGGCATCCTCGCCTCCGCGGGCCTTCCAGGTCTCAAAGTCGGCGGCCAGCTCCTCGTGGCTTTCGGGCAGCAGGTCGATATTGCCTGCAAAGGCCGAAGGACCGGCGTAAGGGGAGCGGAAGAAGTCCGTGGGGTTGACGGGGAGAACCTGCCAGTAGCGCATGCCCATGGCGGCCAGATGGTCGATAAAGCGACGCGTGGGCGCGCCGATCGTACCGGGCTTGCCGTCGTCACTCGGCACCGATGTGATATGGCACACAACACCCGCACCGTGATCGAGCGGCTCCTGCAGGCGCTGCTCGGCGTGGTGATAGATGATCGAAGAACCCAGCGGATAAAGATCGAGCGTGACCGTGCCGTTGTGGATCTCGCACTCGTGACCGCTAATAACATCGCTCGCGCATTCGCCGAGCGCCGGAATCGTCACACGATGCGAATTGCGCAGGCTGCGGTTGATGATGACGGTTGCGGACTCGCCGTCTTTACCGGTACGGTTGTAGGCTAGCACCTCGTCATTGAGTGCGAAGGCCTTGATTTCACCGTCGATCATAAACGGCAGCGCGCGGCGCACAGCAGATGCGTTCTTGACGATTGCGAACGTATCGAAGTCGTGTAGGTTTTCCTTGGTCGGCATGGTGCGGCGGTTGCCCGGATCGGTGAGGCCCTCCAGGCCGTACTCGTCACCGTAATAGATTGAGGGAACGCCCGGGAACGTCATCTGCATGAGCGTCGCCAGCCAAAAGCGGCTCTTGGCCAGGCCCATGGAGTTCTCGTCCAGGCGCCATTTGCTGCGCTCGCTCTCGGGCAGCTGCGATTCGTCGGGGCCACCGCCGAGCACCGAGATAATGCGCGGGCGGTCGTGGCTCGACAGCAGATTGAGCGCGCAGGATAATGCCTCGCGCGGGTAGTTCTCGCGCAGGGTCTCGATATCCTCGGCAGCTTGGTAGGCGTTTTTGTAGCCCATCAAAAAGCCGATGACCATGTCGCGGAAGGGGTAATCCATAGCAGAGTCCAGCTCGGAGCCCTGCAGGTAGCGACGCAGATGGCCGTAGCTGATCTTGTTGGAGGCGTCTTCCCAGACCTCGCCGAGCAGCAGTGCGTCGGGCTTCTCGGCGAGCACGGCCTTTTTGATCTCGGTCAGGAAGTCATCGGAAAGCTCGTCGGCCACATCCAGGCGCCAGCCGTGAGCGCCGGCGCGCAGCCATTTACGAATGACGCCGTCTTTGCCCAGGAGCCGCTCGCGTACCAGTTCGGAGCTCTCATTGATGGCGGGCATATTGCCCACGCCCCACCAACAGTCGTACGAGCCGTCCTCGTGGAAATAAAACGCATCGTGCCACGGCGAATCCTCGCTCTGCCACGCGCCCACGCCGGGGTAGTTGCCGTAGCGGTTGAAGTAGATCGAATCGTCGCCCGTGTGGTTGAACACACCGTCCAGAATGATGGAAATGCCGAGCTTCTCGGCCGCCTCGCACAGCTCGGTAAAGTCCTGCTCGGTGCCCAGAATCGGATCGATCTTGGTGTAATCGGCGGTGTCGTAGCGGTGGTTGCTCGCGGCTTCAAAAATGGGGTTGAGGTAGATGGCTGTAAAGCCCAGCTCGGCGATGCGAGGCAGGTCTTCCTGGATACCCTTGAGCGATCCGCCGTAAAAGTCCCAGGTCTTGATGGAGCCGTCTTCGGCGCGCTCGTACACAGGTGGCTCGTTCCAGTCCTCGACCATGCGGCGCTGAATGCCCTTACGCGGTTTTTCGACCTCGGCCAGCGTGCGCTCGCGCCAGTGCTCGTCGCGGGCGTAGCGGTCGGGGAAGATCTGGTACACCATGCCGCGCTCGTACCAGGTGGGGCGGTTCGCGCGGTGCTTGTAGACGGTAATCTGGAAGGACGGCACCTCGGCGTAGTCGTAGGTTACGCCTTCGCCGCCGGTGCGTCCCTGCGGTGCGCCCAAGCGGACCTCAGGCTGGCCTTCGATATTGCAGATAAAGCTGTACCAGATAAGACATGGTTCAGTGCACTTGAGCTCTACGCTAAATATGCCGTCGCTCTCGTGCGTCATGGGATACAGAGACTCGCCGATCTTATCGACCCAGGTGCGCAGTGTAAGTGTTGCCTGCGCGGGATCGGCATCCTCCAGAATCACGGAGAGCGAAAGGGTAGTTCCTGTGGTCACAGCGCCAAACGGAGTACGAAACTGCGGCAGACGGCTGTTGTGTATCAATCTCATAGTACGGTCCAGTTCAATAGAATCATGGCCTGCTGGCCATGGGCTTTACGCACAGGATGAAAGTATATCTGTTGTACACAGGCTGTATAAACAACATCCGTTTACCATCGGCGAACGGTTGTCCTAGAAAATCGTTTTACCAACTACCTACAGAGAAGGGGCGCTCGGTTGGAGCGCCCCTTGTATAGGGTTTGATTAGGTTTTGGATCGTCTGTGGGCTAGTGGCGCTTGCGGGTGGCCGTTGCCTTGCGGACGGACGTCTTCTTGGATGGGGCCTTTTTCTCTGCCGGAGCGGCGGGGGAGACCGGAGTCTCCTTGGCGGGCTCGGTCTTGGCCTTTACCTCGGCCTTGGGCTCCACTTTGGCAGCAGCAGGCTTAGCCTCTGCCTTGGTAGCTGCGGCCTTTGTCGTGGTCTTTTTGGCCGTCGTCGTAGAGCGCTTGCGCGTGGTGGTCTTGGTGGCCGGCTTTGCCTCGACGGTTGCCTCGGCCTTGGGCTCAGCGCCCGTCTCCTCGACTTTGGCGGCTAGCTTTGCGGCTGCCTTGGTCGTGGCGGCCTTCGCGGTCGTCGACTTGGTTGCCGTGGTCTTCTTGGCCGCCGTTGACTTCTTGGCGGTCATGGTCGCCTTCTTAGCAGCGGTCTTTGCCGGTACCTTGGCGGCCGGCTTGGCCTCAGCGACCTCAGCCTTTACCTCGGGAGCAGCCTCGGGCTCGGCGGCCTTCTTGGCGGCTGCGGTGGTGCGCTTGCGCGTGGTCGTTGTCTTGGTGGCGGTGGTTTTGGTTGCCGCCGCCTTTGTCGTCGTAACCTTCTTAGCGGTCGTCTTGCGGGTCGTGGTCTTCTTAGCTGCGGGTTTTGCAGCGGGCTTGACCTCGGCCTCTGCCTCAGGAGCAATCTCAGCCTTCACCTCAGGCTCGGCCTTTGCGGGCTCAGCCTCAACCGGCTTCTCCTCGGCCTTGGGCTCCTCCGCGGCCACCGGCTCAGCAACAGCCTCAGACTCGTCGACAACTGCCGCCGGCCTCTCGATCTCCGGGTGCATAAAGAAGTACAGGTCCAGATACTTGTCGGCCGAGCGCGTCCAGCTAAAGTCCTGGCTCATGGCCTGCGTGACCAGCTGGTTCCAGGCATCGCGGTTGTCCCAGAACAGGCGTGCCGCGCGGAATACGGCGTCGCCCATTTCGTCGCCGTTAAAGTTGCTAAACGAGAAGCCCGTGCCCTCGCCGGTAAACTCGTTATACGGGATCACCGTGTCCTTCAGACCACCGGTCTCGCGCACGATGGGCAGGGTGCCGTAGCGCATGGCGATGATCTGCGACAGGCCGCAGGGCTCAAACTTCGACGGCATCAGGAACATATCGGCGGCGGCATACATTCGCTGCGACAGCGCCGGATCGAACTCGATGCGCGCGGCCATGGTGCCGGGGTACTTGTCCTGGAAGTAGCGCAGGCCGTCTTCGTAGTCGCGGTCGCCGGTGCCCAGCACCGCTACCTGCACGCCGCCGGACAGGATGCGGTCGAGCGCGTACATGACCAGGTCCATGCCCTTCTGGCGCGTCAGGCGCGTGACCATCACCATGAGCGGACGGTCGTCGCGAACCTCGAGCCCCAGCTCTTCCTGTAGCTTGGCCTTGCACACGGCCTTGCCGGAACGGTCCTCGACCGTGTAGTTTGCGGCAATGCGGTTGTCGGTCGCCGGGTCAAAGCCCGTCACGTCAATGCCGTTCAAAATGCCCTGCAGCGCATAGGAGCGCTCGCGCAACACACCGTCCAGGCCCTCGCCAAACTCGGGCGTCTGGATCTCGTTGGCATAGGTGGGGCTTACCGTGGTGATGGCATCGGCATAGCGCAGTGCGCCCAGCATATAGTTGATGCTGCAGGCGTCGCAACGCAGCTGCGAGGCGGCCGCCGGAATGTGCGCCACGCCCAGGATGTCCTCCATCACGGTGTCGCTAAATTGACCCTGGAACGCCACGTTGTGGATCGAGAACACGGTCTTGACGCGGTCGTACAGCGGCAGGCCTTGGTAGAACTCGCGCAAGAACACGGGCGCCAGTGCCGTCTGCCAGTCGTTGCAGTGCAGGATGTCGCACTCAAAACCTGCCGGCAGGTGCTGCAGGCTCTCGGTGATGGCCTTGGAGAAGAACGCAAAGCGCTCGCCGTCGTCAAAGAAGCCGTACGGATAGTCGCGCGCAAAATAGCGCTCGTTGTCGATGAACATATAGGTGACGCCGTCGCGCTCGAGCTTCTCGAGCCCGCAGTACTCGTTGCGCCAGCCCAGGCTCACGTAAAAGTCGGAGAAGTGCTCCATTTGCGCCTTGTACTCGTCCTTGATGGTGGCGTACTTGGGCACCATCACGATGACCTCGGCGCCGGCGCGCACAAGCGCCGCAGGCAGCGAGCCTGCCACGTCGCCCAGGCCACCGGTCTTTACAAACGGTGCGCACTCGGCCGAGGCAAACACGATCTGCATCTTTTTGCTGGAATCTGCCATATTGTCTCCCTGTTGCAATTCGAGAATAGCCGCCTGGCGCAAACCGGGCGGCTATTCTACATGTTACGAGCGATGTTGCGGTGCCTACGTTAATGCACGATGGTGGTATCGGGAGTTAACGGGGCCTTGCCCAGCACCAGGATGTTCTCGGGCGTGCCGCGAAGCTCGGTGTTGGTGGGAACCACGTTGTTCTTGTCCAGGATGGCATTCTCAACGCGGGCGCCGCTCTTGATGATGCAGCTCTGGTTGATGATCGAGTTGGTCACCGAAGCGCCCTCCTCGACCACAACGCCGCGCGACAGAATCGAGTTGCGCACGGTGCCCTTGATGATGCAGCCGGCCGAGATGATCGAGTTGCACGCGTGGCTGCCGGTCGCATAGCGCGAAGGCGGCACGTCGTGAGCCTTGGTCAGGATCGGGCGCTCGGGATCGAAGAGCTGGTCGGCCACGGTCTGGTCGAGCAGGTCCATGCTGCGGCGATACAGCGACTTTTCGCTAAACACGCCCACGACCTCGCCCTTGTACTCGTAGCTGCACACGTCGATGTTGCCAAAGTCGCCCTGGAGTGCCTCGAGCAGGTCCAGATAGTCGGCGGCCTGGTAGTGGTCGATGATCTCGAGCAGCGTCTCGCGGTTGACGATGCAGCAGTCCATAGAGGCGTTGTCGCCGTACACGACGCCGGCGCTCACGCCCGTCAGGCGGCCGTTCTCGTTAATCTCGAGCTTGGTCTCGTCATCGACGTTGCGCGTGGCCTTGCAGTACACCACGGTCATCTGGGCACCGGAGTTCTCGTGCGCGTCAATGATGGTGTTGAGGTCCATGTTAAAGATGATGTTGGTGCCCATCATCACGACATAGGGCTTGTCCGAGCGCTGGAACAGCGTCTTGTTTGAGATGATGTCGCGCAGCAGGAAGCGCATGCCGCCCTTGGTGGTGCCGTACGCGTTGCCGGGCACCATGAACAGGCCGCCCTTCTTGCGGTCCAGGCCCCAGTCCTTGCCCGAACCAACGTGGTCGATCAGCGAGCGGTAGTTGCCCGGCATGACGACGCCGACGGTCTTAATGCCGGCATTCATCATGTTGGACAGCGGGAAGTCGATCAGGCGGTAGCGGCCCAAAAACGGAACGGACGCGATGGGGCGGTCCTTGAGCAGCACACTGCCGTAGGTCGAAGAGTAGTTAGCGGTGATATAACCGATGGCCTTGCGATTGATCATCGGATCATTCCCCCTTCCCGATAACGACGTCATTTCCAACGACGGCCGTATCCTTGGTGGTATCGACAGAGCCGAGCTTCACGCCCTCTTCGACCGTGGAGTTCTCGCCCAAAATAGCGCGGCAGATGTGCGCGCCGCTCTTAACGTGCGCACCCGGCAGCAGCACGGAGTCCTCGACCACGGCGCGCTCCTCGATGATGACATCGGTCGAAAGGATCGAGTGGCGAGCGGTGCCGTAGATCTTGCAGCCGTTGGAGACCAGGCAGTCGTCCAGCCGGCCGTCCGGGCCAATGTAGTGCGGCGGACGCGTAGTGATGTTGGACATGATGGGGAAGCTCTTGTCAAACAGATCGAACTCGGGGTTGTTGCCCAGCAGGTCCATCGAGGTCTCGTGGAAGCTGGCGATGGTGCCAACGTCCTTCCAAAAGCCGTGGAACTCGTAGCTGTACAGGCGCTTGCCCTCGCCGAGCAGTTTGGGGATGATGTCCTTGCCAAAGTCGTGGCTCGAGCGCTGGTCCAGGGCGTCCGCCTCGAGCGCCTCGATCAGCACGTCGGCCGAGAAGATGTAGATGCCCATGGACGCAAGGTTCGAATCGGGCTTATCGGGCTTCTCGGTGAACTTAGTGATGCGGCCGTCCTCGGGGTCGGTGGTCAGGATGCCAAAGCGGCTGGCCTCCTCCCACGGCACGGGCATAACGCTCACCGTGAGGTCGGCGTTGTTCTCAATGTGCGTCTTGAGCATCTTGCGGTAATCCATGCGATACAGATGGTCACCCGAAAGAATCAGGACGTACTTGGGGTCGTTGGCCTTGATGTAGTCGAGGTTCTGCGTAATGGCGTCGGCCGTGCCCGCATACCAGGCGCCGCCGGTCTGCGTCTCGTACGGCGGCAGGATCGACACGCCGCCGTCACGGCTGTCCAGATCCCAAGCCTCGCCGGAGCCCACGTAGGCATGCAGCAGGTAGGGACGGTACTGCGTCAGAACGCCCACCGTGTCGATGCCCGAGTTGGAGCAGTTGGAGAGCGAAAAGTCGATAATGCGGAACTTGCCACCAAAGCTAACCGCCGGCTTAGCGATCTTTTGGGTGAGTGCCCCCAATCGGCTGCCCTGTCCTCCTGCGAGGAGCATCGCGATGCATTCTTTCTTACTCATCGATTTCTCCTTCTGTCATCGATGTTCTTAAACCCATTAGCGACGGGCACGGCGCTCGGACGCGCCCGTCGAGTAATGCCGTGCTGGCATAAGGGAGCTCGCGCGCCTTTACGCGTGCCAGATCTCGTCGCGGTACTCGCGAATGGTGCGGTCGCTCGAGAACCAGCCGCTCGAGGCGGTGTTGAGCAGCGCCTTGCGGTTCCAGGTCTCCTGGTCGCCGTAGCTGCCGGTAAGCTTTTCCCATGCATCCACGTAGCTGCGGAAGTCAGCCATGACCAGGTCGGGGTCGTTGTTGTTCATGAGCTCGTTGTAGATGCTCTCGAAGTTGCCCGAAAGACCCGCAAAGGTGTTGTCCTTGAGCTCGTCCATCACGCGGCCCAGACGCTCGCGATCGTTGTTGAGCGTATACCACGCAAAGTAGCTGTTGGATGCCCAAAGCTGCTCGACCTCGGGAGCGGTCAGGCCAAAGATGGCCTCGTTCTCGCGGCCGGCCAGGTCGGCGATCTCGATGTTGGCGCCGTCGAGGGTGCCCAGCGTAATGGCGCCGTTCATCATGAGCTTCATGTTGGACGTGCCCGAGGCCTCCTTTCCGGCCGTGGAAATCTGCTCCGAGATCTCGGCGGCGGGGTAGATGAGCTGGGCGTTGCTCACGCGGAAGTTGGGGATAAAGCAGACCTTCATGACCTCGTTGACGCGCGCATCGTTGTTGATAACCTCGGCAACGGAGTTAATGAGGCGGATGGTCTCCTTGGCAAAGGTGTAGCTCGAGGCAGCCTTGCCGCTAAAGATGAAGGTCGTCGGCGTCACGTGGAAGTTGGGATCGGCGATGCGACGGTTGTAGATGTCCATCACCTTCATGATGTTCATGAGCTGACGCTTGTAGGCATGGAAGCGCTTAACCTGAACATCGAAGACGGTGTTGGGGTCAATGACCAGACCGGTCTCGGCCTTAACGTAGGCGGCCAGGCGCTCCTTGTTGGCGCGCTTGGAGGCACCCACGGCCTTCAAGAACTCGGTGTCGTTCTGGAACTCCTTGAGCTTCTCCAGCTCAAAAGCGTCCTTGAGCCAGCCATCGCCAATGGCCTCGGTCACGAGCTTGGCGTAGGTGGGGTTGGCCTCGGCAAAGAAGCGACGGTGCGAGATGCCGTTGGTCTTGTTGTTGAACTTCTCGGGCGTCAGGGCATAGAAGTCCTTGAGCACGATGTTCTTGATGATGTCGGAGTGGATCTTGGCTACGCCGTTGACGCTATGGCTGCAGATCACAGACAGGTTGGCCATACGAATCTCGCCGTCCCACAGGATGGCGGTCTGGCGCAGACGCTCCTGCCAGCCCTCCTGCGTGGTGTCGAAGGACTCGTGCCAACGACGGCTGATCTCGTCGATGATCTGGTACACGCGGGGGAGGAGCTTGGAGAACGTACCGATGGGCCACTTCTCCAGAGCCTCGGGCAGGATGGTGTGGTTGGTGTAGCTCACGACCTGCGTCACGATGTTCCAGGCGTCGTCCCACTCGAGCTTCTTCTCGTCGATGAGGATACGCATGAGCTCGGGGCCGCACATGGCGGGGTGGGTGTCGTTGGTATGGATGGCCACAAACTGCGGCAGCAGCTCCCAGTTCTCGCCGTGCTCCTTCTCAAAGGTGTCGAGCAGGCTGTAGATGCCGGCCGAAACAAACAGGTACTCCTGCTTCAGGCGCAACAGACGGCCGTGCTCGCCGGCGTCGTTGGGGTAGAGGATGGCGCTGATGGCCTCGGCCTCGGCGCGCTCGGCGTCGGCCAGGGCGTAGTCGCCGCGGTTGAAGGCCTCAAGGTCAAAGTGCTCCTCGACCGGCTCGGCGGCCCAGACGCGCAGCTTGTTGACGGTTTCGCCGGCATAGCCCACCACGGGGATATCATAAGGAACGGCCAGGATGTCCTGCGTGTCCACCGTGCGGTAGAACGTGCGGCCGTTCTCCTCAAAGCCCTCGACGTGGCCACCAAACTTAATGGTCACGGCCTTGTCCTGACGGCGGACCTCCCAGGGATAGCCGTGGGTTAGCCACTCGTCGGTGGCCTCGACCTGGCTGCCGTTGACGATCTCCTGCTTAAACAGGCCGTAGCGGTAGCGCATGCCGTTGCCGTAGCCGGCAATGCCCTCGGCTGCCATGGAATCCAGGAAGCATGCGGCCAGACGACCCAGGCCACCGTTGCCCAGAGCCGGATCGGGCTCCTGGTTCTCGATGACGGAAAGGTCGAAGCCCATGTCGTCGAGCGCCTCGGCGACCATGTCGCGCACGCCAAAGTTGAGCAGGTAGTTGTCGAGCAGGCGGCCGATCAAAAACTCGATCGAGAAGTAGTACACGCGCTTTTTGCCCTCGGCGGTGGCGCGGGCGTCGCTCTTGGTGGCAACGGTGCGTGCCTTCTCGGCCACGAGCTTGGCCAGGGCGTTAAAGCGGTCGAGGTCGCTGGCGGCCTCGACGCTCTTGCCGCTGATGCTCATAACGGCATCGCGATAGAGCTCGGTAAACTCCTGCTTGTTGTCGAAGATCTTATTCATACGTTCCTTTCCCCCGGGGATGTTTCTCCCGGAACGGTTATGACTTGTATCCTACGCCCCGTCGGGGCGGGTAATTACAGCTGTAACGGCTTTGTTACGCTTCCTTGGCAGACGGCTTAACAGAAGCAGACTTTGCCTTGGTAGCGCCCTTTTTGGCAGCCGGCTTCTTGGCTGCGGCCTTAGCAGCGGGCTTTGCGGCGGTCTTGGCCTTGGTGACCGTAGCCTTGGCCTTGACAGGAGCCTTCTTGGCGGCCGCAGGCTTGGGCTTCACCGAAGACGTGCGCTTGCGCGTCGCCTTCTTGGGCTCCTCAACCACCGGCGGCTTGTAGCTGCTGGGACCGCGGCGCTTAAGCACCACACCTGCCAGGCCGGGCACCTTAATCTCGATGGAGTCCATCTCCCCGTTCCAGGGATAGGGCTCGCTCGAGCAGGTGTAGGGCTCCTCGCCGGCATAGCCGCTGCCGCCAAACTCGGGACGGTCGGAGTCAAAGATGACCTCCCAGTCACCCTCGCGCGGCACGCCCACGCGGAAGCTCTCGTAGCTCGCCGGATCAAAGTTGATCAGGATCACCAGGTCGTCATCGACGTCCTCGCCCTGACGTACAAAGCTCACGATGGACTGCTTGGAGTTGTCCGCGTCGATCCAGGTAAATCCGTCGTCGGTGTAGCCGCGCTCGTACAGAGCGGGCTCGGCGGTGTACAGGTGGTTGAGCGCCTTGATAAACGCCTGATGATGACGGTGGGTCTCGTACTCCTCGGTCAAGAACCACTGGATGGACTCGTAGTAGCGCCACTCAATAAACTGGCCGATCTCGTTGCCCATAAAGTTGAGCTTGGCACCGGGGTGCGTCATCTGGTAGAAGGCCAGCGTGCGCAGGCCGGCAAACTGGCGCCACCAGTCGCCCGGCATGCGGCCGATCAGAGAGCACTTGCCGTGCACGACCTCGTCGTGACTGAGCGGGCAAATAAAGTTCTCGGTAAAGGCGTACATGATGGAGAACGTGAGCAGGCCGTGGTTGCCGGGGCGCCACGGAAAATCGGTCTGCATGTAGTGCAGGGTGTCGTTCATCCAACCCATGTCCCACTTGTAGTGGAAGCCCAGGCCGCCGTCCTGCGGCGGATAAGTCACGAGCGGCCACGCGGTGGACTCCTCGGCCATCATCATCACGTCGGGGTAGTGCGCCTCCACGGCGCAGTTGACCTGGCGGATAAACGCGCTGGCGTCCAGATCCTCCTCTGTGCCGTATTTGTTGAACTTCTTTTGGCCGGGATCGTCGATGCCAAAGTTGAGGTACAGCATGCTGGACACGCCGTCCATGCGAATACCGTCCACGTGGAAGTTCTCGAGCCAGTACAGCACGTTGGAGACCAGGAAGGATCGGACCTCACCGCGGGCGAAGTCGAACTTGTGCGTGCCCCAGTTGGGGTGAATTTCGTGCTCAAACAGCATGTGGCCGTTAAAGGTGGCAAGTCCGTGGGAGTCGGCGCAAAAACCGCCGGGTACCCAGTCCATGATCACGCCGATGCCCGCCTCGTGGCACGCATCGATAAAGTGCATGAGCTGTTGCGGGTTGCCGTAACGCGACGTGGCGGCATAGTAGCCAGTCGTCTGGTAGCCCCAGGAGCCATCGAAAGGATGCTCCATGAGCGGCATGACCTCGATGTGCGTATAGCCCATGTCGCGCACGTAGTCCACAAGCTCCACCGACAGGTCGTCGTAGGTGTAGAACTCGCCGCGCTGCGCGGGGAAGGGATCCATGGGGCCGGGGTAGTTGCCGTACTCGTCGGGCTCGCCCTGCGGCGCGTCGCCATGGCGCTTCCACGAGCCAATATGTACCTCGTAGATGTTAAGGGGCTGCGACATGTGGTTGTGACTGGCGCGGCGCTTGAGCCACGCGGCGTCGTTCCACTTATAGCCATCGAGGGTCCACAGCACGCTGGCGGTACCCGGAGGGCACTCTGCCTTAAAGGCGTACGGATCGGCCTTGTAGAGTTTTTCGCCCTCGTTGGTCTCGATAAGGTACTTATAGAGCTGGCCCTGCTCGGCGCCAGGAATAAAGCCTTCCCAAATAGCGCTCGTATGCATGGGCACCAGCGGGTTGGCTTGTTCATCCCAGTTGTTAAATTCGCCAATGACGTGGACACTCTTTACGTCGGGCGCCCAAACGCAAAAGCGCCAGCCACGCGTGCGGTTCTGCGTGTCGGGGTGAGCGCCCATCTTTTCCCAGCTGCGCTCCCACATGCCAATGCCAAACAGGTAGACATCGTCCTTGGAGAGCTCCGGTGCGTGCGGGGCGGCTTTGCGGGTAGCAGGCTTTTTGGTTGCTGGCTTTAGCTTTGTATCGCTCACGTTTGATCCCATCATGACGCGGCAGCGTGTTGCCTTGGTGACTAGATGCGAAAGGTCCAAGGCTGCACGAATCGAAGGGACGGCGATAGTTCTATGATTCGTTCCACCTCGCGTGCTCGGTGGAACTTTCGGCAGAAACTACGATAACACCTGTACGTTAGTTTTATGGACAAAAGCGGATTTGCGAGGGCGTTTAATCGGTAAGCGACATGTTTATACCACTGGCAGAATTGCCGTGGTAAAACCCTTGACAGTTTTACCAATTAGGGTTTCAAAACTGATAGGCTTACGTTTGGTAAAACGTTTTTAGCAGGTTGTTTACCATTTGACATCGAAAGGTTCGTATATGTCCCATACCGCCGCTCCCAAGGTTGCTTTTATTTTCGATTGCGATGGCACGTTGGTTAACAGCACCCCCGTCTGGGGCTATGCGCAGCTCGAGTTATTGCGCCGTCATGGCATTGATGGAACGGTCGACGATTTTGCCCAGTTTGAACATCTTTCGCTGGAGGACGAGTGCCAGGCCTACCACGACACGTGGGGCATTGGCACGAATGGCGAGGAAGTTTATCGCGAGCTGGGCGAGATTTTGATTGATGGGTACTCCAAGGTGCCGCCGCGCGAGGGGCTCCTGGCATTTTTGGAGCAGGCGAAGGCGGCGGACATCGCCATGTGCGTTGCCACGTCCACGCCGGTCGAGCTGGTGCAGCCCGCGCTCGCCGGTGCCGGGCTCGACGCGTACATGGAGTCTGTTACCACGACGGACGAGGCGGGACGCTCCAAGCGGTTCCCCGATGTGTACGAGCTGGCGTTGCGTCGCCTGGAAGAACGCCACGGGCACAAGTTTAATCGCAGCTGGGTGTTTGAGGATGCCGTCTTTGGACTTAAGAGCTCTGGCACTGCAGGCTTTAAACGCGTGGGCATCTATGATCCGCACGGCCGTATGGAGCGGGACGAGGTTTGCGATAACTGCGATATCTTTATCGACAGCTATGAGGACCTGGACCTGGCCCGTGTGCTTTCGTTTGAGGGCTAGGCGAGGGCCGTGGCTTGTAAAGTATTAGTGGTTTGCGGCTCGCCGGTGGTGGCGAGCGCCGAGTTGCTTTGCCACCTGGCAGGGGAGTGCGACCACATTGTAGCCGTAGACCGCGGCCTGGACGCCCTGTTGGTCGCTGGCCTGAGCTGCGACGTCTACGTGGGAGACGCCGACACCGTAAGCGATGAGGGACGCGCTCTGGTCGATGCCGCTGCCGACTTTGAAGTAGAACGCCACAGCCCCTACAAGGACTACACTGATCTAGCGCTAGCCCTGGACGCCATCCGGCGCCGCTGGCCAGCCGCCGAAGTGGTTGCGACCTGCGGCACCGGCGGCCGCCCGGACATGGCACTGTCTGTGTTAGGGCTACTGGCAGGCTATGCGGACGCCCCCGTCTGGATCGAAGAAGACGAAGTGACGGCCAGAATCCTGCACCAGGACGAGATCTGGACCATCGAGGGCGCCGAGGGCAAAACCTTCTCCATCATCGCCATCGCTCCCAACACAGAGATAAGCGAACACGGCCTAGAATGGGAGCTAGACCACAGCCCCCTAGGCCTGTTAGCCGACACAGGCATCTCTAATGTCGTCAGGAAAACGGCCAAGATCCAAGTCCACCAAGGCGTCGCAATCGCCTACCTCTACAAGTAAGGCACCGTCGCGTGAGGGTTATATCGGGACGGTTGACGAGTAGGAAATCGCCGCGTGAGGGTTTTATCGGGACGGGGGTAAATTAGCTATTTTTCGGCGAAGCAATAAATAGCTGATTTACCCCCGTCCCAGGAAAACCCGTAAGTGAAAGCAACAAGTCAAAATTACCCCTTGCATCAAGCGAAACATTCCCCTATAGTACTACCTCGTCACGGGGGCGTAGCTCAGCTGGGAGAGCGCTTGACTGGCAGTCAAGAGGTCAGGGGTTCGATCCCCCTCGTCTCCACCATCGTGAATGCAAGGCCATTCAATTGAGTGGCCTTTTTTTGCAAAAATTTGCCGTCAGCAGCAGTTGTCGCAAATATTGCGACAACTGAATTATCGTCGCTTAATTCGGTGAACCTCACACTGGGAGACGGGATCGTCAAGCTCGTCCGATAAACCGTACGCCCGCGCCAATACCCGCAAAAAGTTGCGCAATTACCTTCCCGGTTTTGTACAAAGTTTGTTAGCCAAGCATAATAGTTTGAGCAATTCACGCCGCCAGCAATACAACTCGGGCAGTGATCGTCAGCCCACACACCCCCATAAACCTGCGGCAATGCGTGCAAGGCAGCGCGATATCCCCCATAACTACGGCAAATAAACAATATGTTGCTCAACACGCCCCAAAACGTATGGGCCACCTGCTGTGCTAGGATACCTAACGATACATGGGTTCAACTGTGCTCACGGCTCTAGCAAGCCGCAAAGCGCAGGGTCGATCAGCATCCGGCCGTAACGGCGGTGCCAGAAAAACCACGAGCTCCAATAGCGTCGTCATGCGTATCGCATCGAATGACTTTGTTCTTGTCTATGTGCAAGCTGTTCATTCGAATCGATCTTTCATGACAATTCACAGCAGTCTAGCAGCTGTTTGCGTGCGGTCCAGTTTTGTACCCGCTTGACTGGGCTGCACGCAGCCAGCTGGGGACGCGGTCTTTTTGCGATACACGTCCGCGTCTCTAGCAACTGCACTCATACATACCGTTCACGGTGGGGCAGAGCCACGTGCTTGTCTAACTGGGCTCAGGGTTTGAATATGGAGCGCCTTCGCGCACAAGCGCCCTGGCGAAGCCATACCCAAACCCCGTGAGCCACACGTAAGACAGCAAGGGGGTGGTGCTCGTGTGGTATGTGATTCAGGTCATTAACGGTCGCGAAGACGTAATGCGCGAGCGCATCGAGCGCGTGGTGCCGGCTAGCGCCATGCAGGAGCTCTTTTATCCCTTATTTCAAACCGAGATTAAAGTACACGGCGAATGGGTCGATACGACCAAGCCGCTCTTTCCCGGATATCTTATCTGCGATACGGCAGATCCCCGCACCGTGCAACAGTATCTGCTGCGCATGGACGACTTTGCCCGGGTGTTATCTCAGGATGGTCGGTTTGTGCCGCTGGCAAAAGAAGAGGTCCAGCTTATTGGCGGCTTTACGCATGCGGGGGACCGCGTAGTGCCCATGAGTGAGGCCTTAAAAGACGGCGATCAGGTCGTAGTAACGGCAGGTCCGCTGCTGGGCCACGAAGGCCTTATCAAAACCATTAACAGACGCAAGAGCACTGCTTATTTGGAGCTCGACTTATGCGGCCGACGCGTAACTACGCGCGTTGGCCTTGCCGTGCTTTCAGCCGAACAGCGCGTATTGCGAAACCTTAAAAAGGCGATCGCCTAAATGCAGGCGACTGTTTAACGGGACAGGGAGGATCCCCGGGGGCGGGGACGTAGGTTTGAAGGAAATAGTGCAAGATAATCAAATTGGAGATGCAGCAGCTGTTGCTGTAGCGCAAGAGGATAGGCGCAGGGCCGCCAAGCTCCAAAATGTGGGAAAACACGAACCGAAGTTGAGTGAAAACGGTATTCCAGCAGATGTGCTGGAGAAGCTGTTACCCGGTAATGACATTGTTGAATTGGAAGAGCCAGTCGTTAATGGCGGACTATTCTATCGTTTTATTAAGCGATCCTTTGACGTTGTTTCCTGTGGCTGTGCCTTAATTCTGCTTGCAATTCCGATGGCGGTCATCGCAGCCAAGATTAAATCCGAATCTGAGGGCCCTGTTATTTATGCCCAGCGTCGTGTGGGCAAAGACGGCAAGGTGTTTAATATCTACAAGTTCCGAAGCATGTACACCGACGCAGAGTCTCGAGGCGCACAGTGGGCGCAGGACGAAGACCCGCGCGTCACGCCTTTCGGCAAGGTTATGCGCAAGACGCGCTTGGACGAGATTCCACAGTTCTGGAATGTCTTTAAGGGCGATATGAGCCTAATCGGCCCCCGCCCCGAGCGTCCCGCGTTTTGCGAAGAGTTCGAGAAGCGTATTCATGGCTGGCATTACCGCACCATGGTGCGTCCGGGCATTTCTGGCCTTGCCCAGGTTACAGGTGGCTACGATCTACTTCCCAGTGAGAAGGTCATGTTTGACCTCCAGTACATCAAAACAAGAAACATCAAGATGGACGTAGTGATTATGCTCAAAACGCTTGGCGTTGTGAGCACTGGCGACGGCGCGCGCTAATGAAGATACTTGTCGTTTGCCAGCACTATTGGCCGGAGCCCTTTAACACTTCTGATGTATGTGAGGAACTTGTTAAAAGAGGGCATAGCGTCTCTGTTATCACCGGTCTGCCGAATACTGGAATGCCCAACTCTGACATTCCAGAAGAGTATAAAAGTGGACATAAGCAGATTGAGCATCATAATGGCGTGACCATTTATCGCGCCAACTTGCAACCTAGAAAAACCGGTGCGCTCAATCGCGTAAAGAACTATATCTCTTTTTGGCATAACGCAAATCGGCTTGCTCGAAAGCTTAATGAAGAATTCGATGTTGTCTTAGGATATCAGTTTTCACCCGTTCTGCAGGTAGATCCCGGTCTTGTCTACGCTCGCAAGCATCATAAAAAGATGCTGTTGTATTGCTTTGATTTGTGGCCCGTGAGTCTTACGGCTGGCGGTTTTTCAGAGAACTCGTTGCCCTACAAATGGATGGCGGCCGTCTCAAAAAGGATTTATAGGAAAGCTGATCGTATTGCTGTTACCTCGCCTTTGTTTGACGAGTACTTTTCAAACAGCCTTGGAATTAATCGTGAGCCCTCATCATACTTGCCCCAATACGCTGACGATGCTTTTTCTGACTGCGCCAAGTGCTCCTGCGAAGGCTATGACTCATCGAAAGTCAATTTAACATTTGCCGGTAATGTGGGACAAACACAGTCCGTTATAACCATTGTCGAAGCCGCCAGCATTACTCAGAAAGATCAGAACCTCGTTTTTCATATTGTTGGGTCTGGGTCGCGCTTGGAGCAATGTAAATCGAGAGCTTCGGAACTAGGCCTAGATAACATTGTATTCCACGGCCGCAAGCCAATTGAGGATATGCCCAAATATTACGGTGCCTCCGATGCAATGGTTGTCACTTTTGAAGACAGCCCCATGGCCACGTACACCCTTCCTCGAAAAGTAACAACTTATATGGCCGCTGGAAAACCGATTTTGGCAGCGCTTTCTGGTGAAACCAAACGAGTAATTGATGAGGCCAAATGCGGTTTCTGCTGCGATATCGAAGATGCCGAAGGCCTTGCACGAATTGCCTCGCAATTTGCTGGACTTTCCGACACGGGGCAGCTTGGCTATAACGCAAAAGCTTATTACGAACGCTATTTCACGAAGAAGCTGTTCTTCGACAAGCTCGAAAAATTACTTACTCAACTAGTGGAGGATTAATTTATGACAGGCACTTCCGCATTCAAAGACAAGACCCTCATGATCACCGGCGGCACCGGCTCGTTCGGCAACACCGTGCTCAAGCACTTCATGAACACCGACCTGGCCGAGATCCGCATCTTCTCGCGCGACGAGAAGAAGCAGGACGACATGCGCCACCGCCTGCAGGAGAAGTCCCCCGAGCTCGCCTCCAAGGTGCGCTTCTTCATCGGCGACGTCCGCAACGCCCAGAGCGTGCGCGACGCCATGCACGGCGTGGACTACATCTTCCACGCCGCCGCCCTCAAGCAGGTGCCCTCCTGCGAGTTCTTCCCCATGGAGGCCGTGCGCATCAACGTCATCGGCACGGACAACGTCCTGCACGCCGCCATCGAGGAGGGCGTGGACCGCGTCGTGTGCCTGTCCACCGACAAGGCCGCATACCCCATCAACGCCATGGGCAAGTCCAAGGCCATGATGGAGTCCATCATCTACGCCAACGCCCGCAACGGCGCCGGCCGCACCACCATCTGCTGCACCCGCTACGGCAACGTCATGTGCTCGCGCGGCAGCGTCATCCCGCTGTTCATCGACCGCATCCGAAAAGGGGAGCCGCTCACGGTCACCGACCCCAACATGACCCGCTTCCTCATGAACCTGGACGAGGCCGTGGACCTGGTGCAGTTCGCGTTCGAGCACGCCAACCCCGGCGACCTGTTCATCCAGAAGGCCCCTGCCTCCACCATCGGCGACCTCGCCGAGGCCGTGCAGGAGGTCTTCGGCCGCGTGGGCACCCAGGTGATCGGCACCCGCCACGGCGAGAAGCTCTACGAGACCCTCATGACCCGCGAGGAGCGACTGCGCGCCGAGGACATGGGCGGCTACTACCGCGTGTCCTGCGACTCGCGCGACCTGAACTACGACAAGTTCGTCGTGGACGGCGAGGTGGAGACCCAGGCAGACGAGTCCTACACGAGCCACAACACCGAGAGGCTCGACGTGGAGGGCACCATCGCCAAGATCAAGACCGCCGAGTACGTGCAGCTGGCCCTGGAGGGCCGCGAGCACGAGGCGGTGCAGTAGGGTGCGCGTCCTCGTCACCGGCGCCAGGGGCTTCGTCGGCAGGAACCTCTGCTGCGCGCTGAAGAACATAAGGGACGGCAAGGACCGCCGTGCGAAATACCAGTCACTCCTTCCCCTCGAGGTCATGGAGTACGACATCGACTCGACGCCCGCCGAGCTGGAGGACTTCTGCTCCCGCGCCGACTTCGTCTTCAACCTGGCCGGCGTCAACCGCCCAAAGGACCAGTCCGAGTTCATGGAGGGCAACTTCGGGTTCGCCTCCACGCTGTTGGACACCCTCGAGCGCCACGGGAATAAGTGCCCCGTCATGCTCTCCAGCTCCGCGCAGGCGAGCCTGTCGGGCCGCTTCGAGGGCTCCGTATACGGCGAGTCGAAGCTGGCGGGGGAGGGCCTGTTCCGCGAGTACTCGGAGCGCACCGGGGCGCCGGTGCTCATCTACCGCTTCCCCAACCTCTACGGCAAGTGGTGCCGCCCCCGATACAACTCCGCCGTGGCCACCTTCTGCGACGCCATCGCCAACGGCCGCCCCTACACCGTCAACGACCCCTCCGTGGAGCTGGAGCTCCTCTACATCGACGACCTGGTCGGCGAGATGCTGGGCGCGCTGCTCGGCGGGGAGCACCGCTGCGGCTACGAGGGGCTCGTGAGGGTAGAGGGTGACGAGTTCTGCTACGTCCCGGAAACTGACGTCAAGTCGCTAGGCGAGATCGTCTACCTTCTCGACTGCTTCCGCGACAGCCGCGAGACGCTGTCGGTGCCTGACCTTTCGGAGGGCTCCTTCTCCAAGAAGCTCTGGAGCACGTTCCTGTCCTACTACGAGCCGGGCAACTTCGCCTACGGCCTCAAGCCCAACGTGGACGACCGCGGCTCGTTCACGGAGTTCCTGCGCACGCCCGAGCGCGGCCAGGTCTCCATCAACGTCTCGAGGCCCGGCATTACCAAGGGCAACCATTGGCATATGAGCAAGTGGGAGAAGTTCCTGGTGGTCTCCGGCACCGCGAGCATCAAGCTAAGGAAAGTGGGGGAGGACTCCGACGGAAACCCGTTCCCCGTCGACGAGTACACCGTCTCCGGTTCCGACATACGAGCCGTGGAGATGATTCCCGGCTACACGCACTCCATCACCAACCTGTCCGACACCGAGGACCTCGTGACGGTCATGTGGGCCAACGAGCCCTTCGACCCCGAGAATCCAGATACATTTTTCGAAGTTGTTTAAAATGAACTTTGCTAGGCGGTTCTTGTCGGTTAGGCTGGATTGGCTGTTAATTGGGACTTTCGTCGGATTCTCAATTTGCCTCAATAGCTGCAGCGCCGTTTCAACATTGATAGGCTTTTCGTCGCTATGCCTACCGTTTGCTCTGATATCGTGTTTTCTTCTGCTGACGCTTTCTGACGCGGATAAGAACAATACGGCGTTAACGATCGGTGCGCTTGTCTTTACGATTCCTGTCTTGCTTTCTGCTATCGGCAATTTTAGTAGTTCAAATGTCATGAATTCCTTGACATTAATGGTTTGTATCCTTTTAGCCTACCTTTGTGTCAGGAAGGTAGGGCCTCTTCATCTCTGCCATATTTTTGTCTGGCTTATGTGCGCCACCTCTTGTGTGTCTCTATTGGTTTGGATTGCAACAAATTGGTTGGGGATAAACTTACCGTTCCCCGTGTTTGAAAACGTCAACGGTGTTCATTACAAAACCATCTTCATTGTCTCTCAGTTTGCTGAGGCGTATATCGACGCAAGCAAGAGTATGGGTTTTTTCTGGGAAAGCGGTATTTTTGCTTCTTATCTACTCCTTGCGATTTCCGTTGAGTTCATTGTTAATAAAAAAGCATCAAAAGTTAGATTGGCCTTGTTGGTCGTAACGTTGTTCACAACAGGATCTACAGCTGGCTATCTTCTTCTTCCACTTGCCCTTGCCGTTGGATTACTGAAAAACGGGGGTCGAGGTCGTGTGGCAATCGCGATTGGAATTGCCATCCTCGTTTTATGGGCTTTTACGAATTACTCCACAATTCTTAACTTGCTTATGCAGATTGACCCTTCATTATTTTGGAAGCTGGGGGATGCTGACGCCGTCACAAAGCTCACGAGGCTTCAGTCTCCTGGTGTGTGCTGGAGCCTATTTTCCTCAAGCCCCGTTTTGGGATTAGGTTACGGAGATGCCCTGGAGGCCTATTCTGCCATTGCAGCGGGCTCCCCAACCATTGATTCTTTGACGACAACGAGCTTCTTTCAACTTGCCGCGTTCGGTGTCTCTGGTTTCGCGATGTGGGGGGTTACGTTATACGCCCTTATCGGAACTCGGCGTCTTCCTCTATCCGCAGGCATTATGCTCGCTTTGCTGTTCGTTTTAGTAATCAACAAAGAACCGCATACCGCTTCGGCCATGACTTATATATTGGTATTTTCCTTCCTCTCCCTCTCTAACGAGAGTTCGGAACGCTCTTCCGTTAAATGCTATGGGGGCGCCCATGAAATATAATCTTAAACTAAGCGTTGCGGCAAACGCGTGCATCAAAGTTCTTGCCTTAATTGTATCTTTAATTTCGACGCCCATTATGATGTCGTTCTTCTCGAACGATGCAGTTCTCGGCGCTTGGTTTACCGTTCTCTCTGTGTTGAACTGGATTTCCTTTTTTGATTTCGGAATTGGCAACGGACTTCGTAACGATTTGACTTACGCGTTGAATAAAGGTGACTCCGAAAGGGCCCGCGTCGTAATTTCATCGTCGGTTATTTTCCTTGGCGCGATCGTGATCGCGCTGATTCCCCTTGGCGTGGCGGTCTCTGCCTTCGTTCCCTGGAACTCTGTCTTCTCCGTTGGGGATAGTGAAATCTGCAGAAGTGATCTTACCGCATGTATGATTGTCGTCATCGCAGGTACTTTGCTTCAGCTCGTTCTTAAGCTCGTGAACTCTCTGTTTTACGCTGTCCAGCGCAACGCTGCTCCGGCGCTTCTCCTTCTTATCTCCAACTGTCTAATCCTTGTCGCCATAGCTTTCCCACCTCCCCTGGCGGGGGCTGGTGAGCGGTTCATGTACATGTGTGTAGTCGAGATAATCGCCCTATCGGTTCCGCTGGTCGCCGCTGGTTTTGTAATTTTCGCCACCGAACTCAAGGGCTATACACCGAGATTAAAGGACGTAAGGACAGATTACTTCCGTTCGCTTGGCTCGCTCGGCATTCAATTCTTCGTTATTCAGATTGCTCTGCTCTTCGTGTCGTCGACCAACGAGCTCTTCATCGGTTCTCTCTGCGGCTCCGATAGCGTCGTTCCTTACTCTGTGGCTTATAGGGTTTTCAATCTTATTCTTGTCTTTTTCGGAGTCATGGCTCAGCCCATCTGGTCCGACATGGCGAGTTCCTTTGCGTCGGGGAATAGACGCAGACTCCTCTCCGTGCATAGAAAGTATTTGGGGCTCTCGGCAATCGCATCCGCGGGAACGGTCGTTATCGGCCTGCTTATCAATTCCATACTTAGCATATGGCTAAAAGAACAGGCGCCGACCCTCACGCTTTACGAGTCCTTTTCACTCATCTTTCTCGTCATCGCGACTGTGTTAACCAATTCTGAGACGTGCCTCGGTAACGCCACGAATCGCTTGAGACCTCAGGTTATTTTCTATTGCCTCGGTGCCATCGCAAAATATCCAGTTTCAGCGATCCTGTCCATGTATGTGACCAGTTGGGCCTCGGTTGTATACGCTAACGGTCTTGTGCTCGTTCCTGTCCTGATTGCTCAACATATTGCAAACCGCTGGCTTACCGCGGGCAGTGAGGAGAGTCCCGTTGAAGAAAAGTAAAAATTTAGAAACGTTATACTTTATCGGCGGATTATTTCCACGCGAGCGTGAAGATGAAATCAGACGCCTTACGAAGTCCGGTCTTCAAAGCGCCGCGAATAATCTTCAGTGGAAGTTTGTTAAAGGTTACGATTCATGCCTTGGTACTGAAAACGTCCACCTTATAAACTCGGAATACGTCGGTTCCTTCCCTAAGAGGTACTCCGGCATTTTCGTTCCACGATATAGCTTCCGGCATTCCGAAATTTCTGGTGAAGATGTTGGGCCTGGCTTCGTTAACCTACCGGTCTTAAAAGAGTTCTCGCGTGCTGCTAGGCTGTGCTCTGAGATTGATAAGGTTAACCCCAGAAGCTGTGAACAACTTTACTTCGTTGGGTATGCCGCCACTTATCCCATTGTGACTGCGCTGCATCACGCAAAAAAGAAATTTCCCAATAGCATTGTCGCCCTTATCGTTCCTGATTTACCTCAATACATGGAGCTGGGTAGCCGTGGAACGGGATTCTTGCACAGGCTTAAGAACCATTTTGTTTCAAAAGGCATGAAGGGCATGGATTGCTACGTCCCCTTGACAGCTGCAATGGCTCCTTACCTTGGAGTTGACTTGACGAAGTGTGCCGTTGTCGAGGGCATTGCTGACGAACATGACGCTTCTGAGCCTGAAGCCATCGTACGGGATCTGCCCGAGCGGTATATCTTGTACACAGGGACGCTCCAATACCGCTATGGGTTAGGCGAGTTAATTTCTGCATTTAAGGGGCTTGACGATACAGGAATCGGTCTTGTTGTTTGCGGTGACGGCGAGGCGGCAAATGAGATGACGGCTCTGCAGTCTGAGAATCCTATGGTGCGATACCTGGGCGTACTGCCGTCCCAAGAGATTGAAGGCCTGCGCAATGGCGCCACCATTCTCGTTAACCCGCGCAAGAACGAAGGGGATTATACGAAGTTTAGTTTTCCCTCGAAGATGATGGAGTACCTTGCATCGGGTGTGCCAACCGTTGCTTACAGGCTGGATGGAATGCCTGAAGACTATGAAGGTCTTTTCATCGATGCAACGGATGGAGGCCTTAAGGCGGCTTTAAATCGAGCTCTCGCGATGGATCCTGAAGAGCTGCACCAACTTTCCTTGCGTGCGAAAACTTATGTCATCGACCACAAGGGCTCTAAGGACCAATGCGCACGCACTCTTGAGCTATTCAGAAAGGAGTCTACGTACATTGAGCGATGACAAGACGTTCGACATTCCCGTCGCAGTATTCATTTTCAAACGTCTCGATACTCTTGAGAGGATTTTCGATAGACTTGCTGAGGTTCGGCCTAGTAAGCTCTATCTCATTGCTGACCAGGGGAGAGATGAGGCAGAACGCCTCGCTGTCGACAAAGTGAGGCGTGGCGTCGACTCTCTTATTACTTGGGACTGTGAGGTTGTGCGAGACTACGCAAAGGAGAATAGGGGGGTATACGGAAACATCGCACTTGGCGCGAAGCGAGTATTCGAGCGGGAGCCTGTTGCCATTTTCTTGGAGGACGACAATCTACCTTCTTTGTCATTCTTCCCGTTCTGTGCAGAAATGCTAGCGCGCTATCGTGACAATGATAAGATTCTCTGGATCTGCGGGACTAACTATCTATCGCAATACGAAGCGCCACATAATGCTTCATACATTTTTACGCGACAACTTATGCCATGTGGATGGGCATCATGGGGAGACAAGTTTCTATCTTCCTACGACTTTGACCTGAACAAGACAACTCCCGAGGACATGAGGCGCGCTCGTAACACGTATTCGGTGAGGCGGCTCTATCTCCAACAGCTGTTCAACGTGGAGTACGAGAAAGCACACAAGGGCCGTACTGGGCGTTACTATTCTTGGGATTACCATATGGCATGGACCCTCAGGACGGGCGGATTTTTTGGCATCGCCCCATCAGTGAACCTTATAGAGAATATTGGTGTTGACGACTGTTCGGAGCACGGTGGCAATGATCTCTCGCTAGATATGACGAACCGGTTCTGTTCAATGGATGGTTACGAACTCCCGTTTCCGCTCAGACACCCTGAGACCGTTGAACTCGATATGACGTATGAGCGGCTAATCGAGCGTAAGCTGCTGTACCCCGCCAAGGATTACATCGGTGTACTCGTGAAGCTGGTTGCGAAGCGCCTGCTTAACTTTCCGCCGGACCTCTCACTTAGACAAACAATTAAGAAAGGTTAAAAATGACAAATATGGTAGAAGATAAAACGGTTCGATTTAAAGATGACGGTCGTCTTAAGCTCCTGATCATCGTGGGCACACGCCCCGAGGTCATCCGCCTGTCCGAGGTCATCAAGAAGTGCCGCCGACACTTCGACTGCCTGCTGGCGCACACCGGGCAGAACTACGACTACACCTTGAACGGCATCTTCTTCCGCGACCTGTCTCTGGACGACCCGGACGTCTACCTGGACGCCGTGGGCGCCGACCTGGGCGAGACGGTGGGCAACATCATCGCCGCGAGCTACAAGCTGATGGTCGAGGTGCAGCCTGACGCCCTCCTGATCCTGGGCGACACCAACAGCTGCCTGTCGGCCATCGCGGCCAAGCGCCTGCACATCCCCATCTTCCACATGGAGGCCGGCAACCGCTGCAAGGACGAGTGCCTGCCCGAGGAGACCAACCGCCGCATCGTCGACGTGATCTCCGACGTCAACCTGGCCTACTCCGAGCACGCCCGCCGCTACCTGAAGGACACCGGCTGCGCCCCGGAGCGCACTTACGTCACTGGCTCGCCCATGGCCGAGGTCCTGCGCGCCAACCTGGGCAAGATCGAGGCCTCCGACGTCCTGGCCGAGCTCGGCCTGGAGCCCAAGCGCTACATGCTGCTCTCCGCCCACCGCGAGGAGAACATCGACACCGAGGCCAACTTCACGAGCCTGTTCACCGCCATCAACGCGCTCGCGGAGAAGTACGACATGCCGATCCTGTACTCCTGCCACCCGCGCTCCCGCAAGCGCCTGGAGGCCACCGGCTTTAAGCTCGACCCGCGCGTGCGCATGCACGAGCCCATGGGCTTCCACGACTACAACTGCCTGCAGATGAACGCCTTCGCGGTGGTGTCCGACTCCGGCACGCTGCCCGAGGAGTCCAGCTTCTTCGCGAGCGTCGGCCGCCCGTTCCCGGCGGTGTGCATCCGCACCTCCACCGAGCGCCCCGAGGCCCTGGACAAGGCCTGCTTCACGCTGGCCGGTATCTCTGAGAAGGGTCTGCTGCAGGCCGTCCGCACCGCCGTCGAGCTCGACGCCGAGGGCTCGCTTCCCGAGGCGCCCGTTCCCGACTACGCCGACGAGACCGTCTCCACCAAGGTGGTCAAGATCATCCAGAGCTACACCAGCGTCGTGGACAAGATGGTGTGGAGGAAGAGCCTGTAATGATCGTGGGTGACGTTACGACGACCGACGCTCTCGTGGACGAAGCACTAGAGTTGGCGGAGGGCCTGAATAGGCCCCTTTGTTACGTCCAGCTCAAGGGCTTCTACAACGGCTCGACCGGCTCCATTTTGCGCGGCTTGCACGTGCGGCTCGCGGCCCGAGGGGTCGACTCCTATTGTTTCTGGGGGCGTCGCCACGAGTCGATCGATAGCCACATGCAGTGCTGCGCGAGCAAGCCTGAGGACGCCTCGATGCAGACGCTCTCGACGGCATACCTCCTCGGTGCCGAGGTCATCGAGAAGCACTTCACGCTGGACAAGTCGCTTCCTGGAAACGATCGCTACCACTCCGGCGACGTCGAGGACTTCAAACGCGCCATTGAGAACTTCCGATTCATGACAGGATCCTGGGCTCCTCGGAGAAGACGGTCCTCGCTTGCGAGGAGACGCCCCGCCGTGAGGCGAGGCGCTCGCTTGTGCTGACGCGTGGCATGAAGGCCGGCGAGGTGATCGCCAAGGAGGACCTGATGCCCAAGCGCCCCGGCACGGGAATCGCTCCGACTTATGCCGATGTGGTTATTGGCCGCGCGGTAAAGGACGATCTTGCTGAAGACACTATCTTGACTTGGGAAATGATTTAGTTTTGACCCCGCAGCCTTAATGGATTGCGGGGTCTTTTTTGAGAGGCCGATTCTATGTCCAAGAAGACCGACTCGCGTTCTTCCAACGCACTTGCTTCCCTTGCTTTTCTTGAGGCGGCAATTGACTCAGGAACGGATGCAAACAAAACCGACCGATTGGGTCTTTTCATGCCATTTGTAGAAGACTCTGTTCTCTAACTCTACGGTATGAAATTCAAAATTACCGATGTGGTCGATAAGATAGTCAGTCGATGCGGTATCGGTTTACCTTCTCCTGTTGTCGAGGGCCTTCTCCGTCGGTTGGCTAAAAGTGGCTATATCAAAAGAGCTAATGGATTTTATGAGCACACATCCAAACCTATGGAAACCGCTGATGTCAGTGCTGCGTTACATAAAATTAATGGCGATCTGACCAAGCTTATCAATGACATGGGCCGATATGCACGTAAACAAGAAAAGAAGAAGTATTCCAACAGTAAGTGCAGGAAAGACCTAATCGCTTATTTTGAGGACCATCTGGACTCCCTCTCGACAAGGGAGCTCGTGGTTAATGAAGCCGAGTGTAAAGCAACAAAATGGGTGGGAAGGTATTTATTGTGGGCAAAGCAAAATAACGAAACTAGTTTTAACGCCGCCGTTAAACTCGTTCGAGGGCATATTGTCTATGAGGCGGCGTTTCTTCCTGGTTTTGCATCAAATACGCAGTCGCTTGAAGGAACTGTTTTGTACCTCGACAGCCCAACGGTTTGCAGGGCCTTGGGATATGGAACCGAAGAAGAGGAAAGGCTCGTAAACGAGGCCATATCGATGCTTCAACGCGCTGGTGCCGAGCTCCGAGTGTTTGATTTAACAATTGAAGAGATGACAAGAGTCTTGTCCGGCGTCGTCGATAGATGGGACGACCTTAGTCGCTTTGACAGGCCAAGCTCATATGATATGAACCTGAGAAGAAGAGGCTACAGCAAGGCTGATGTCGTCAGAATATCAAGCGACCCATCATATGTCGTTGAAACTGAGCTGCATTTTCAAGTTGACGAGACCCCTTCTCGTAAGTTCCTTTATGTGTATGATGAGGAAACATTGATTAAGTACCTGCAGCGTCCGGAAGGTTGCGATGCTGAGCTTGCAATTATGCACGATGTCAATTGCATCGCGGCAATTCTTACTCTAAGAGAGAAACTGACGGCAAAATCGTTTAAAACGGCGAGATATTTTTTCGTAACGACCTCCATGATGACGGTGAGACAGTCGACCAAATGGTGGAATAAGACTGAAAGTCCGACTATACTTCCACCTATTTATTCTTTAACGAAAATGGCTAACCTGGCATGGCTGTATAGCGATCCAGCCAGTGCAAAAAGGTATGGTGAAAAGGCTCTTTTGTCTGCATGCGCCGCGGCTGCAATACCTTCGGACCATGTATGGAAGTCATTTGCGGAAAAGCTACTCAAATACAACAAAGAAGGAAAGATATCCCGCGAGGATGCTGTTCACTATTTATACAGTATGGACACGAGAAAGGTGCTGGCAGTAAAAGAGGACGCTCGTGACGACGACCATATCGGCACCTTTGACTTTGATGACATTATCGATGAAGCTGAAGTGGTATATAGGAGTAATATTCGGGATCAAGAAATTGATTCAATCCGCGGAGAAAACGCGAGACTTTCTAAGGAACTGTCTGAAATTAGAACCGTCAATGAAGAGCTCCAGGGTCAAAGTAAAAGCTTGTCGGTCGAGCTGGACAGGAAGAGCAAACGCGTTAGGACTATTGCCAAAAAGGCTGCAACGATAATCGTTGCGCTATGCGTGGCTTTCTTTACGCTCCTACTCGTTTATCTTGTGCATGCCCAATGCAAGCTCGGTATCGATGCAGTTCCTGGAATATTAGTAACAATTATTCTTGAAAGTGTATCTGTTATAGGCGCCTTACCTTCGAAGAGGCAAAAGCTTGCAGAATGGATTGAGAATAAGCTATTCCGGAGCTAAACATCCCGCCTCTGTCAGACTTGAATGGGCGCATTGAGAGTTCAATAACTCTAGAGTGGCTGGAGAGCCGCGAGGCATTCATTGGTGTTTGATGGTGCGACAATCATGTTGGTAAACTTCGCCCGTGCCCGACAAAGGCACCCGGCCCAACAAGGCGGTGATACCGCGGATGATTTTCTCGATATGTCCGCGGTGCACGGTCTCATGTAGCGAATAAAAGAAGAACAAGATCCAGACAACCTCTTCCGGTGGTTGATTATCATTTTGCCGGGCTGAATTTAAACTTAAAACTCGATTACGAGCATCTGGTGTGCTTATAATCTGGACGCATTTTTCATGATCGTTCGAGGCGGTTATTTTTATTTGCTTCGCGAAAAAAACCGTTTGACGAAAAACAAAGGCTCTGTTAGACCAGGATTGACATACATGTGTCCCCACGGTGCCATATCGT
>CAUEMA010000012.1 GCA_959018755.1 uncultured Collinsella sp. | reverse complement strand
GCGCGGGGGTTTCTTCTGTTTCGGCGGCTCGCTCTGCCGCGGCCGTGCTTTTGTCTGGTGGGATTTCGCTGAAACGAAGTCTCGCCTTCGGCGGGCGTGGTAGCCTTTGTCGTTGATTAAACTTTTGTGTAACGGAAGGATAAATATGGCAGCTGCACAGCCGCTTAAGATTCGCATGGTTGCCGGACTTGGCAACCCTGGCGATGAGTATGCCGAGACCCGCCACAACGCTGGCTTCAAAGCAATCGACGAGCTGGCCCGTCAGGCCGGCGTCACGTACTGGAAAAACCAGGCCGGCGCCGAGGTCGCGCTCATCAACATCAACGATCCTGAGGAAGAGGGCGGCAAACGCCAGATCGTGCTGGTCAAGCCGCAGTCGTACATGAATACCTCTGGCGGTCCCATCTCCAAGCTCTGCCGCGAGTACAAGATCAAGGCCGAGGAGCTGCTCGTAATCCACGACGAGCTCGATATTCCCGCCGGCGACGTGCGTGTTAAGGTGGGCGGCGGCCATGCCGGCCACAACGGCCTGCGCTCCATCATCGACAAGATGGGCAGCCGCGACTTCAGCCGCATCCGCACCGGCATCGGCAACCCTCCCGGCAAGATGGCCGTCGCCGACTACGTGCTTAAGCAGCTGCGCGCCCGCGAGGCCGAGGATTTCCAGGACACCTGCGCCCGCGCGGCCGACGCCGCCGGTCTGGCGATTGTGCACGGCGTAGTCTATGCCCGCGACCATGTCAACGGCGCCGCCTCCGCCAACGGCAAGCACTAAAACCTACCATTTAGGGACAGATTTATTTTGTCAGGTTTTACCTGCGGAAACGCCCCAGTTGCGGCATCGCAATAAACCGCGCGCCACCATACGCACATAGCACCCCAAAGGGGGCCGGCCTCATCACAACCCGAGGCCGGCCCCCTTTGCCGTTTTACCCGATAAGACTGACCAAAATAAACCTGCCCCTATTTGGTAAGCCGCAGTGGATAAACCCTGCTCCCAACCGCCGAAGACACACGTAAGTGACATGTCCATGAGGGTATAATTTGCACCGTATGTCTGCACAACGCCTGTGCGCGTACGGTTTTATTCGGGCTACCGTCCATTTCCGTGGAGGCACGGTTCGGCGGCCCTAACAAGAGAGGGGTTCTATGTATAAGATCCTGGAGAAGACGCAGTTCTCGGAGAAGGTGTTCAAGTTCCGCATCGAGGCGCCCGCAATCGCCAAGCATGCGCACGCTGGACAGTTCCTCATGGTTCGCGCCAACGAGACGGGCGAGCGCGTCCCGTTTACCCTGGCCGGCTGGAACGGTGACGAGGGCTGGGTCGAGTTCATCTTCATGGTGATCGGCAAGACCACCGAGATGCTTTCCACCTACGAGGCCGGCGAGTCGCTGCGCGACGTCGTGGGCCCGCTGGGCGTTCCCACCGAGATGGCCGAGGGCCCCTGTGCCGTCATTGGCGGCGGCGTCGGCCTGGCAATTGCCTTCCCGGTCGCCAAGCACCTGGTCGAGACCGGTCATGAGGTCCACGCCATCATGGGCGCCCGCACCAAAGACCTCCTGCTCATGGAAGACCAGTTCCGCGAGCTCCTCGACGAGGACCACATCCACATCACCACTGACGACGGCTCCTACGGCGAGCAGGGCGTTGTCACCGCTCCGCTGGAGCGCCTGCTGCAGGACAAGGCCGTGAGCCAGGTCTTCTGCGTCGGTCCCGTTCCGATGATGAAGTTCTCGACCCTCACCGCCCAGAAGTACGACACCCCCATCACCGCGTCGCTCAACCCCATCATGGTTGACGGCACCGGTATGTGCGGCTGCTGCCGCGTCGAGGTGGGCGGCGTGACCAAGTTCGCTTGCGTCGACGGCCCCGACTTCGATGCCACCCTGGTCGACTGGGATGACCTTCGTGCCCGCCAGGCCGCTTACCGTTCCGAAGAGGGCGAGTCCCTCAAGGCCTATGAGGAAAAGAGCTGCGCATGCCACTAGTTAACGGTCGTTTCGTTGCCGATATGAAGTCGCCCCGCACCCCCGATAACGAGGAGCCGGCTGCCGAGCGCGCCTGCGACTTCCGCCCCGTCGACAAGGGCTTCACCGAGGAGATGGCGCTGGCCGAGGCCGAGCGCTGCCTCAACTGCAAGAAGCCGTTCTGTGTTGAGGGCTGCCCCGTCAACATCAACATCCCCCGCTTTATCGAGCAGATCCGCGAGAAGGACTTCGGCGGCGCTCTCGATACCATCCGCGAGGACTCCATGCTTCCCGCCATCTGCGGCCGCGTCTGCCCGCAGGAAAACCAGTGCGAGGGCAAGTGCATCCGTGGTAAGAAGTCCGAGCCCGTGGCCATCGGCCAGCTCGAGCGCTTCCTGGGTGACCGCCCCGAGCTCGCTTCCACGCCCAAGATGGCCCCCAAGAACGGCAAGAAGGTCGCCGTCGTCGGCTCTGGCCCGTCCGGCATCACCTGCGCTGGCGAGCTCGCCCGTAACGGCTTTGACGTCACCGTCTTCGAGGCATTCTTCACCGGCGGCGGCGTGCTGGTCTACGGCATCCCCGAGTTCCGTCTGCCCAAGGCAGTCGTCAAGCGCGAGATTGACGGCCTGGAGGACATGGGCGTCAAGTTTGAGTACAACTCCGTCGTGGGCAACATGGCCACGGCCGAGGAGCTGTTCGAGCAGGGCTTCGACGCCATCTACGTGGCGACTGGCGCCGGCCTGCCCAAGTTCCTCAACGTCCCCGGCGAGAACCTGCCCAACGTCTTCTTCGCGAACGAGTACCTCACCCGCGTGAACCTGATGAAGGCCAACAAGTTCCCCGAGTACGACACCCCCACCAAGCACGGCAAGAACGTCGTCGTCTTTGGTGGCGGCAACGTGGCTATGGACGCCGTCCGTACCGCCAAGCGCCTGGGCGCCGAGCACGCCATCATCGCCTATCGTCGTACCGAGGATGAGATGCCCTGCCGTCGCGCTGAGCTGCACCATGCCAAGGCCGAGGGCGTCGAGGTTCTACCGCTCGTCTCCCCGCTCGAGTTTGTCGCTGGCGAGGACGGCTCCGTGTGCGCCGTCAAGGTCCAGAAGATGGAGCTCGGCGAGCCCGACGAGTCCGGCCGCCGTCGCCCGGTGCCCATCGAGGGCGCCATCGAGGAGATCCCCTGCGACGTCGCGATCTCGGCTATCGGCACCAACGCCAACCCCTTCGCTGCCAAGATCGGCGGCAAGATGGAGCTCAACAAGTGGGGCTACATCGTCGCCGACGAGGAGACCGGCCAGACCACCGATCCCCGCATCTGGGCCGGCGGCGACATCGTCACCGGTGCCGCTACGGTCATTCTGGCGATGGGCGCCGGCAAGAAGGCCGCCGCTTCGATCACCAAGAGCCTGCTGGGCGAGTAATCACCTGCAGCGCTAGCCACCAAACGGCAAAGTCCCCGTCGAGCACGCGCCCGGCGGGGACTTTTTCTATACCGGCCACCAGACCACCACGATGGGGACAGGCACCTTTGTGGTAGTTTGGGGCCTGGTCGATCGTTTTGTCTCGATCTGTAACAGTTAGGACCTGTTGAGCCTCGTAGTTGTTACAGATCAAGATATTGTGCGAACATCCGCCTGTTCATCTCAATCTGTAACAGTTAGAGACCAAATTCCCCGCTACGTGTTACAGATCAAGACGTTAGGTTAGCGGCCATTCGGTTCATCTAAATCTGTAACATCTAGGGCCGTTTTGGGCAGCCAGGTGTTACAGATTGAGATCTTGATAAAGCCGAGGACGGGCGCTGCCACCAAAACCTAGCGCTTGCGGCGCTTGGTTGCGGCGATGCCGGCCGCGGCAACGGTTGCGCCGGCGATGCCTAGGGCGGTGGCCGTCATCGCGGTGGTGTCGCCTGTGGCGACTAGAGCGGTATCGGACTTCTTGGCCGGCGTGGCTTTCTCAACCGTCTTGGTCGCGGTCGGCTTGGTCGCGGGTTTGGCCTCGGGCTTAGTCTCAGGCTGCGGCGTTGGGTTGGGATCCGGCGTGGGCTGTGGATCGGGAGCAGGCGTAGTCTCAGGCGTAAACGTCAGATTGGTGTTCAGCCACAGGGTGTAAATCCAACCGCTCTCGGGATCAACCTCACTTGCCTCGCCCACCTGATAGCCACACTCAACCCCATTGATCTTCAGCTTGGTATTGGGCGTAAAGTAGAAGCCACGCGCCGGCTTAAAGTACAGGCCGTAACGATAGGTCACACCGGACTTAAACGCGTCAATATGGTTGGTGATGTGCTGGTCCCAAAACTCGATGGAATTCACCTCGCTGCCGTCGCTCCCCGTCCAGAACTCACACTGAAGGACAGAGCTCGAATCCACCGGAGTACCCGCCGTAAAGACCGGCCTGTCGCCCGCCTTGAAGGTGGTCGTGGCGCCGTTGATCTCAATAACGTCGATGGCACGCCATTCGTCGATTGGTTGCTCACACAGCATATTGTCAGCATTGGGCGCAAAGACGCCGTTGACGGTCTTAATGTGGTGTACCCAATGACCGTTGACGTTCATATTGCAGTCATCAGCCACGGTATTGTCGCCCTTGAGCCTCAGCTCAACGGAATACATGTAGAACTTGCCCTCTTCGAAGCGCTCGATCCTCCTCGCGCCCGTCGGATACTTAGCGGGGTCGGAATACCAGAAGGCAACGGGCGTAAGCTCCGCAGGGTCACTGCCATCCATCTCTTCCCAGCACTCATAGGCGATCTCATACTTGTCGGCATCGGCGGCAGGAATCGTCGCGGTCGCACGCGGCGCCTCGCCGGGCGCATAGTCGGTTTTCACGTCGTTGACGTTCAAATTCTCGAGGGCTTCGTTTTCTGACGCAACGAGCGTAATTTCGCTATTGATGGCGTAGCGGAGGTAATAATCGTACCTGGTTTCGTTGAGGATAGTCGAGCTGCCTTCATAGTCAGTTCCGGTATACGTCAGTGCCGCGCCAATATAAAGATCCTCATTGCGCGTGAGTCGATACGAGCCGCCTGCCGCGCCACCCGTAAAGGTCAGCGTCAGCCTCATGTGATCGCCAACAGGCTCAAAGTGAGCCGTCACATCGGACATAGATGTGTCCTGGACTTCAGCCAGGGTGCCCGAAGCAGCATCGGCCCGGTAGTACTTGGTTTCGACAAGTTCGCAGAGCGGCTCATCCGGCATGCCGCCCTCAACATCGGGGAAATCATAGGTATACGGCTGGCCCTTTTCGAGCGTGATGTTGTCCGAAAGCTTGCAATCCGTATCGTGGCGGACCACGGTCGTGTTGACCTTAACACCGCTCCCGCCTGTCACATCGGTCACGCCACAGGGCATGATAGCGTCGTTTGCCGACGAGCTTTCGGCGCCGCCAAGAGAGCCGTCTTGGTCAGCAGCGCCCGCATCGTTTACCGTTGCCGCCGGTGCGTCCTGCTGATCTTGCTGAGCTTCTGCCGTGGACGGTGCCGCCGGAGCCGCGTCAGTCATCGGCGCAGCCGGAGCCACCGGTACCGGCGACGGAGCCGCCGTATCCTCCGCAACCGTCGGCGTCACCGGAGCCGCGGCAACCTCATCCGTCCCAGCGGCGGGATCGGCGCATTCCGTCGCCAGCGCCACGCTCGGCAGCAGCAACTGCCCGACCATAAGCGCACACGCGCCGGCGCAAGCTATTTTGGCACCCACACAACGCCAGGTACCATGAACCAGCGAGCAGGTGCACTCACGCTGAGTTTGCTTATCGAAGCGGCTTCCGTACATAACGGCCTCCTTGGTCGAAGGACTACACCACCACAAAGGTGCCTGTCCCCTTTGTGGTGGTCCTGTACCACCAAGGTGCGACCAGCGATTCCATATGCCTAGGTTCGTAGATACGAACCCCTATTGCTACCTGCGGTTTAATCCAATATGACTTCGCCATCGCTACACTCGTCCCAGGGACGCTACAATCGAGGACACGATCATTCGTCCACCCAAAGGACCGTCCTTGAACCTGAGCAGGCCTAAAATCAACGCGCTTCTGGCACTCGTGCTCTTCACCTTCGCCTTCCTTGCCGCCGAGTTTCGCTTCGACGTCAACGTCGGGCTGCTCGCCGGTGCCGAACGCGTTGTAATCGCGCAGGGCTTTATTCTGGGTGCAAGTGTGCTCGGCTTTATCGGGTACGCGCCGCTGCTCGGGCTCGCACAGCGCAAAGGCCACTCACTGGCAGTCGTCAACGCCGCTGTTCCCATCGCCATCCTGGGATTGACCCAGGTCCAGTTCCCTACGGCCCCGCTTGCCCTCGAGATTCTGGGCTGCGTGGCATTCTTTGGGCTCGGTCTGCTGGGTGCCGCTGCTCACCACACCTTTTCGTTGACATTCCAGGATGACCCCAAACTCGCCACTGGCGCAGGAGCGGCCTATGCCGCGGGCATCCTGATACAGTTCGCCATCAACCTGCTCAATTGCGGCGGTATCGCAGAGCTCATCATCCTCGGCACAGCGACTATCGCCATCTCCGCCCTCAGCGTCGTTCCCCAAAAGGCTGCCAGGAGCTCCAACCCCGCCATCAATCCCTTTGTTGAGCCCTCTCATGCCCTCGCCAAACAGGCATGCTGGAGCATCGCGCTCGTCATGATTCTTGCCTGCCTGTTCTCGACCCTCGACAACGTGGTCACGCTCTCCAACGCCCACGGCACCATTGCCGTGCAGACCTGGCCGCGCCTCTTTTTGGCGGCAAGCGGCCTTGCCGCCGGTCTTATCTTTGATCTTGCCGAGCGCCGCTACATGGGACTCGTCATGCTCGGCATCGCCGTGCTCTCGACCATTTCCATCCTGACCGTGGAGGCCGGCGCCGATCCCAACCTGGGCCTTGTCGTCTTTTACCTAAGCTCGGGCTTTTTTGTCACGTTCTTTACCGCCACCTTTACACAGCTGGCACCGCGCATGCATGCACCCGCCCTCTGGGCCGGCATGGGACGCACCGCCAACAATATATGCGCATTCACCACGTCGGGCGTCTCGCTTGCGCTTGTGACCTCTGGCAATGTCGCCCTCATCATGATCGGCGCGCTCATTTTGCTCGTCGCCGCCTGCGCGGCATTCGTGGCAGCCGGCCTGTTCCGCCTACCCCAAACCGAGCAGGAGTGCGAGCGCGAGCAACTGGCAGAAGAAGCACTCGCCGCCCCCACCATCGAGGAGCAGCGCCAGGCCTTCATCGCCAACCACGGTCTCACCCCGCGCGAAGTCGATGTGCTCATAGCCGTGACCCAGGATGAACGCCCGCTCAAGCAGGTCGCCGAGGAGCTCGGCATCTCGATGCGCATGGTACAGCGCCACCTGAGCTCTATCTACCAAAAGACCGATACGCAGACGCGCGCCGGTCTCGCTAAAGCCTTCCCCTCTGCCTAAAACAAAAACCACCACAAAGGTGCTGTCCCCTTTGTGGTGGTTTTGATCGACTAGCCTTCGAGTTGCGCTACTTTGTAGCGGTAGGCTGCGGCGATGACATCCTTGCAGCCTTCGCGGCCCAGCTTGGCACGGTTGACGACGATGTCTTTGCCGCTCGTCATCTTCCACTTTCCGGCGCTGTAACGCTTGTAGAACGCCTCACGCGCCTTCTGCTGCTGCTTGACCAGCTTGGCGCCCTTCTTTTTGTTAAGTCCGCGCTTCTTGCGCACAATCTCGACGCGGTCCTCAAAGGGAGCGGTCACCAACACGGCAATGTGGTTGGGATTGTTACGCAACAGGTAATCGGACAGGCGGCCTTCGATAATGCAGCTCTCGGTCTCGCCCAGATCCAAAATCACCTGGCTCATCTTTTGGAACAACTTGTCCGAGTACGAACGGGCATCGTAGCGGTCGGGCAGAAACGCCATGTTCTCCACGGCCAGGCGCTCGTCGTAGGCAGCCATCTTGTCGAGCGACTCGCCCGCGCGCAGCGACGCACGCACCAGCAGCTCGTTATCGTACAGCGGAATCCCCAACTCGTCGGCAAGCATGCGACCAATCTCGTGGCCCTCGGCGCCAAAGTCGCGCGCGATGGTAATGACCACAGGACTCTTCTTGTTCTCCAGATCGCTCATCGCGATTCCTTTCTCTATGTGACAAAGGGGCTGTCCCTTTGCCACATTCTACGCTGCCACCATTCGCCTCTGATACGCCCTCACCAGCAGCGAGATACCAAAGTTGAGCACAAAGTACATCGCAAACACCAGGCCGTAGAGCATAAGCACCTGCGATAGGTCGATCGCGTGGGCCATCACGACGTTTGCCGTGTACATGAGCTCGGCCACGTTAATGCCCGAAAGATACGAGCTGTCCTTGATGACAGTCGTGCACTGGCTAAACAGCGCCGGAATGATCGTCTTAAACGTCTGCGGCAGAATGATGTAGCGCATGGTGGCAAAGAAGCCGAAGCCCTGGCTCTGCGCTGCCTCAAACTGGCCGCGCGGAATCGAGTTGAGGCCACCGCGCACAATCTCGGCCATAACAGCGCTGGTAAACAGCGTAAAAGCGATGGTCGAAATCACAATGTCCAAACCCTGCACCGTAAAATAGATAAACAGGATCCACAGCAGGTTCGGCGTGCAGCGGAACAGCTCGATATAGGCGCTCACCAAAATACGGAACGGGCGGGGCGCATAGCTTTTAACGAGTGCCAGCACCGTGCCAAAGATGAGCGAGAAAAAGATCGACAGCGCCGAGATCTCGATCGTCTTAACAAAGCCGCCCCAAATGTAGAGCAGGTTGGTCGCGTTGAAGATTTCCATGCGCTAGGCCTCCTCTACGTTGTCGAGCCCCAGCTCGGCCAAGCTCACACCGCGCGGACGCTCCTTTGAGCGGCGCTCGAGCCACTGCACCAGCATGGCGAGCGGAAAGCAGATGATGAAGTACATAAGGCAGCAGACGATGTATCCCTGCAGGTAACCGTACAGACTCACAAAGTTGTCAGAACGGTACATAAGGTCGCCGCCGGCCACAAGCGCCAGCACCGACGTATTCTTGACCAGGTTGAGCGCCTGGTTACACAGCGGCGGCAAAATGATCTTGAATGTCTGGGGCAGCACGATGTACCAGTACGCCTGCGCACGGGTGAAGCCCTGGCTCTGGGCCGCCTCCATCTGACCGCGCGGAACCGCCTCGATACCGGTGCGGATGACCTCCGAAATGTAGGCCGCGTGATACAGACCCACGCCCAAGAAGCCCAGCACGAACGGCGCGATGCGCACCGGCTGGTCGGCACCGGTTATGGCCTGCAAAAACTGCGGTCCGGCCATGTACATAAAGAGCACCTGCACGGGCAACGGGGTGTTCTGGTAAAACTCCACGTACACGCGGCTTATGGCGCGCAACACGCGCGAGCGAGTGGTAGAGAACACACCCAGTAGCGTGCCCAGCACCAGCGACAGCAGCAGACCGGCAACGACCACCTGTAGCGTCACGCCAAAGCCCTCCCAGAAGGGCCCCATGTTTTGAAATGTCGTCGACCAACGGTCGGCGTCAAATAATCCTTCGAGCATTTGATTCCTTCCTTGGACGATGCGCCTATACAAGACCCCAGGTCTTGACCTCTTGGTCGAGCCAGCCGTCGGCCAGGCGATCGCAAATCACCTGATCGACCACGGCCGAAAGGTCGCAGCCCTTCTTGGTCGCCACGCCGTAGCCCTGCTCGCCAAACTTGACCTCGGGCTGCAGCAGCTCAACGGTCTCGTTCATGTAACCGGCCAGCGTGGAGCGGTCCATGGCAAAGACGTCGATATTGCCGGCGTCGAGCGAACTCTTGATGATGGGGTAGCCGCTAAAGGCCCTAAACTCGGGCTTGCAGCTAAAGCCGTTGTCCTTGATCATCTGCTCGATCAGGCCCTGCGTGGTAGCACCCTGGCTCACGCCGATGATCTTGCCGTCCAGGTCCTCAATCGAGGTAAAACCCGAACGCTTCTTGACCATGAGTCCCACGTAGTCGGTGCGGTACGGCGTCGAGAAATCCCAGCTCTTCTTGCGCTCGTCGGTGATAGTGTAGGTCGCCGCGACCACGTCGAGTTGGCCGTTATCGATCAGCGGGCCGCGCGTCTTGGGCGTTACGTCGGTAAACTCGACAAGCACCTGGGCGCGGGCCTCCTTGTAGCTCACGCCAAAGACGGCAGCGGCGATCTGGTAGCACAAATCGACTTCCATACCCTCAAAGCGGCCCTTGGCGGTGTCGTAATAGCCGTAGCCGGGAACGTCCTTCTTAACGCCGGCATTCAGATGGCCACGCGACTTGATGGCCGCAAGCTTGGACCCCTTGTCGGAGCTCTCGCCGCTGGTGGAGGTGCCGCAACCGGCAAGCGCGGTCCCCGTCAGCGCAAGCATGCCGGCGCCAGCCAGCTGCAAAAAGTGACGGCGCGACACGGCCGCCCTCGTCATATCCGTCATGTCCATCACCGCGCCTAGTGCAGAATCTTGGACAGGAACTCGCGGCAGCGCGGGTTCTCGGGGTTATCGAAGAAGTGCTCTGGCGTGCCCTCCTCCAGAATGCGGCCGTCCTCCATAAAGATGACGCGGTCGGCCACCTGGCGCGCAAAGCCCATCTCGTGCGTCACGCAGATCATGGTGATGTCCTCCTGCGCGAGCTCAATCATAACGTCCAGAACCTCCTGGACCATCTCGGGGTCGAGCGCCGAGGTCGGCTCGTCAAACAGGATGATGGGCTGCTTGGTGCACAGGGCACGGGCGATGGCGATGCGCTGCTGCTGACCACCCGAGAGATTCTGCGGATACTCGCCGGCCTTATGCGCCATGCCGACGCGCTTGAGCGCGGCGATGGCGATCTCGGTCGCCTCCTCCTTGCTCTTCTTTTGCAGCTTGATGGGCGCGAGCGTCAGGTTGCCGAGCACCGTCATGTTAGGATACAGGTTGAACTGCTGAAACACCATGGAACTATACTTGCGAGCCATCTCCAGGTGATTCTTCTTGGTGAGCGGCGTACCGTCGATGACGACCTCGCCCGACGTGGGCTCCTCCAGATAATCGACGCAACGGATGAGCGTCGACTTACCCGAGCCGGAAGGCCCGATCATTACGAGCTTCTCGCCGCGCTTAACGGTGAGATTGATATCTTTGAGCACATGCAGGTCGCCAAAGTACTTGTTGAGATGCTTGATCTCGATCATGTCTGCCATGAATGTCCCTTCCCTGCGTTTACACGAGTTGCACTATTGTACGGAAAGAACCACGTTTCCGCAGCCCACACTACATTCCCGTAAAGAACCCGCAACCTTTAACCCACTCATTGGGGACAGACTTAAATGAGTGCCCGCTCATTGGGTACTCATTTAAGTCTGTCCCCAATGAGCACCCAACCCCCCCTTGTTGAGCACAAGTCAGCGAAAACCCGTACACGCGAGCAAGGTGACGTGAAATGAAGGGGCGCGACCGCAATGGCCACGCCCCCTCAACATCAACTATATGCCGCTCGGCCCCTACGCGAGCTTTGCGCCGACGATCTTTGCCGCGGCAGGCTTATCAAAGTTACCGCCGGTGGCCTTGCCGAGTGCTCCCATGACCTGGCCCATCTGCTTCTTGGACGTGGCGCCCAGCTCGGCGATGACCTGCTCGATCAGAGCCTCGAGCTCCTCGCCCGAAACCTGTGCGGGCAGCAGGCTCTCCAGAATCTTGACCTGCTCGGTCAGGTTGTCGGTACGGTCTTGGTCGGTACCGGCCTTAATGGACATCTCCAGCGTCTCGCTCGTCTGCTTAATCAGACGCTTGATCATGCTGTTGACGTCTTCCTCGGTCACGTCGCGGCGCTCGTTAACCTCGATATTCTTCACCTCGGCCTTGACCTGGCGGATGATGGACAGGCGAACCTTATCCTTGGCCTTCATGGCGGCGATCATTTCCTGCTGCAGCTCTTCGTTGGTCATCTGCAAATCCTCCTCAATAGCGTGGGCGGCACTCGCATGAGCACCGCCCCATGATTACTCAGTCGTCGACGAATCGTCGGTCGAACTCTTGGTGACGCCCTTCAGACTCACGTTATAGGGCACGTCCTTGGGCATGGGGTTGACGGTGATGTCGGCGTCCTTCTTGTACTGTTCCAGCCACTCGCTGTATGCAGTACTGGCCGCCTGCGTCTTCACCACGTTGGAAACATACTTCTTGATGTCCTTGGGTACCTGCTTGATGTCATCGACCTGGCTATCGACATGGAAGTAGTCGGTGCACTTGATGACATGGTAACCGTACGTCGACTCAACCACGTCGCTCACATCGCCCTTGCTGAGGCCCTCGAGCGCCGTCTGATAGCTGTCGACGAAGGTAGTGAGCTTATCCCAACCCACATCACCCTTCTTCTCCTTGGAGCCGGTGTCGTCGGAATACTGCTCCACGGCGTCCTCAAAGCTCAGCTCGCCGGAGTTGATCTTGTCCAGGCACTCCTGTGCCTTGGCCTTGGCGGCGGCCTTGTCCTCGTCAGATGCGTCGGAATCGACCTTGACCAGGATGTTCGACGAGCGGCGGGCATCGTTGTAGTTAGACAGATTCTCGTTGATGTAATCGACGGTCTCGCTGTCCTTGGGCTTGCTGGTGGGCGCCACGGCATCCTTAAGCTTTTGCTGTGCCAGGCCCTCCTTGAGCGAGTCCTTGTAGGTGTCCTCGGTATAGCCGTAGGTCTTAAGGGTCTTCTTAAAGGTCTTGGCACCGCCCGCGCTCTTGCACGCGTCCTTCCATGCCTTCTCGACCTCCTCGTCCGACACCGTCACGCCGTTTTCCTTCTGCGCCTGCTGAAGCAGAATCTGCTGCGTGTAGGAATCGATGAGCTGCTTGCGGTACTTTTTGGGTGTGAGGTCGTTGTCGACCAGATACTGCGCCCAGTCCTTGTCCTTGGTGTAGCCATAGGACGTGCGCATGCTCATGATCTGCTTGGTCACGGTGTCCTCGGTGAGGTTGGTGCCGTTGATGGTAGCGGCGACACCACCGGTGAGCTTATAGCCCGAGTTGGTGCTTTCGGTCTGCGACATCAGGCCGGAGCACGCCATGGCCGAGACGGAAAGCAGCATTGCCAGCACGCCGATAACCACCAGGACGATCTTGACGGTCTTAGACACGTACGTCTTGCGCTGCTTCTTACGAGAGCTGGAGGCAGCGCGAGCCTGCTGCTCGGGCGTCGGCGCGGCCTCGGAGTTCTTTTTCTTGTTTGCCATAGTTGGCCTTTCGCATCACGAATCGAACAAACGCCATTGTGTCACAACGCGGGCCCCGCGACACACCTGGTGTATGGGGGACAGGTTAATCTGCACCATTTTGGTGCAAAGGGAGGCTGTTCTGGCTGTTGGCAGTTAGGGACATTCCCCAAGCGCCGGCAGAAAAGAAATGTCCCCAAATGCCGGCTTAGCTCCACCTTAAAAGTGACGGCGGATGGCGTCGACCATGCCTTGGCATGTGGTCTGGCCGAGCACATCGGCTGCGGCGTCGGCATCCATAAAGATATTCATAAGCGCTTGCAGGGCCTCGACCTGGCCGCCCGGCTCGGCAATGCCCAGATTGATAATGATCTGCGCGGGCACGGGGGCGCCCATGCCCGCCATAGCATTGAACGTGACGGGCGCGGCGGGCTTTATCACCGCGATATAGGGCTTAGCCACAAACCCCGGATCGGTGTGCGGGATGGCGATGTTTGCCGCCGGCATGGCGAGACCCGTGGGATAGGCGTTCTCGCGCGTGCGGACGGCGTCAAGCCAACCAGACGCAATGTAGCCACGCGGTGCAAGCTCGCCCTCGAGCCGCGCAAACACCTCATCCGGCGTCGCGCACTCCCAATCAAAAAACACCAGCTCAGGCGAGAATAGCATCTCGGCGTTATCCGCCATACCGTCCTCCAAAGTTGCATGAGGTTCACAATGTCCCATATGATAGCGAAACGAGACAGGCAAGGTTAGTCGAGGATCTCAATCATATCGAGTGCGCGGGCAGGTGTCAGGCAAACTTCGGGCATCGCCTCCAGCATACGGCGGTCACTCGTGACCACGTAGTCAACATCTGCCGTCTCGCCCGAAGCGATGATGAGGTTGTCTTCAAGATCCGACATGTGTTTGCCAAGCATGCGCGCCATCTCGCACTCTGCCAACGAAAGCGGAGAGGCAGTTGCCACCTGCATCATGTGCTCAATGCAGGCCCATGACGCCGAGGCAAACGACACGTTAATCCCATTCACATTCCGCCTGGCTAGTCGCCGAGGCAAAATATAGAACACGTCCTTTGCCGTCGTTGGCGCATACAGAAGGTCGATCTTTCCTGCCTCGGCCAGTTCAACCAATCTCTTCGCTTCGTCGAACGCCCCCTCTTGCAGGTAATAATCGAGCCAAACGTTCGTATCTACCAAGAGATGCTTTGCCTCAATCATCGGCAATGCGCCTCAATGTCAGCAATCATCGCTTCATACATATCATCCCGTACGGCATCCCAGTCTTCCGCAGATGATCCAGCTGGCGCAAAATCCGAAGCACGTAGCCCCAACGAAGAAAAAGCTAGGCCACACCCCTGCTCGGCCAGACTCTCCGCACGGGGCGCCTCGCGCTTATCCGCCACCATAAATCCCGGCAACGTTTGATGCTCGACGAGATAAGCCCAAAGCGCACGAATGGCATCGCTCGGCCCCAATCCATTGCGAGTTAGGACTGCATCGCCACCAGCTTTGAGCATAGGGTCGATTCGCGTGTTGAGCTGCACCGTTGCTGTACCCATAGCGGCTCCTCTCTACTTGCTAGCAGTATAGCAGACATAAAAGGCCACGCAAAAGGGCCCGGCCACACGCGGACGAGGCCCTATCGGATTTCTTGGGATGGAAATGACACACGTCACGTTATCCAGAGTCCAAAATCAAAGGGGTAATAAAAGCTGATTGGGGCACATGTGATTCCATATGCCCCAATCAGCTTTTTGATAGTTTACGTTGTAAGGAAAACCGAGCGAATCCTTTTACGCACGATGGCGGGGCGCATCAATTGCGACCTTGCCGCTCTCCAGCACGTGGACGCGACCGTCAGCGAGCATCTGAACTACCTCGGGATACAGCACGTGCTCAATCGCGTGGATATGCTCCTCGAGCGTGTCGACGTCCCAGCCCTCCTCGACGGCCAGCGCGCGCTGGGCGATGATGGGGCCATTGTCGTAGATCTCGTTGGCAAAATGCACGGTCACACCGGTCACCTTGACGCCGCGCGCAAAAGCATCGTCGATCGCATGCGCGCCGGTAAAGCTCGGCAGCAGCGCCGGATGCAAGTTGACCACGCGGTTGGGAAACGCCGCCAGCAGCGGCGTATGCACCATGCGCATGTAGCCGGCCATGACCACATACTCGCAGCCGCGCTCGAGCAGCTCGTGCGCGATGATCTCGTCGGCGGCGATGGGATCAGCATAGACATCCTTGGACAGCGTAAGCGTCTGGATGCCCGCGCGCTCTGCACGCTGCAAACCCTTGGCCGAAGGACGACTCGACACCACAAGCTCAATCGAAGCATTGAGATTGCCAGCGGCGATCAGGTCGATCAGCGCCTGCAGGTTGGTACCCGAACCGCTGATGAGCACACCGATCTTGAGCGGCTCGGCCGTATCGGTACCGGTCGGACGAGTATAGGGCACAAAGTCCAGATCCTCGGCGGCAGCCATCTGCTCGTTAGCGCTCATCGGAGTACACGACCTTACCGGAACCCTCGACGCACTCGCCCACACGGAACGGCTTCTCGCCCAGCCCGACCAGGGCCTCGGTAACCGCGGCCTCGTCCTCGGGGGCGACGATCAGGCACAGGCCGACTCCCATGTTGAAGGTCTTGCATGCCTCGTTGCGCGCGAGCTCGGCCTGGCGCGACACGTAGGTGATGACGGGAGGAACATCCCAACCCATCTCGGCGCCGTTGCGAGTGACCACGGCGTCGACGTCGTCGGCAAGCGCGCGGTTGAGGTTCTCGGTGATGCCGCCGCCAGTGATGTGGGCGATGGCGTGCACCGGAGCGCCACCGCGCAGCAGCTCAAGAATCGGCTTCACATAAATACGCGTGGGGGCCAGCAGGGCGTCGGCCAGCGATGCGCCGCCGAGCTCCTCGAGCGGGCGGTTCAGCTCCTCGGCCTTAGCGGCGGCCTCGGGCGTGCCCGGCTTGATGCCGTCAACGCCGATGACCTTGCGCACGAGCGAGTAGCCGTTGGAGTGCACGCCGGTGGAGGGCAGGCCCAGGATGACGTCGCCGGGGCGGACGTTCGCGGGGTCGAGCATCTTGGGACGGTCGACGACACCCACGGTAAAGCCGGCGAGGTCGTAGTCGGCAGGAGCCATGACACCGGGGTGCTCGGCCATCTCGCCGCCCACGAGCGCGCAGCCCGCGAGCTTGCAGCCATCGGCCACGCCCTTGATGATCTTTGCCATATGCTCGGCCTCAATGTGGCCGATGGCGACGTAGTCCAGGAAGAACAGCGGCTCGGCGCCCGAAGCCAAGATGTCATTGACGCACATGGCGACCAGGTCCTGGCCCACCGTCTCGTGACGGTCCATGATCTGGGCGAGCACGAGCTTGGTGCCCACGCCGTCGGTACCGCTGATCAGGATCGGGTCTTCCATATCCTTAAGCGCGGCGGCCGAGAACAGGCCGCCAAAGCCACCGATACCGCCGATGACCTCGGGGCGGTTGGTGTCCTTAACCATTTGCTTAATAGCGTCGACGGCGCGGCCGCCCTCGGCGGTATCGACGCCGGCATCCTCATACGTCACATGTTTGCTGTCGCTCATCTGAGCCTTCCTCTCCCACTACCGTTTGACGCACAGACGCCAACCGGTGCTCATAGTTGCTCTCGATTCGGCGCGCATTCTGGCAACGCGCGCCGCTCAATCAACAAAACAGCAGGTAAAACCTACCAAAATAAACCTGTCCCTAAATGGCAGGTTTTAGGCCTCGCCGTGCTTCTCTTCCCAGCTGCGGTCATCGTATTTCTCGACCACGGCGTCGTCGTCAAAGTGCAGCGGCTTATCCAGGTTGCGGGGCTTAAAGCCCTCCATGAACTTGTCACGGCCAAAGCTCTCGGGAATCGCCACGGGATAACGGCCGGTAAAGCACGCATCGCAGTAGCCGCCCTTGGGCATGACCTTCAACAGGCCCTCAACCGAAAGGAAGGCCAGCGAATCGGCGCCGATATACTCGCAAATCTCCTCGACCGTCTTGTTGGCGCTGATGAGCTGCGACTGCACGTCAGTATCGATGCCGTAGAAGCACGGCCAGATAACCTCGGGCGAGTTGATGCGGATGTGAATCTCCTTGGCGCCGGCGTTGCGCAGCATCTTGACGAGCTGCACCATGGTGGTGCCGCGCACGATGGAGTCGTCGATGACGACCAGGCGCTTGCCCTCGATGTTGTCGCGCAGCGGGTTGAGCTTCATGCGCACGCCCATGGCGCGCAGTTCCTGCGTGGGCTCGATAAACGTACGGCCCACATAGCGATTCTTAATGAGGCCCTCGCCAAAGGGAATACCGCTCTCGTGCGAATAGCCCTCCGCGGGCGGCAGGCCGGAGTCGGGCACGCCGATGACCAGGTCGGCCTCGACGGGCTCTTCGTGTGCCAGCTGACGACCCATGTCATAACGGCAGGCGTAGACGCTCTTGCCGTTCATGATGGAGTCGGGACGGGCAAAATAGACCTGCTCAAAGATGCAGTTGGCGGGCTCTTCGGCTGCAGGTACGCCCTGCTCGGACACCAGACCCTCGGCGCTGATACGCAAGATCTCGCCGGGACGGACGTCGCGGACGTACTCAGCGCCCACGATATCGAGCGCGCAGGTCTCGGAGGCAACGACCCAGCCGCCAGTGTGCGTGACATGGACGGCGGAGTCGACCGTCGAGGCATCGTCTTGCGAGGGCAGCTGCGAAACAGAAGCGGCGTCGGCCTGGTCCAGGCCCTCGTCCACGAGCTTGCCCAGCACCATCGGACGGATGCCATGCGGATCGCGGAAGGCGTAGAGTGCCTGCTCGTTGATGAGCGTCATGGCGTAGCCGCCGCGCACGAGCTCCATGGTCTTGCGAATGCCCTCGCGCAGGTGGCCCGTACGCTGGGTAAAGTAGCCGATAAGCTTGGTCGCGACCTCGGAATCCGAATTGGAGAGGAACGGCACGCCCAGCTCGATCAGCTGACGGCGCAGCTCGTCGGTGTTGACCAGAGTGCCGTTGTGAGCAAGCGCGATGATGACGCTATTGATGGTAGAAAGATGCGGCTGCGAGGCTTCCCAGCTCTTGGCACCGGCGGTGCCATAACGCACGTGGCCCACGGCCAGCTGGCCGGAGAGCGTCGACAGGTCGGCGTTGGAGAACACGCGATCGAGCAGTCCCAGGTCTTTACGAACCATAACCGTGCCGCCATCGCCCACGGCGATTCCCGCCGATTCCTGGCCGCGATGCTGCAGCGCGCGCAGACCAAAGTACGTCAGTCGAGCCACATCGCGATCGGGTGCCCACACACCAAAGATGCCACATTCCTCATGCAGCTGGTCGGAGTCCGGATCGTACGTCGACATGGTCGTCACCTGTCCCGCGGCACGCTCGGCCGCGCGGATGGTTTCTTGAGACATGGCATCCCCTCAGAGCCTCGTTATTTGGCGTTACCCGCCCTATTATACGCACGGCAAGACAAGCACTCCCGCGCATGAGCAGCGCTTTTTAAAAGCCCACCGAGCTTATAATCCGTTTTGCGGCCAAACATTTTATTGGGAAACCCGCTCTCGGGGCCAACGATCCCGTATGCTTCCGTCGCGACGCGTCTCGCCCACCGTTAGGGCTTACATTGCTGCAATTGGGACGTTCGTCCTGTCTTTTAGCAGGTCGGCGGCGTATCCTTGTAATCTACAACAAAACGAGAAAGGTTGTGTATGGATCGAAACGAACTCGACCCCAGCGTCCCCAGCGCCACGGAGGTCAAGAAGATCCCCCTCATCATTAAGGTGTACGCCGTCCTGTGCATCCTGTCCGGTGTTGGTACGCTCCCGTCGGTCGGCGCCTTTATGTGGCAGGTCATCACCGCACTCATCAACGGCAACGCCGCCGCCAAGCTCGGCGACAACACGCTCGTCGCGGTCGGCCTTATCGTCGCCGGCATCATGCTCTCGGCGGCGAGCGCGGTCATCTTAATCATCTTCGGCCTGGACCTCATCAAGAACCAGCGCCGCAACGCCGCGCGCCTGTCCTACATCCTTATCGCATTCACCGTCGTCGAGCTTTTGGTCGACGTAATGCTCCAGGGTATCGGGCCGTTCCTGCTGCGCCCCGCCATCCAGCTCGGCATCCTCATCGCGCTTTCGGCCACCGTTGACCCCACGCTTCGTCAGGAGCGCGAACTGCAGCGTCGCCTACAGGAGATGCTCGACCGCGACGCCGCCGCCGAAGGCATGCTCGGCCGCGATGAGACCGGCGAAGGCTACATCAAACTCAACTACTTCAACCTGTTCTGGGTATTCTTTGTCTGCTGCGTGCTGGGCCTCATCCTGGAGGACATTTGGCATATGACGGTCGATGACCCGGGCGTCTACCAGAACCGCGCCGGCATGCTGTTTGGCCCCTTCAGCCCCATCTACGGATTTGGCGCCGTACTCATGACCATGGTGCTCAACCGCTTCTACAAAAAGAACCCCATCATTATCTTTTTGGTGAGCGCCCTGCTCGGTGCAAGCTTTGAGGTGTTCGTTGGCTGGTTTATGCAGACCTCGTTCGGTGTGGTCTCGTGGAGCTACTCGCATATGAAGCTCTTTGGCATGCCCGATCCGCTCGCCGTGCTTACGGGCGGACGCACCTGCACGGGCTTCGCCTGCCTGTGGGGCCTGGGCGGACTCATCTGGATCAAGCTGCTGCTGCCCAGATTGCTCAAACTCATCAACATGATTCCCTGGAAGAGCCGCTACTCGGCCACCGTCATCTTTACCATCATCATGCTGGTCGACGGCGTCATGACGCTGCAATCGCTCGACTACTGGTACCAGCGCGTCAACGGCACGGTCAACGATATTCCCGTTGCGCAGTTCTACGGCAAGTACTTCGATAATGAGTATATGGAAAATCGCTTCCAGAGCATGACCATGAGCCCCAAGGACGCCACACGCGTATAGCGCGGGCGCTGGCGCAAGTCGGTTCCAACGGACAAGTAAGCCCGCTGGCAGTTCAGCCTAACTGCCAGCGGGCTTTTGCTATAGATGAGCTCGAATTGATCGCAAAGCCCTATGCCTCGCGCTCGACCTCGTTCACGCATTCATTCTTGATGGTGCCGACAAGCGTCTGCAGGGCATCGACCACGTGCGGACGAATGTCTCCGCCAATGAGCACGAGCATGATGTCATCGCCCACGGAAAGCTCGCCGCTTGCCAGCCACACGCGCACATAGCCGATACCCGGCATCGCTCGCGTCGCCTCAATGGCAGACCGCACCTTTTCGGCATCGTAGTCAAAGACCATGCCGCCCACCTTGTGGCCCGGCGCCACGCCATCGGTCTCGACTCCGCGCACCTCGGCCTTGGGCGTCGCGCGTACCACGCCGTTATGCGTCAGATACATACCGCACGCCGGCGCCGAAGCGTCGGCCTTGGCGTCGCGCAGCCAAGCATCAATCGAAGGCATCGTTTTGCCATTCTCGAGCATCATTTCCCCTTTTTTATCTCTTATGCCGTCGGGCGACGACTCGCCCTTCAGTACCTCCGCTGCCCGCAATGCAACCATTAGTTCTCAACGGGGGTAAGAATCATCACGGCACGCTTGTTCCTTAGCGCCGAAGGCGAACACGTGATAAGCGTGAGCACCTTATCAGCCTTGGCAGCACGACTCTCAGCGTCGCTCGCCACGGCGGAAGCACCGTCAATCATCTCGGAAAGATAGGCCTTCAGGCCGTCTCCGCCCTCAAAGTTGGGAGTACGCGCTTTTCGGTACGAGTCCTCGACCACCTTGGTCAGCAACGGCTTAAATTTATAGGCGCCGTCGCGTGTAACGTAAAAGGCATATTCGATACCGTCGAAAACCGACTGGTCGGCGCTGTCGGCAATGAAATGGAACATCGAGTTATCCCTCATGTGATGGCCGTAGAGTGTAGTCTGCTGGTCCACCATACCGGGAGCCGTGTCATCGCAGTCAAGGAAAATAGAGCCCACGGGATTTGCCGTGCCGTCAAAGAGCGTGCTCAGGTACTTGGTGTTGTTATCCGTCTGCACCACCGGATAGTTGATGGCGGTACCGGGAACATATATCCAACCGACGACATCGGGGTTGGTTTGGGCAAGCGTGGCAAAATCAACAATGGGTGCACCGCTCGCGTCGCTATCGCTCACAGACTTTTTCTCAACCTTTTGATACGAATCGCTTGCTTCCTTGTAACCCAACTGCGCCTTGATATAGATGCCGGCGGCGGCAGCGATCAGGCACACACCGATCACAATAAGAAGTCTCGCGAAAATCGAACGGCCTTTTTTGCGCTTAGGAGCAGGACTTTCCACCGAGCCACCGAGCCCGGGCGAAGGAGAACGATGAGCTTGCGATTGCTCCCCGTAACTGGACGGGCGGCAGGTCGGCAAAGCGCCCTGAACGCGCTGGTTCGACGGCGCCACCGGCTGCGGAGCCCGAACGTGCCTCGCGACATGGGCGGGCTGCGGCGGACGGACGGGCTGCGAAGAGGACGTCCGCCCCGGCTGCACCGGGCGCGGCGCACCTGGATTCGCAGGATCGGGAATCTGGGACAGTTTAAAACGTTTTCCCTGATAATTGGACATATTTCTCCTCTATTGCAGATAAGGCGGCAAGCCGCTTAGGCGTCGGCCATCTCCTGCTTCATCTTCTCGATAACCTTGCGGTACTCGGGGTCGCAAGCGCCTAGAATCTGCGTGGCGTAGATGGCGGCGTTCTTGGCGCCGTTGATGGCAACGCAGGCCACGGGCACGCCCGAAGGCATCTGCACCATCGACAGCAGCGAATCCATACCGCCCAGGTCACTCGTCTTCATAGGTACGCCGATAACCGGCAGCGGCGTAAAGGCAGCCACGACGCCGCCCAGGTGAGCGGCCTTGCCGGCGGCAGCGATAATCACTTTGATACCGCGATCGGCAGCAGTCGAGGCCCACTCGTGAACCTTCGCCGGCGTGCGGTGCGCGCTCGCAATGACGAGCTCATAGGGCACACCGAGCGTCTCGAGCTCGGCGGTGCAACCTTCCATAACGCCCAGATCGGACTTGGAACCCATGATGATCCCGACAACCGGCTTCTGATCTGCCATAAACAAAGACCTCCTGTTGAGAGCGGTGACGCGGCGAATCCGCGACCCTTAACTACTGAGAGTAGTATAGCCGCTCCCGTCCCTGCGGTCTGCGTGGTGCTTTGCGGGCGGGCCAGGCTTTATCTTCACTCCGGTTGCTTCGCAAAGTCGTTCAGATAAAGCCTGGCCCGCCCGCAAAGCACCCCTCGACCTACCGGGGATTGCCATGACGTACGTTAGCTGAAATAAAAAAGCGTGCCCACCGTCCTTGGGTGGGACGGCGGGCACGTTTGCTTAGTTGTCGCTGGGACTACTCAGCCTTATTGCGACGGTGGAAGAAGGCACCGATCGCAGCGATGATGGCTCCAAGGCCACCGACAGTCGCGACAGTTGCCGCCGTTTGATCGCCAGTAACGGGGATCGCCGAACCGTTCTTCTTGCCGCCCTGGGCCTTGTCGCCTGCGGGCTTGCCCGCCTGGCTGCCGCCGTTCGAGCCATTGCCGGAACCCTGGTTGCCCGAACCGCCCTGGTTGCCGGAGTCGGCATCCTTAAGGCCCTCGATGGCCAGCTTGAGCTGGTCATAAGCCGCCTGGAGCTGGGTGTCGGAAGCATTCTCATCACCCAAGACATCCTCGGCGTAGGTAATGGCATCCGTCAGGGCCTTGACGGACTCGGCCGTCTTTCCCTTGGTGTCAGTCTCCTTCGCCTGCTTGACCAGGGCCTTGAGCTGTTTCTTGGTCGGGTTCTCAACTGGGGTCACCGGGGTCTTCTCGAGCGCGTCACGGGCATCCTCGAGCGCCTTGAGTGCCTGGTCGACCTCGTCCTGCGTGGCGTTCTCGTCGCTCAGGATGGCGCGGGCGCTCGCCAAGGCGTTCTGGAACGCGGTCCAGGAAGCCTCGGTGTAGTCACTGGCCTTAAGGTCGCCGGCTGCAACCTCGGCATCAACCTTTTCAATCGCGGCAGTGAGGTCGTCCTTCGCCACCGGATCGGGAACGGCCGCACCGTAGAACTTGAGTTCCGCCATGCTGCAGTAGGCGTCAACGCTGCCACCGCCGGCGTGGAGCACCTTGACGGTCACGTAGCGACCGCGCGCGGCACCAAAGCTCATCTGCTTCCAGTCGCCACGGTCGGTGAGCACGCGGCCGTCGTTGTCGAAGGTAAACGTACCCATCGACGCGGCGGTGCCCATCTCATAACCGTCGGCGGTGTCGGAGACCAGCACCTCGGCCTCAAAGATATCGCCGTTCGTGCCGCCGTCCTGGCGCGGCAGGAACGTGACGTCGGTGAGATCGTAGTCGCGGCCCAGGTCGACGGTCAGGTGCTGGGGCATACCGGTCTTATAAGCATAGTCGCTGTGCCAGAGCGTCTGCTCATCGCCGTCAAGAGCGTTGACGGCGTTGCTGCCCTCATAGTCGGCCTCGCTCGAGAAGCCGGTCACCTTGACGTTCTCGCGGTTCTCGGGCGTGTTGATGAGCTTCTTCTCATCAACGGGGCGCATCTTGAGGCCGTCGATTGCCTTTTCGATCTTGGTCGTAGCGTCTGCGACATCCTTCTTGCTATAGCTGCCCTGGCCGCCGTCGAGAAGCTTCTGAGCCGCCTCGACCGCAGCGGTGAGAGCTGCATAAGAATCCTTGGTGTAGACGGACTCGCTGTAGCCCGCGGCCTTGGAAAGCGCCGCCATGAGCGCAGAGGTGTCGACACCAGCCTTGACCTCGACCTCATAGGATGCGGTCTTGGAGGGGTCGAGCACTGACGCCACCGTGATCGTTGCCTTACCGGCCTTGTTGGCACGCAAGTAGTAGTTCACGCTATCGCCGGCCTGAACAGCGGAGACGCTCACCACAGAGGAGTCGGAGCTCTCGACCGTCACATAGGGGTAGCCGGCGCTCTCGGGCGTGGCCTTAGCGTCGACGAGCGTAACGTCGCCCTCAAAGAACTCGGTCTGGTTCTTGCCCAGCTCGATACCCTCGATGGCCTCGACACCCTGCGTGTAGTTGAAGTTGATCTCGCGCAGCGTGAGCATCTGGTCACCCGATGCCTCAAGCGGCGTGATCTCGACCTTAGTCGCCTTCTTGCCCTTGTTCTCGGCAGAGAGGCCAAAGGCGTAGCGAGCCTGGAAGGAATCGTACTCCCCACCCGCGAACTCCTGGGTCGAGCCATCCTCGAACGTCACGACGGCCTTGATCTTCTGCACGGTGCCGTTACCGCCGTCGCGGTTGACGACCTCAACGGCATCGAGCTTCGATGGTGTCTTAAAGGCAAATGTCATCGTGGTGGGAAGCTTCACGTAACTCGGAAGCTTGCCCTCGCTGTCCCAGTTGCCGCTCCAGTTCCACAGGAACTCAAAGCCGTTGTCGCCCTCATCGTTATCGAACAGCGCGTTATAGCTCTTCTGCTGAATAAGCTTCTCGACGTTGGAACCGTCGTCGGTCGTGAGCTCGTCGTTGGTCATCGTGATGTTGAAGGCATCCTGACCGTACTCGGCAACCGTGGGCTGCGGAACGTCCGGCATCGTCACGGTACCGTCACTCGTAAACTCGAGCGCATCGCACGCCGGACCGATGAGCCAAGACGTCGAGGGCAGTTCAACCTTGCCGGCCGTCTTGGCCTTGAGTTTGAAGCTCGCCACCGCGCCAGTGCCGTTGTAGAGCTTGCCGTCGCCGCGGTTGGCAAAGGCGAGGTTGATGGTCTGTGTGCCGTCCGCGAACTGGACCTTCTCGCGCGACAGGTTCTCCATGCCGGCGGTCGAACCATCCTGCGAGATGCTCTCGGACACAAACTCAAACTGGTCACTCTTAAAGTTGACGAGCGCGCCCAGGGCGTTGACGTTCTTGGCGTCGGCCGCATAGACATCGACGGTGATCTCATCGCCGGCATCGACCTCGGTCTTGCTCGGAATCACCGCGAGCTTGCCGGCGACCTTGCCTTTCTGCTTGGTGCCGCCATCAAGCCCCGCCATGGTAAACGAGTAGTCGTAGACATCATAGACCCCGTTGCCGTTGAGATCGGCAAAGTGGTCGCGAATCTGCGAGTCGAACGTCGAGGTATCGGGCTCGCGGTTCTCGAGACCCAGATAATTCTTCATGTTGGAAAAGTCGCCATCGGAGATCGTTGCCTTGTTGAGGTTGGAACCCACAGCAAAGCCGTCCGTACCATCGGCCTTGTAGATGGCGATCTCGGACGCGGAGAAGAAGTTACCAACCGAAGCGAGCGGCGTCATACGCACGTAGCGTGCGGCCACGGCGCCGTCGAACGTCACCGTTTTGCAGGCGGCGGAGCGCTCCCAATCGACCTCCTGGCTCGTCCAATGGACACCGTCGAGACTCGTCTCGATGCGCATCTTGGTCACAGTGCCGTTGCCGGCGTCGGTACGCGGATAGTACTCGAGCTTGTCGAGCTTGTAGGCGCGGCCGTAGTCGACGGTGAGCGCCTTGCCCAGGTCGTTGCCGCCGGAGTGGAAGCCGCCGTCGCTCGTCTGGAACTCATGGTCGAAGGCGAGATCGGCCTTATGGCCGCCGTAGATCGAGCCCTCCCAGGTGATCTTCTCGGCCTCGGGCACGTTCCGCCATGGGTCGAGGGCGGAGTTCGCCGCGAGCACATCGCTCCAACGGGAGTAGCCCTCGGCGTTGCGCGAACGGATCTGGTAGGTGTGCTTGCTATTGTAGGCAAGATCGGTATGCGTGAATTCCGCTGCATCGCCCACGGCGAACACGGTGCCATCGACCTTAAGGTCGTAGGAGGTAGCACCATCGACCTTTCCCCAGGTGAGCTTAATGCTAGTGGGAGTCGTGGCGTCCTCGGGGGCAGCAAGGTTCGCTGGTGCGGAGAGGTTCTCGTTGAGGCGGTCGGCCGCGAGCGTGGCGTCGGCGTTCACGAAACCGCCCAGCTCGAGCGTCTGCTCCGCTGCAGCGACATCGGTCTTCGCAAACTTGACGTAGACCTTGGGGTTCGTGGTGATCTTAGTGTCGTTGAAGCTCTCGCCCTTCTCGGCCTCGGTGCTGTCCGCATCGCTGCCGTAGTGGTTGAGGTTGGGGCTTTCGTTGTAGAAGTAGACCGCTTGGCCAGCCTCGGGGGTCGCGGCGTCGAAAGCCTCCTGTGAGTCGACCTCGGTCACGTTGAGCGCAGTGCCGCCATTCTTGGCGATGACGCTCGCAGGCTTGGCGGACACGTTGGCCACAAAGGTCGTGGTACGGTTGGAATCGTAACCACTATAGCTGCCCTGGGACGCCGCAGCGGTAAAGGTTGCGGTGCCGCCCGTGGCCTTGGAGCTAAAGACGGTACTCACATGGTCACCGTAAGAGATATTGTCGATCGTGCCGTAGGCATTGTCCTCAGTCGTTTTGTTCTCGATGGAGGAGCCGTCGTCCTCGTACTGCGTGAAGCTGCCCTCACCCTCGGTGGCGAAGAACTCGACGATACGCTGGCTGCGGTCAGTGCCCTTGGTGTTGGTCTCGGTCACAGCCTCGGGGTTGTTGTTCTCGGCATACATCGGCACGATGGAATTGGCCTTTACAAAGAGCGGCAGCTTCCAGAGCGGAGCATCGTAGTTGTTGAGGACCTGGCCGCCGCGGTACTGCTTACCCGAGAAGTAGTCGATCCAGATGGTGGGATTATCATCGGTGCCGTAGTTGGGAAGGTAGATGCCGTTGCGAACGTCATTGCCCTTGTCATCTGCCTGGGTATCCTGATACACCGGCGCAACCAGGAAATTCTCACCGAACATATACTGGTACTGCGTCGAAGTGCTCGCGGCGTACTCGGAGTTGTCGGAGAGCAGCATGGCGCGGATCATGGGCAGGCCGGTATCGCCGTTACCCGTATCGATGTTGGCCGCCGAAGCCGCACTCGTGTAGATATAGGGCATGAGCTGCGCTTTGAGCTTGAGGTAGAAGCGCGAGATGCCCGTGTAGGGATCGCCGTGCGTCATGGGCGACTTGCGGTAGGTGCCCCAACCGTCCATGTCGAGCATAGAGGGCGTGAACGTCTTCCACTGGTAGTCGCGTGCCGAGATGATGGGGTCGCCGCCAAAGATGCCGTCCATGTCGGAGCCGATGTTGGGGTTGCCCGAAAGACTCTGACCGATATACGTGGGGATATGGAAGCGGATGTACTCCCAGTTGCCGCCGTACTGGTCGCCGGTCCAGATGCCGCCAAAGCGCTGCGTGCCGGCCCAACCATCGAGCGTAATGATGTTGGGGCGCTTGTTGGCGCCGGTCGTCACCGTGTCATAAGCCGTCTTGATGCCGTTAAGACCAAAAGAGTAGCCAGAGCCAACCCAGGCGACGTCGGTCTTGAGGGTAGTGATGCCTCCCGTCTTGACCTCGGCGTCGAAGTCGCGAAGCAGGTGCCACGGAGTCTCGGAGTTGCTATCGGGCTCAAGGTTGGACTGGGTCCACAGGCCCGTGCTCACGCCCTTGGAGTTAGCGTACTCGGTGAACTTCTTAAGGTTGTCGACGTTGGCGCGCACGGCGTTGAGGCGCTCGGCAGAACTCGTTCCGTCGGAGTTGACGCCGCCGGTCTTGTAGTAACCGTTCTGGCCATAGCCGGCACCGTAGCCGTCGTTCGGCAGGAACCAGCCGAGCGGCATGTCGTTGTCCTCGTAGTCATCGATAACCTGCCGGGCAGAGAACTGGCGGTCGAAATCGGTCGCCTTCATGTTCTCGGTATCGACCGTAGGACCTTCACCGTTGAGCGTCTCGGACGCAAGCGTGCCGTCGAGCTTGTAGCCCGTCGCCATGCCAGACTCGTACTTAACGTCGCCCTTCTCGCTCGAGGACTTGCTGCCCTTGGTCTCCCACTTCTTCTGACCCGAAGTCGTTGACCAGCCATCACGGTTATAGGCATTCAGATGACCCAGGTAGAAACCGTATTCGGGCAGCAGCACCGGATTACCGGTTACCTTGTAGTAGTCCTGCAGCATCTCGGTTGCCACGTTCGAGGCGCCATCGTTGGTCGCCACGAAGTAGTAGGCATCGAACTCATTCTCGCTGTGCGAAGTCGTGACCGTCGATGCATCCGTAGAACCGAAGTCGTAGGAACCTTCTGCGAACGTGTTTCGGAGCACGCCGTAGCCGTCACTCGTCCAATAGAACGGGTTGGGCGAAGCAACGCCGCCATCGGTCCAGTTGTTGGTGTTGGAGATGGCGATGGTCTGGTTGGTGTGCAGGAAGCGGCCGTTCTGAGTACCGCCGCCAAAGAAGTTCTCGGACTTCGCCTTGGCGAGCGTCTGGACGGTGCCCTTCTTATCAAGGTCGAGGGACGCGGACTCGGAGACCACGACACGGTCGCCCGACTTGATGCTCATCTTGCCAGTCGCCTTGTCCAGAATCACGGTCGCCTTTCCACCGGTGATCTCGATAGTGTCACCCTTGTCGACAACCGTCGCGCTCGGCTTGCTGTAGGTATCCGAGGTGTCGGGCTGGGCCTGAATCTTAGCCGTGTGGGACTTGCTACGCGGCGTGGCATACTCAGAGAACTCGCCTTTGGGGTCGACATTGTAACGGAAAATGCCGTCCTCTAGAAATGTGATACGGCCCTTGATGCCGTCGGCGAAATCGATGTCGACGACGTTCGAGGCGGACTGAGACACGGTCGCCGAGTCGACGCCCTTAAGCGGCGTGGCAATCGCCTGCTGGGGGCTAGCGAACACGAGAGTCGCCGCTGTTGCGACGAGGACCGCGCTTCCCTTCACCCACCGTTTCGTAAAAATGGAATTCCTACGCACCTGGACTCCTTCCCTCCGACATGCGGAAGTGTCGCGGACGCGCGCCCCGCAGCATGGGCGAACGCATCAACGGGGGGGTGTTCGGTACATTCCGTACAATTGGCCCACCCGTTACCAAGGGGTCAACTGGTAGTAACCAGATAGCCACCTATAAGGTTGAATCAGCATACATGAGCAGTTGCGCAAATTAAGTTTGGAATTCTCCCAGCGGTATAAAAATGAACGTAGATGGCGAAGTGGGTCTAACCAACCATACCAATTGGTTCTCCAGCCAGATACCACTTAAGCATAGTTTTACTGTTTAACTGGTATTACATAACCAATACCTTTCCTCGGAAAACGGGCTTCGCGAATTATCCTGAGGGAAAGTCGTAGCCGCCACCCCGCGACCCACCGGGAATATCCATGACGCACGGTGGCTGATTTGATTTGAAATAGGAGGTTGTTGGAGGGTGGTGGACAGTTAGTTCAGATACGTATATTTTGGCGGTGCTAATTGGCGCTAACAAACTGGTTTTAAGTCGCTTTAGATCTAATAATAGGTCTTTCTCGCTATTGCCCGCGCGGCCTTGTCGGTCCAGACTATCAAAAATAGCTCAATTGTGCCCAAATTGGCCTCCACACGTCCTCTGAAAAATACGTATCTGAACTAACTGTCCAAGAGGAATGTCCACAGATAGAAAAAGGCTCTGGCGGACCTCCGAATCACCAGAGCCTTTCAAAACTCGCACACCTGAAGCACATCGCTGCATTCCTGTTTTCGCCCATGAAGTTAGAGAGCCTCTTCCGCCCACTTCTCGAAATCAATCGCACGCCTTTGGGCGGTTCGGTACGCTTCCATGTCTTCACGAGCGCCTACCACTACGATGGCCATTTTTCCTTTGATTTTAATGAGGCGGTACACAATCCGAATGCCACTTCCCCTGAGCTTGATTTTCATGAAGCCCGTCAAATCCGTGCCTGCCTTGTTTCCAAGAGGCTTGCCGAATCCGCCTTCGTTCTGCGGCAATGGGTTCGTTCTGATTCTTTCTATAGCCTTAAACACGTGTTTTCGCTGGGAACCATCGAGACGCTTGAGATCCTTGAGAGTATCCGGGTAGAAAGCGACTTCGTACCCGCTCATTCAAACTCGACCTCATCCATCTGATCGAGTTCGTCCTGGCCCACACCCAACTCTGCCATAACATCAGATAGGGAAACGAGTTCATCATCGCTTGTCGCAGCCGTCCTCTTAAGGGCCAACGTCAACAAGGCGAGGTCCTCCTCCGCCTGCTTAGCCCCTCGGTATTCATCGGGCGTCACGATAACGAACGCCGGCTTGTTGTGTTTCAAAACTACAACCGGGTTGTCGTTGCTCACTCTCGAAAACGCAGCGGGACCCTTACCGTGACTGAAATCGCTGATGGGAACAAGATTGTCGAGCATCTTTAAAGCAGGCATCGAGACCTCCAAATATAAAGTCTTTTATGCATTCATTTTAGCATGCAGAAAATACCAGCAATCACGGAATAGTGGCACGGACGAGGCATCGCTTTCCACCAACCGTTGATCATCGACCGAGCAAAATGTCCCGCCAAGAGATCGAGCGAGGATTCCGTCCCTCGAAGAGGGCCGTATTGGCCTCCTCGCGGGACGGAATCCTCGCTCGTTCGTTCCAGCCCGCGTCATCGCGTGCTAGACGGCCAGCTCGCCTGATTCACCCATAAGCCATCGTGCCAGGTCGACGACCTTGATGCCATCCCAATCAGTCGTTTCGTGCCCTGTTCGGGCGATGACGCACTTGGGATAGGCGTCTCGAATCCGTCGCAGCGGATCAAGCTCACGCTCAAGCGTCGCTTCTTGGGAAATGTCGTCACTCACCTGGATATAGACACGGCGGTCACGCCTGATGGCGACAAAGTCTACTTCCTTTTGGTAGAGAACGCCCACGTAGACTTCCCATCCGCGGCGCATAAGCTCGATTGCCACCATATTCTCGTAAACATGGCCAAAATCGAGCTTTTTCGTACCAAGCGCGGCGTAGCGAAACGAGTGGTCGGCCAGGTAGTATTTATCTCCCGTCGACAGGTATTTCTTTCCTGAGACGTCAAAGCGACGAAACCGGTAGAACGCAAACGCATCACACAGGTAGTCGATATACACAGCCAGCGTCTTGTCGCTTATCTTAAGGTTCGCTCGTGACAGCTCAGCCGCCATCCCCTTGAGAGAAGAGATGTTTCCGACGTTATCCATCAGGAACTCGCAGGAACGTTTAAGCTGCTCCGCATTACGTATACGATATTTTTGTCTGATGTCGCGCAGGATAAGAGTTTCAAGCACATCCGAGATGTATGAGAAACGCATCCTTTCGTCCTGGTAGATATAGGAACCCGGCATTCCTCCCTCGCGGACATAGCGAGCAAGGGCCTCGGCTGGAGAAGTGATCTCGTGATACGCCGAGAACTCCGCAAGTGAAAACGGAAAGACCTCGATCTCCACCGTTCTTCCCGTGAACAACGTCGAGAGGTCGCTTGAGAGAAGAAAGGCATTCGACCCCGTGATGTAAATGTCATATTTCTCTGACGCATGAAGACTGTTGATAGCCCGCTCGAACCCTTCACACATCTGGACCTCGTCGATCATGACGATATTCCGGCAACCCTCGATATAATGCTTTTCCACATATGTATGCAGCGCATGGTATTCCGCCAACGGCTCGAACTCAAGTAGATTGAAGTTGACGTGTATGACGTTGGCCGAGGGGTCGTTTGAACGAAGTTGGCTGGCAAACGCCTCAAGCAATTTCGATTTTCCGCATCGCCTGATTCCGGTAATCACCTTGATGTCTGGCGAACCCGCCACCTTGGAGAGCTTATCCATATAGAACGGTCGATTAATAAGTCTCATGGCAATCCACTTCGCAAAATTAAGATTAACTGAAAAACGCGAAGTACAATATATCATCTACTTCGCGTTTTTGAGAAATCCTAGATTTCGCGTAATTATATTCGCCAAGCTATCGCAAACCCGACACGGGTGAGATCTCCGCCTGATTGACCCTGCGCAGCAGTCCGAAGCGAAAGACGCGAGTCCTCAGACCGCTCCGGTAAAGTGAGGGCCGCGACGGTTACCGCGGCCCTCTTGGGAAACGTGTGCGATTGTCAATCGCTCGCGCTAGTCTTCCTTGCGGCGGAAACGAGCAAGGAAGACTCCGATTGCGGCGATCGCGGCACCCAGGCCGCCGATCGCGGCGACGGTCGCCACCGTTTGATCACCGGTGCTCGCAAGTGAGTTAGCGGACTTGCCACCCTGAGCCTTGTCACCAGCGGGCTTTCCCGCCTGGGCGCCATCGTTCGAACCGCCGGATGTCTGCCCACCGTTGCCGGAACCCTGATTGCCACCGGACGCACAAAGCCCCTTCTGCAGCACACGGCACAACCAAGTCACCGCAGGCCGGGGCGGGGGAGCCGAGTTTCCCACTGAGCGACTCTGCTTGCAGCCGGAGCGAAGGGGGGAAACTCGGCCCCCGCCCCGGCCGGACAGGTCACCCTACACCGTGTACTGCGGCAGGTCCTGCAGGGCGATGACGTCCATGCCCATGTCGTTGGCGCTGCCGTGACCCTGCTGGTCCTCGCGCACAGCCTCGATGGCGCTCACGTACGTATTGGCAGCAGACATCGCGGTCACGCAGGTCACGCCGCGGCGCACGGCCTCGGTGCGCAGCAGATAGCCGTCGCCGCGCGAACCCGGACCGTACGGCGTGTTGATAATCACTGCGATCTTGCCGTCGGCGATCAGGTCGCCGATGTTGGGGCGCTCGCCGTCGTGCGGGCCGCTGATCTTCTCCACGACCTCGCAGGTCACATTGCCGCCACGCAGCACGCGCGCCGTGCCCTCGGTGGAGCAGATGTCAAAGCCCAAGTAGCGCAGGATACGCGCGACCGAAAGGATATGACGCTTGTCGCGGTCGCACACGCTGATGAACACCTTGCCACTGCTGGGGTCGGGCAGCTTATAGTCGATTGCCAACTGCGTCTTGGCGTATGCCTCGGGATAGCTCTTGGCAATGCCCATGACCTCGCCCGTCGACTTCATCTCGGGCCCCAGGATAACGTCGGCACCTGGGAAACGACCCCAGGGCATAACGGCTTCCTTCATGCAGAACCAATCGAGCTGACGCTCGTCGCTCGGCAGACCCAGGCTCGCGATAGAATCGCCCGCCATGGTGCGCGCCGCGCACTTGGCCAGCGGCACGCCGGTGGCCTTGGAGATAAACGGCACGGTACGGCTGGCACGCGGGTTGGCCTCGATCACGTAGACGGTCTCGCCCTTGATGGCGTACTGCACGTTGACCAGGCCGCGGACTCCCAGCGCTATCGCGATGCGGCGCGTGGTCTCGCGGAGCTTCGCCTGCAGGCTCTCGCTAAAGCTAAACGGCGGGATGCAGGTCGCGGAGTCGCCAGAGTGAATGCCGGCCTCCTCGATATGCTCCAAGATACCGCCGATATAGACCTCCTCGCCGTCGCACAGGGCGTCGACATCGGACTCGATTGCACCCTCCAGGAAGCGATCAAGATACACCGGGTAGTCGGGGCTAATGCGCGCAGCCTCGGCCATGTAATCGCGCAGACGCTCGGCATCGTAGGCGATCATCATGCCGCGGCCGCCCAACACATAGCTCGGACGCACCAGCAGCGGGTAGCCAATATGTGCGGCAACGGCCTCGGCCTCCTCAAACGAAGTGGCCTGACCCGCCGGCGGGTACATAATGCCCAGTTTGTCGAGCAGGGCGGCAAAACGCTCGCGATCCTCGGCAAAATCGATGGCGTCGGGCTTGGTACCCATAATGTTCACGCCGCTCTCCTCGAGCATGCGTGCCAGCTTAAGTGGGGTCTGGCCGCCGAGCGTCACCACGACGCCGTCGGGACGCTCAACGTCGATAACGTCCATGACGTCCTCGTAGGTGAGCGGCTCAAAGTACAGGCGGTCGGACGTGTCGTAGTCGGTCGAGACGGTCTCGGGATTGCAGTTGACCATGATGGTCTCAAAGCCGCGGGCCGCCAGCGCGTAGCTCGCGTGCACGCAGCAGTAGTCGAACTCGATACCCTGGCCGATACGGTTGGGGCCGGCGCCCAGGATCATCGCCTTGGGCTTGCTTGCCGGCGTGGTCTCGTCGGGGGCAACGCACTTCTTGGCGACCGGGCTCGTGCGGTAGATGTTCTCGTAGGTCTTATAGTGGTATTCCGTGGCACTCGAGAACTCGGCGGCGCAGGTGTCGACCGTCTTCATGCTGGGGACCACGCCCAGACCCTTACGGTAGGCGCGAACAAAGCGCTCGTCCGAGCCGGTCAGCGCGGCAATCTCGGCATCGCTCGTGCCATACTGCTTAAGCAAGCGCATCGCGTCGGCGTCAATGTCCTCCACGCGCAGGCCGCGAATGCTCTCCTGGACCTGCACCATATCGTTGATGCGGTTGAGATACCACGGATCGATACCGCAAACGGCATGGATGCGCGCAACATCCCAGCCACGGCGCAGGGCCTCGACTACAAAGAAGATGCGGTGTTCAGTCGGGGTGCCCACGGCCTGGGCGAGCTCATCGTCGCTCAGCTTATCGGCACCCTCCTTGCCGCCGGCGCAAATGCCCTGGTGTCCATCCTCCAGAGAGCGCATGGCCTTGCCAAAAGCCTCCTCAAAGGTGCGACCAATCGCCATGATCTCGCCCACGGCCTTCATGCGCGTGGTGAGCGTGGGGTCGGTACCCTTGAACTTCTCAAAGGCAAAGCGCGGCACCTTGACCACGCAGTAGTCGATCGTGGGCTCAAAGCAGGCGGGCGTGGCTTTGGTAATGTCGTTGACGATCTCGTCGAGCGTATAGCCCACGGCCAGGCGGGCGGCGGCCTTGGCGATGGGGAAACCCGTGGCCTTGGAGGCCAGCGCGGACGAACGGCTCACACGCGGGTTCATTTCGATGACGATCAGGCGGCCGGTCTGGGGGTTCACGGCAAACTGCACGTTAGAGCCACCGGTCTCGACGCCGATCTTCTCCAAAATGGCGAGCGAGGCGACACGCATGCGCTGATACTCAAGGTCGGAGAGCGTCTGCGCCGGCGCCACGGTGATGGAGTCACCGGTATGCACGCCCATGGGGTCGAGGTTCTCGATGGAGCACACGATGATGCCGTTGCCGGCGTGGTCACGCATGACCTCCATCTCGTACTCTTTCCAGCCCTCGATGGACTCCTCGACCAGCACCTCGTGGGCAGGCGAGAGTTCAAGGCCCTGGCTCACGATGGAGACGAGCTCCTCGTGGGTATGCGCGATGCCACCGCCGGCGCCGCCGAGGGTAAAGCTCGGACGCAGCACGCAGGGGTATCCCACGCGCTCGGCGATGGCCTCGGCGTCTGCCACGCTGTAGGCATAGCCCGAGCGCGCGACCTCCAGGCCAATCTCGGCTATGGCCTCGTTAAAGAGCTTGCGGTCCTCGCCACGCTCGATGGCGGCAAGGTCACAGCCGATCATCTCGACGCCGTACTTGTCGAGCGTGCCGTCCTTTGCCAGCTCGACGGCGGCATTCAGACCGGTCTGGCCACCCAGCGTGGGCAGCAGTGCGTCCGGGCGCTCCTTCTTGATCACGCGCTCGATAAATTCGGCGGTGATGGGCTCGACATAGGTGCGGTCGGCCAAGCCCGGGTCGGTCATGATGGTCGCCGGGTTGGAGTTGACTAGGATGACCTCAAAGCCATCCTCCTTGAGTACCTTGCAGGCCTGGGCGCCGGAATAATCGAACTCGCAGGCCTGGCCAATGACGATGGGGCCCGAGCCAATGACGAGGATACGCTTGATGTCAGTACGTTTAGGCATGTTAGTTCTCCTCGGTCTCGGTAGCGGCGGAACCATTGTCGGCAAAGTTCCAGTCGGCAAGGCGGTCCTTGGCAGTATCGATGTCCAGATAGTCTTCCTCGCCGTCCATGAGTCGCGTAAAGGCGGTAAAGAGATAGTGGGCATCGGTAGGGCCAGGCGAGGCCTCGGGATGGTACTGGACCGAGAAGCACGGCGCGTCGAGCAGCTGGATGCCCTCGGCGGTGCCATCATTGAGATTTACGTGCGTCAGGCGAATGCGGCCGAAGCGCTCGTTCATCACGACCGGCGCGACACCGCGGCGCACCCAGGCGCGCAGATCGCCATCGGCCGCGTGCTCGGTCTCGCCGCCCGAAAGCTCGGGAACAAGCTTGCCCAGGCTGGGGAACAGCAGGCCGAAGCCATGGTTTTGCGCGGTAATCTCCACGCGGCGGCTGACCAGATTCATAACCGGCTGGTTGCCGCCACGGTGACCGAATTTGAGCTTTTCCATCTGGGCGCCGCATGCCAAGCTGATCATCTGGTGACCGAGGCAAATGCCAAAGATCGGCACCTTGCCGATCAGCTGCTGCACCTGCTCGTAGGTCTCCACCACGGCATCGGGGTCGCCGGGGCCGTTGGACAAAAAGACGCCGTCGGGATTCATGTCGAGCACCTGACGCGCGGGCGTATCCCACGGCACGACGGTGAGGTCGCAGCCGGCACGGACCAGGCCCTCCAAGATGCCGCGCTTGACACCGCAGTCGTACGCGACCACGCTGTGGCGGGCGGGGGCGGCAGGAGCCATTGCAAAATTATGCTCGGGGGGCAGGTCGCTCGCAGCAAAGGCATGGGGCTCAGGGCAGCTCACGGTCTTGACCAGGTTCTCACCGACCAGCGTGGGCGCGGCGGGCAGGCGCTCGACAAGCTCGTCGACGTCAAAGATTTCCGTCGAGATAATGCCCATCTTGGAACCGTTGTCGCGCAGGTGGCGCACAAGAGCGCGGGTGTCGACGCCCTCGATAGCGACGATACCGTGTGCACGCAGGTACTCCGGCACGCTGACGGTCGAGCGCCAGTTGGAAGGCGTGGCGCACATGTCGTGGACGACCATGCCACGCATGGCGGGAGCACTCGCGGGGCGAGCGGTATCGCCGGGGAAGGCCGACTGGACGTCGGTCTCGTCAATGCCGTAGTTGCCGATCTGCGGATAGGTCATGGTTACGATTTGGCCGGCATAGCTCGGATCGGTCATGACCTCAAAGTAGCCCTCGAGCGACGTGTTAAAGCAGACCTCGCCGGTTGCGGTACCCTCGGCACCACATGCACGGCCATAAAAAATGGTCCCATCCTCAAGGTACAGGATGCAGGGACCGCAGGCGCCCTTGCTGGTTTTAGCCAGCATGCGCTGGCACAGCTCACTGGGCGCGATGGTGCGGGCGGCAGCGCCCGCAATATGGTTGTTCGCCATAGTTCTCCTTCCCGGTCTCACAGGACCGGCTTAAAGGTGTGCAGTTAGGCCTCGCGGTATTTTAACCGCAAGCATCGCTTATGGCATTAATTACATAGAATTGTTTACAAAAGGATAATTATGACTTCCTATGCATAATGATTTTTCTGGGACGGTGATTAAAAAAATCATCCCGCGTGGGCTTGCGACTCACGCGGGATGACATCGTTCTATGTAACTGCGGGCTACTTTTGCTTGTCCTGCTCCAGCAGCTCGGACGGCGTGCGATCGGGCTTTCCGCCGCGGAAGATCTCTCGACCGTGCAGACGATGCTCAAGATCGCGCTCGGCCTGTTCCTCCGTGATCTTGGTCTGGCTCACCACCGGGTCCTCGATCAGCGATGAAACCGAGTTCACCTGTTTTTGAATGCGCTCGGCAATGGTGTCGTCCATGCTTACGACGCGCATCTTCCAGTCGATACTCGTGGCGTTGGACGAGCTCTTGGTCCAGACGAACGTCAGGATGGCGCTCTGGTGGCCCTGAGCGGGAAACATGCCAAAGAAGGAATCGTGCTGGATCCTGCTGTCCTCGTCGATATAGGCGTGAACGTTATACACCACGCGGTCGATCTTGTCGTTGAGCAGGGCATTGGTTGCGAGCGCCGTCGCCTGAATCTGACCGTTGGATAGCAGCTCGAGTTCATTGGCAGAAGACGTGTCCAGCACCGTCACCTCAACCGTGCCCGAGCGCTCATCTGCCTCGTCGACGGTAAAATCGAGTGGGAACTGCGTAAAGCCATTGCCCCATTCAAGTCCACCCTTGAGCGCAGTCGAGACGGTATCTACCGAAACGCTCTCGGAGAGGTTCGCGGTATTCAGGCGTCGCATCACGCCGTAGCCAATCTGCATGCCCACAATTAGCACCAAGATGCCGATAACCACGGCCATGGCAGTCTTCGTAATGGTGTGGCTCGCCTGCGAACCCGAAGGGTCGTCCTCGGACAGCGGGTCGATATGTTTTGCCTGGCTCGCGCGGTCCTCGCTGCGCAGCCGCGCCGGCGTCGCCTTGTCACCGCGCTTGACGGCAACCTCTTTCTCGCGCATGCGCTCGGTACGCTTTTTGGCGAGCGTAGGATCCAAGACGCCGGATGCATCGATTTCGGAGAATAACTCCGTCACTTCTTCCGGAGTCAAAGGGTTCTTATCAGCCATGATCTTCCTGTCATATCAATCAGTCGAGCTCGTGCGCACGCGCACCTTCGAACTGCATTCGATAGTAACGGGCATAAGTGCCGCCACGGGCGAGAAGCTCCTCGTGCGTGCCACGTTCCACAACGCGACCATGCTCAACGGTCGCAATCTCGTCAGCATGCTTAATAGTCGAGAGACGGTGGGCGATGATGATCGTGGTACGGCCGCGTGCCAGCTCTTCGAGCGACTCCTGAACCGCTTCCTCGCTTTCGTTATCCAAAGCACTCGTCGCCTCATCCAAAATAAGGATCTTGGGATTCTTGAGAAACACGCGCGCAATGGCGACGCGCTGCTTTTGACCGCCCGAAAGACGGCTGCCGCGCTCGCCCACCACGGTGTCGTAGCCTTGCGGAAGCGACTCGATAAAGGTATCGATATTGGCGCGGCGGGCCGCCTCGGCGATCTCTTCTGCCGTGGCGCCCGGCTTGCCGTAGGCGATGTTCTCGCCGATCGTTCCATCGAACAGGTACACATCTTGCTGCACCAGGCCGATGGCACGGCGCAGGCTATGCTGCGTCACGTCGCGCACATCCTGGCCGTCGATACTAATGGAGCCACCGGCAACGTCGTAAAAGCGCGGCAACAGCGAACAAGTCGTCGATTTGCCGCCGCCCGAGGGGCCAACCAAAGCGATGGTCTGACCGGGCCTAATGGACAGATCCATATGGTCGATAACGGGACGTGCCCCATCGTCCGCGCCAAGCTCAACATCCTCGTAGTTAAAGCACACGTTGCGGTACTCCACGGCACCAGCCGTCACCTGCAGATCCGCAGCGCCCGGCTTATCCTGAATATCGGGGACAGTCGAGAGCACCTCGTCCATGCGCTTAAAGCCGGCAATGGCCTTCTGATACGTCTCGGCCGAATTGACGAGCGTCTCGAGAGGCGTGCAGAACAGTGAAATGTAAAGCGCGAAGGTTGCCATATCGACCGCCTGCAGCTGACCCTGGGCAACGAGCCAACCGCCCAGCAGCACCACGATCACATAGAGCACGCCCGAGAGCAGGCCATACGTTGCGGTGTAGACGCCCATGGCATGATACATGTTCTCCTTGGACGAAAGGTAGCGATTGTTCGAGGCGCGAAACTTAGAGCGTTCGGTCTGCTCATTGGCAAAGCTCTTGACCACACGCATGCCCGCCAGCGAATCCTGCAGCTGCGCATTAATGCCGCTAATCTTTTTTCGATTATCGCTAAAGACCTCGCGCATGCGCATATTCTGCCAAAACATAATGACCGCGAACACCGCCGTTACCACAGCCATGGCGAGTGCGAGCACCGGCGCGATGGTAAACAGAATCACAAACGAGCCGATGATCTCGATACCGCAGATAATGATCCATTCGGGCACGTGGTGCGCCGCCTCGCAGATATCGAACAGGTCGTTGACCACACGGCTCATCATGTCACCCGAGCTGTTGCGATCGAAGTATGCAAAGCTAAACCGTTCGTACTGATCGAACAGGTCCTCACGCATCTTGGACTCCATGCGCGCGCCCATCACGTGGCCCCAATAGCTCACAAAGTAGCGGCAGGCGCAGCGGATGGCATACATCAGCACCAGTCCCACCGCGATCATGCCGAGCGCCTGCATAATGGCAGCCTGGCCCTGGGTAAACAACCCTCCGGTCAGATTGCGCAGGATAATGGGAAACGCCAGGTCAATGGCGGCAAGCACCAGGGCACAAATAGTATCAGCAACAAAAAGCCCCATCTGGGGCTTGTAGTAAGAAAGAAACCTCTTCAGCATGTGATCCTCAAAGAAATATCAGCAACGTAAGGCCCTGGGACAAAGCAATCAGTAGTACTTATCCCAGGGCTATCCCCACTCGTTAAAGCTCCGTGCCCCCAAGGCGGTGCGCGATGCTATCGCAGGCCAAGGCGCCCACGACGGTCTTGGCGTCCTCGATCTTACCGTCGAGCACGGCGTCGATCAGCTCGTGCAGCGGTACCAGGTCGACGTTGACAAACTCGTCATCGTCGGGATCGGGCGCATCAAACTCGAGCTTGGTAGCCAGGTAGATGTGAATAATCTCGTCGCAAAAACCGCAGGTCGTGACAATCGACGTCAAAAAGCGGATGCGGCCGGCCTTAAAGCCCGTCTCCTCATGCAGTTCGCGCTTGGCGCAATCGAGCGGGTCCTCGCCCGGGTCGAGCTTGCCGGCGGGAATCTCGACCGTCACGCGGTCGATGGCGGTGCGGTACTGACGCACCAGCACGATCTTGCCGCTTTCGGTCAGCGCCACAACGGCCGCCGCACCCGGATGGCGAACGATATCGCGGGCACTGTGGTGACCGTTAGGCAGCTCAACCTCAAGACGGTGGACGTCGAGGATCTTGCCCTTCCAGGCACACTCCTCCGAAAGAATCTTCTCGTGCAACAGGGCGTCATGCGGGTCGTCGTCGCCCAGCACCAGCGCCGGCTCGTCAGCGATCTCGCCACCAGGCTCGCCCTCGGCGTGCCCGTACGCGCGACCGTCTTCCTCGACGATCTGCGCGTCCACGAGCTCTTCGTTCTTATCGTCCATCCGTCTCATCCCTCTCGGATTTTAGGCATCCCAGGCGTCGCGGCCGCGCAGCGCGCGCAGGCCAATGTCGTGACGCAGGGTCTTGCCTTCAAAGTCGATCTTCTCGCAGGCCTCGTAGGCAAGGTCGCGAGCGTTCTCGAACGTGTCGCCCAGCGCGGTCACGGCGAGCACGCGACCGCCGTTGGTCACGAGCTTGCCGTCCACCACAGCGGTGCCGGCGTGGTACACCGTCACGTTCTCCATGGCCTCGGCATCCTCGATACCGGTGATGACCTTGCCCTTCTCATAGCTGCCGGGATAGCCCGCGCTCGTCAGGACAACGGCCACGGCCCACTCGTCACGCCAATCGAGCTCAATCTGATCGAGTTCGCAGTTGGCGCAGGCCAGCATAACCTCGACCAGGTCGTTCTTAAGGCGCGGCAGCACGACCTGCGTCTCGGGATCGCCAAAGCGAGCATTGAACTCCAGCACCTTGGGGCCGGCGGGGGTAAGCATAAAGCCGCCGTACAGGCAGCCGCGGTAGTCGATGCCCTCGGCGGCGAGCTCTGCCACGGTCTGCTCCATGACCTTCACCATGGTGGCGTGCTCCTCGTCGGTCACGATAGGCACCGGGCTGTAGACGCCCATGCCACCCGTGTTGGGGCCAAGATCGCCCTCAAGCGCGCGCTTGTGGTCCTGCGAGGTAGCCATGGGACGGACGGTCTTGCCGTCGGTAAAGGCCAGCAGCGAGCACTCGGGGCCAACGAGCATCTCCTCGATAACCACCGTGTTGCCGGCATCACCAAAGGTGCCGCCAAAGCACTCACGCACAGCTTCCTCGGCGTGCGAAAGCTCGGTTGCCACAATAACGCCCTTGCCCGCGGCAAGGCCGTCGGCCTTCACGACCAGCGGAGCGCCCTGCTCGCGCACATAAGCAAGAGCCGAGGCCTCGTCAGTAAACGAGCCATAGGCGGCCGTCGGGATGTTCGCGCGCTCCATGAGCTGCTTGGAGAACAGCTTGGAGCCCTCCATCTGGGCACCCTCGGCACCCGGACCAAAGCACGGGATACCCGCCGCGCGGACGGCGTCGGCAACGCCCGCCACGAGCGGAGCCTCGGGGCCAATCACCACGAGTCCGCATCCATGGCTCTGGGCAAACGCCGCCACGGCCGCAGGATCGCAATCGTCGAGAACCACGTTCTCGCCGCAGCTCGCGGTGCCGCCGTTACCCGGCGCGATGTAGAGCTTGCCGGCGCGCGGTGATGCTGCGAGCTTGGCTGCCAGAGCATGCTCGCGGCCGCCGCTGCCCAACAACAGGATGTCGATGGTTTGAGTGTCCGCCTTCAAGGGTGCCTCCTCTATGGATTAACGGCCCGCCAACCAAGCGGGCCCATTACAAGCAAATATACCCCTCGGCCGCCCGTCCGGGCTGCAAAGGGGTATATCGCAATAACCGTATAAACCGATTACTTCCAGAATCGGTTGATGATCTGCTCGCGACCGGCGCCGACGCCGATAAACGTTACGCGGGTGTGTGCCAGATCCTCGATAAATGCCACGTAGTCCTGAGCCTCCTGCGGCAGCCCGTCAAAGCTGCGGCAGCCGGTGATGTCGCACTTCCAGCCAGGGAGCTCCTCGTAGATGGGCTTGGCATGCTCAAAGCGCACCTGATGCTCGGGCACGCTCGTGTAGCGCTCGCCGTCGACGTCATAGGCAACGCACACCTTAATGGTGTCGAAGGCCGAAAGCACGTCGAGCTTGGTCACGGCGATGTCGGTGAGGCCGTTGACGCGCGAGGCATAGTTGGCGATAGGGCCGTCAAACCAGCCGCAGCGACGACGGCGACCGGTGGTCACGCCGTACTCGTAGCCCTCCTCGGTCAGCGTGTGGCCGGCCTCGGACTCGTAGGAAAGCTCGGTGGGCATGGGGCCCGAACCGACGCGGGTGATGTAGGCCTTCATGACGCCCAGCACGCGGTCGACGTTCTTCATGCCGACACCGGAACCGGTAATGGCGCCGCCAGCGGTGCAGTTAGAAGACGTCACGTACGGATAGGTGCCGTGGTCGATGTCGAGCAGCGTCGCCTGGGCGCCCTCAAACAGCAAGTCCTTGCCCTCATCGATCATATTGTTGAGCAGCAGGCTCGTCTCGGTGATGTAAGGGCGCAGGCGCTCGGCCATGGGCAGGTACTCGTCACAAATCTGGTCCACGGTGTAGGTGGGCAGGTTGTAGATGAGCTCCAGCTCGGGGTTCACGCGGGCAAGAGCGGTCTCCAGCTTATCGCGGAACAGCGCCTCGTCCAGCATGTCCTGCATACGCAGGCCAATACGGGCCATCTTGTCCTGGTAGCACGGACCGATGCCGCGCTTGGTGGTACCGATGTTCTTCTTGCCGAGCTTCTGCTCAAAGGCGCCATCCAGATCGATGTGGTACGGCATGATGACATGCGCGTTGCCGCTAATCTTGAGATTCTTGGTGGTGATGCCGTCGGCCTCGAACATGTCGATCTCCTCAAGGACAACCTTGGGGTTGACGACACAGCCGTTACCGATCACCGACACGTGGTCGGAATACATAATGCCGGAGGGCACCTGGTGCAGGCCGTACTTCTTGCCGTTGACGACGATGGTGTGGCCGGCGTTGTTGCCGCCCGAGTAGCGCACGACGGCATCAAAGTCGCCGGCGACTAGGTCGCAGATCTTACCCTTGCCCTCATCGCCCCACTGGGCACCGACCAAAACGGTTGACGGCATGTTTACTCCTCACATTCATGGACTGTCCGCGCACCGCAAGCGCGCAGAAGCACAAAACATTCCTAGTATACCCGTGCAACGGGCGCCTGTCCTACTCCTCGGTATGCGCCCCATCAAGCTCATAGAACTTGGTGGATGCCGGCAGGAACATCAGGTCGACGTCGCCGATCGGGCCCGAACGGTTCTTAGCCACGACAATACGCGTAACGCCCTCGTCGGGTCGGTCGTCGCGCGAGGCCTCGGCCTCGTCGGCAGATCGGTCCAAGAACATGACGATATCGGCATCCTGCTCGATGGAGCCCGATTCACGCAGGTCGGACAGCTGCGGGCGCTTGCCGGTACGGGATTCAACCTGACGCGACAACTGCGACAGCGCGATCAGCGGGATCTTGAGCTCCTTGGCCATAATCTTCAGGCCACGCGACATCTCGGAGACCTCGACGGTACGGCTCTCGGAACGACGGCCCGGCGGAGGACTCACCAGCTGCAGGTAGTCCAGAATGATGATTGCCTTCTCCTTGTTATGGAGCATACGGCGGCTCTTGGCGCGAATCTCGGTCACCGTGGTGCCGGGCGTATCGTCAATCAGAATATCGAGCTTGGACAGCGTCTGCGTGGCCTCATTGATATTGGCCCACTGCTCGGGGCTAATGCGGCCCGTACGGAAATCGCTGATCGAGATCATGGCATAAGCGCAAATCAGACGCTGGGCAATTTCCTTGCCCGACATCTCCAGCGAGAAGAAGCCGACGGTATAGCCAGCGGCGGCGGCATTGAGCGCCAAGTTCAGGGCGAACGACGTCTTACCCACGGCGGGGCGGGCGCCGATAATGATGAGCTGGCCCTCGCGGAAGCCCATGAGCATACGATCGAGCGAAGGGAAGCCCGTGGGCACGCCTGCGGCCTGACCGCCGGCCTTGCACACTTCCTCGGCCTCGTTATAGGCCTCGACCATAAACTCGGTCAGCGTCTTGTAGCTCGACTTGACCTCACGCGCCGTGACCTTGAGCAGCTTGCTCTCAGCCAGCTCCACGACCTCCTTAGTATCGGTGGGGGCGTTGTAGGCCAGCGCGTTGATCTCGTTGGTGGCGCCAATCAGCTCGCGCAACATCGAGTCGCGACGAACGATGGCGGCATGGTGCTGCCAGTTGACGAGCGACAGGGTCTGACCCATCAGCTCCAAAATGTACGCCTCGCCACCCACGGCATCGAGCTTGTTGATGCTTCGCAGGTAATCGATCAGCGAGATGGAGTCGATGGGGATGCGACTGTTGTACATATCGACCATCGCGGTATAGATGGTCTTATGAATGGGCCGATAGAAGTCATCGGGCTGCAGCTCGACCTGAGCCTCTTCGACCACCTCGGGCGATAGCAGCATAGCGGCCAGTACGTTGGCCTCTGCATCTTGGTTTTGGGGGAGACCCAACTTGGAGCCACGGTCCTCGACCGTCAGCCCCGTCTCCCTATCGTCATATGCCATGAGCATCCTCATTCATATCGCTTGCGAGCATCCATAGTATCAGCCACGGCTATAAATCGAGCCGCGCCTTGGCAATCATCACCGAACCAAACGGATAAACGGTCCTATACACGGGACCGCATCTCAATGACTGCTATGAACTCACCCAGCGCAAAAACAAAAGGGCGCCCTGGTCTCCCAGAGCGCCCTTCTTAGAACAAGATTGTTGCGTTGCAGCAAATGCTACTCGGCAGCAGCCTCGGTCTCGACCTCGGCGGTCTCGGCCTCGGCGACCTCAGCGGTCTCCTCAACCTCAGCCTCGGCAGCGAGCTCCTCGGCGGTAACGCCGACGAGAACGACAACCTCGGCCTTGATCTCGCGGTACAGCGAGATAGCGACGGTGTGGGCACCGGCAACCTTGATGGGCTTACCGAGCTCGACGCGCTTGCGGTCGATGTCCATACCGAGCTGATCCTTGATGGCGTCAGCGATCATAGCGGCGGTAACGGAGCCAAAGAGGATGCCCTCGTCGCCAACCTTGACGTCAACGGTGACCTGCTTGCCCTCGAAGGCAGCCTTGGTCTCGTTGGCGGTAGCCAGACGGACGGCCTCGCGCTTGGCGATGTTGTTGCGACGCTCGTCGAGCTGCTTGAGGTTGCCCTTGGTGGCGGCAACAGCGAGCTTCTTGGGGAACAGGAAGTTCTCAGCGTAACCCTGAGCGACCTCTACGACGTCACCCTCGCCGCCCTTGCCCTTGATCTCATCGAGAAGAATAACCTTCATGATGCGTCTCCCTTCTTAGCCGCGGTCGCGGTTGCCACGAGAGGAAACCACGGGGACGGTGTACGGCAGGAGAGCCATCTCGCGGGCGCGCTTGATGGCGTTGGCGATGTCATGCTGATGCTGCGTGCAAGCGCCAGTGACGCGACGGGGCTTGATCTTGCCACGGTCGGTCATGTACTTACGGAGAAGCTGAGTGTCCTTATAGTCGATGAACTCAGTGTTCTCCTTGCAGAACTGGCAGTACTTACGACGCGGCTGACGTGCAGAATAATCATTAGCCATGTCAAAATACCTTTCATTTGGCAACTTCGGCGAGCCGAAGCCGCCTCTCACTCAAAATAGGTGAACAACCCTTAGAACGGGATGTCCTCATCGTAGACGTCGACCGCGGGCGGCGTAGCCACCGGTGCGGCAGGACGTGCTGCGGGCGCGGGAGCTGCGGGGGCGTAACCGCCCTGATCGTAGCCACCCTGGCCACCACGGGAGCTCATAAACTCGATTTCATCGACGATGACCTCAAGCTTGCTCCTGCGCTGACCGTCGCGCTCCCAAGAGCTGTAGCGCAGCTTGCCCTCGATCGCGACCTTGTTTCCCTTTGCCAGGAAACGGCTCACGGCCTCGGCGCGGGTGCCAAACATAGTGCAGTCGACAAAGTTGGGATAGTCCTCCCACTCGCCAGTCTGCGCATTGCGGCGACGATCGTTCACGGCGACGCCAAAGGACAGAACCTGGGTTCCGCCGGCGGTGGCGCGCAGCTCGGGATCGCGGGTGAGGTTACCGGTGATGTTCACTCGATTGATGCTCATAACTCACTACTTCCTCTTGGGGCACAAGCCCAGTCCAAAACGACAGTCTTACTCCTGGTCGTCGCGACGGACGATCATGTGGCGGACCACAGCGTCGGTGATGCGCAGGACGCGATCAAGCTCGGCGATCTGGGTAGGATCTGCGTGGAAGTTGATGAGGGTGTAGTCACCATCGGTGAGGTCGTTGATCTCGTAGGCGAGCTTGCGCTTGCCCCACTCGTCAACGGAGTCGACCTTGCCAGCGCCCTCAGCGATCGTGGTATCGATACGCTTCATAACAGCGAGACGAGTCTCGGGGTCGAGCGACGGGTCAACAAAGAACAGCAGTTCATAAGCCTTCATATTGTCACCTCCTCTGGGCAAATGTGGCTTCAGGTCGTGAAGGTGCGCCTGAAGCAGGAAAAGACTTGGTAATAATATCTTTCAACCTCCCAGGCTGCAAGAATATGCAGCTACAACCTCATGACCTCCACATATGTCCATGCTTACACGGCACTTCTCGCGTATTCCAACCAAATGCTGACCAAGAGCTTGACGGATTCGATAGTAAGATACGCCGCGGCGAGGACAACCTGAGCCAAACCGCAGGTTGTCGATTGCAGGGTTGTGGTCGCAAAATGCATGCCACCGGTTCGATCGATTGCTTCAAAATTTTAAAATTCGCCGCCACGTCATTCATGAATACCTATTTTGAACAGGTTATCGAGAGGGATCTGGCTGGTCAGGATGCTTTTTTAGTACTTATCTTGCGCATGCCGGATACGGCCGCGGAGCGAGCGGTTTAAAAAATGCCAAGTTTTCTGTTTGCACTTTTCGATTCCTCGTGTATACTGACTTTCGCATTTAACGGAGAGTTGTCCGAGTGGCCGAAGGAGCACGATTGGAAATCGTGTAGGCGTCAAAAGCGTCTCCAGGGTTCAAATCCCTGACTCTCCGCCAGTTAATTCCAAAGCAGGCCCTAGAGCCTGCTTTGTTTTTACCCCACGCGGAGGGGTGGCAGAGTGGTTGAATGCGGCGGTCTCGAAAACCGTTTGGCCTGTATAAGGTCACGAGGGTTCGAATCCCTCCTCCTCCGCCATTTTTGTTGAAAAAGCTCCCAGATTGGGGGCTTTTTTGTTTTGAGTCCCTAACAAGCAAATACGGCGGAGGAGGAGGGATTCGAGCCCAACAGGGCGCGGAGCGTAAAGAAAACGCGCCCGTGGCGCGTTTTTAGCGCAGCGCGGTCGGCGCCAGCCGACCGGATAAATTTTGAGCTTCGCTCAAAATTTGGACATCCCTCCTATTCAGCCACGCCCCCATCGCGTTCAGCATCAACCCAGCCCCGACCGTTTGCCGAGCAATAGGGTCGCAATCGGCGCCGAACATGTACTATGTACGGGCATTGTCCAAACCCGCAACTCAAAGGACCCCATCTTGCCCGTCGTCGCCGCTGTAACCGTTACCTCACATGCCTCGGATGCCATGGTCGCTATCCCATTTTGGCTCGAGATGTTCGCCGTTGTCGCTGCATCGATCTCGGGTGTGCTGGTTGCGCGCGAACACAAGCTCGACCTGGTGGGCGCGGTCGCGCTCGCGGTGGTCTGCGGTCTGGGCGGCGGTCTTTTGCGCGATATGACACTCCAGGTCGGCAACGTCTATATCCTCAACCAGCCAATGGCGCTGCCGCTCTCCATCGCCACGGCGGCCATCATCTACATCTTCCCGGCGATTGTCGACAAGCCCGATAAACTCATTCCCCTGCTCGATATCATCTCGGTCGGCATCTATGCGGCAACCGGCGCGGACAAGGCGCTGGTCTACGGATTTGCACCCGCCGTATGCATCATGATGGGCTTCTTCACCGCGGTGGGCGGCGGCATGCTGCGCGACGGCTTTATGGGCGTGGTTCCGGGCATTTTCCAACGTACTAACTTTTATGCCATCGCCGCCATCGCCGGATCGACAAGCTATGTGTGTCTCGTTATGAGCGGCATCATGAGCAATGTCGCCGCGCTGGTCGTATGCGTTGTCGTGACCATGGGTCTGCGCTGGCTCTCGCTGCGCTTTGACATCAAAAGCCCTACCGAAGAAGACATCGCGCGCTTTTTGCATCGCAAAAAGTAGACAGCGCGGCACGACCCTCCGAAATGCAACTGAGAGGTTCTTTTAGAGCGCCCGCGCGTTGGGTACCCTGTTAGATACATGTCGAGTATCTAACGAAGGATTCACTATGCCCTGCAACCTAGCACCGTCGACCCAGCGCCGTAAAGCGCGGGCCCGCATCGTCCTCCTATTCGCACTGATTGCGCTTGCGCTGACCGTACTGCCCACGGCGTCGTTCGCCGGCACAGACACCGCGGGCAACGTACTCGCAACCGAAGCCGACTCAACTCCGTCTGGCGCCGAGGGCGACCTGTACTGGGCCGGCCAAAACCTTAACCTGGACGATGCCTCTATCGACCGCGATATTATCGCAGCGGGCGACAGCCTATCGATTCGCGACTGCACCGTAGGCGGAGCCGTTCGCCTGGCGGCGCGCACCATCGATATCTCCAAAACCGCCATCGATGGCAGCGTGACGGTAGCCGGTCAGCACGTCGTGCTCAACACCGGTAGCACCGCCAACTGTTTTTACGCGATGGGCGAGACGGTTGCCCTGCGCGGCTCTGCCAAGTCGGCAGCGCTCGCGGGCAGTACGGTAACCATCGACGGCACCGTCGATGGCGATGTCGAGGTCTGGGCCGACAAACTCATCCTGGGCAAAAATGCCCGCGTCACCGGCACGGTGAACGCCCACATTCCCGAGGATCCCGAGCGGGCCGGGGGCGCTCAGGTCGGGGCCCTCAAGATCGACCGCACCGAGAACGAGAACACCTCTACGATTAACGACGTCATCGGCGGCATCGTCGCCGCGGCGCTTTCCACCTGCTTTGTCGCGATCCTCCTTGAGCTCGTCTTTCCGCGCGCGACCGCCGGCGCTGCCGGCATGCTCCGCCAGCGCCCCACCCCGTTGTGGGTGAGCGGTCTTTTGGGCACGGTGGCCGCCATTCCCGCCGTCCTGCTGCTCATCATCTCGATTGCAGGTCTGTCGCTCGCCGGAGCCCTCATGTGCGCCGTGATCGGTATCGCCCTAGTCTCGGCGGCATTTACGGGCACCGCGATCGCACGCATGGTCGGACACAACCAGAACCGCTACGCCATGGCCGCCGTGGGCGGTATCGCCGCGGGCGCACTCACGGCACTTCCCCTTATGGGCAGCTTTGTCAGCGGCGTAGCCTTCGTCTTTACGCTCGGTTACGTCATCCAGATCATCTGGCGCAACGCCCGCCTCAAGCCGCAGCAGACCGCCAACACCCCGGGCCTTCCCTCCGCCTAACCGCCAACCACCGCAAAGGGGCAAGGTACCTTTGCGGTGGTACAGACCAACTCAATCCCCGTGCACCAAAAAAGGGCGCCGACCATTGCGGTCGGCGCCCTTTCTTGTTAGTCGCTATAAAGCTCAACGCTTATTTGTTGACCTGACCGGCGCGGACGGCGGCCTTCTTGCGGTCGGTGGCATTGAGCAGACGCTTGCGCAGGCGGATGTTCTTGGGAGTGATCTCCACCAGCTCGTCGTCGGCGATGTACTCCAGCGCCTCCTCCAGCGAGAAGGTGCGGGGCGGCACCAGCTGGACGGAGATATCGGAGGTCGAGGAGCGCTGGTTGCCCAGGTTCTTGGTACGGGCGATGTTGACGACCATGTCGCCGGCCTTGCTGCGCTCGCCCACGATCATGCCCTCGTAGCACTCGGTGCCCGGCTCAACGAACAGCTGGCCGCGCTCCTGCAGCGTACCCAGAGCGTAGGCAACGGCCTTCTCGGTAGTCATGGAGATCATGGCGCCGTTCTGGCGGTTGCCGATCTCGCCGGCATAGGGGCCGTACTCCAGGAAGGTGTGGTAGAACACGCCCTCGCCGTGAGTGACGTTCATGATGCGGTTCTTAAGGCCCATGATGCCGCGGGTCGGGATCTTAAACTCGAGGTGCGTCACGATGCCCGAGGTATCCATACTCGTCATGATGCCGCCGGAGGTGCCGAAGACCTCAACGACCTTGCCCGAGTACTCGTCCGGGCACTCGACGACGGCCTGCTCGACGGGCTCCATCTTGTTGCCGTTCTCGTCCTTCTTAAACAGAACGCGGGGACGACCGACCTGGAACTCAAAGCCCTCGCGGCGCATGGACTCCATCAGAACGGACAGGTGCAGAATGCCGCGGCCCGAGACCTCGACGCCGCTCTTGTCCTCGAGCTCCTCGATCTTCATGGTCACGTTGTTCTCGGCCTCGTTGAACAGACGCTCCTTGAGCTGACGGGCGCCCACGATATCGCCGTCGCGGCCGACGAGCGGGGAGGTCGAGGCCTCAAAGACAATGGACAGGGTCGGCGGGTCGATCTCGATAGGCTCGAGCTCGACGGGGTTCTCGGGGTCGGTGTAGACATCGCCGATATCGGTGCGGTCGATGCCCACGACGGCGGCGATGTCGCCGGCGCCGACTTCCTGGCACTCGGTACGGCCCAGGTAGTCGAAGGTAAAGAGCTGCTTGACGGTAGCGGTGGCGCTGGAACCGTCGTTCTTGACGACCAGGATCTGGTCGCCCTGGTGGATGGCGCCGGAGTACACGCGACCGATGCCGATGCGGCCAACGAAGTTGGAGTGATCGATGGTCACGCACTGCATGGCCAGCGGGGCGTTCTCGTCAACCTCGGGTGCAGGCATGTCGTCGATGATCATATCGAGCAGCGGATACATGTCCATGTTTCCGTCGTTGGGGTCAAGGCGGGCAAAGCCATTCATGGCACTAGCGTAGACCACGTGCTCCATGGCAAACTCAAGCTGGTCGTCGGTGGCGCCCAGGTCGGCCATCAGGTCCAGGCAGTCGTTGTAAGCCTTCTCGGGGTTGGCGCCCGGACGATCGATCTTGTTGATGACGATCATGATCTTGAGGCCGGTGTCGATGGCATGACGCAGCACGAAGCGGGTCTGGGGCATGGGGCCCTCAAAAGCGTCGACCAGCAGCAGGGCGCCGTCGGCCATACGCAGCACGCGCTCGACCTCGCCGCCAAAGTCGGCGTGACCCGGGGTGTCGATAACGTTGATCTTGACGTCCTTGTACTCGATAGAGATGTTCTTGGCGAGAATCGTAATGCCGCGCTCGCGCTCCTGGTCGTTAGAATCCAGGACGCGGTCCTCGACCTGCTGGTTGGCACGGAAGGCGTCCGTGGCACGCAGGAGCTTGTCGACCATCGTCGTCTTGCCGTGGTCGACGTGAGCGATGATAGCGATGTTCCTCAGATTGTCTACGCGCATGTAGTTCCCCTATCTTCTATCTATATACAACCGGCACGCGTATGCGACCCGCCCAGCAACACAACGCTCAGCGGGAATATTGAGCCTTTTACCGAAAACTCGTTTATTTTAGCGATTTTAGATTAGAGGGGTTTCCTCACCTGCAGGTTCAGGGTCGCTCCACATAAAACCATCGCCGGCGCCCACACCCTCGTACAGTACGTATGCCGAAAAGCCGCTCTCGAGCGTCGTCTCAAAGAAACTCACGAGCAGGGCGTCATGGTAGCCGCCGTCAATTTCGACACACCCGGTGTAACCGATGGCATAGCGGGCGATGCGGCCCAGGCCCTCGTCCTTAAGGCCCATCTTGTGCTCGGAGATAAAGTTGGTGGCAGCCTCGAGGCATGCCTCCTCGCCGTCCTCGTCGAGTGCCGCCAGATAGCGGTTGGACGCGGCGTCCTCGATCGCAACGACAACGCCCGGATTCTCACCAGCGGCGAGATCGTCCAAAAAGGCCCCGATGAGGTCGCACACCATGGCGTCGAGCTCGGCGGAGACGTTTCCGGCGTCCTGCATATCCTGTGCCATTTTTAGACCTTCCCATCGAGTCCGGCGTCGTTACATCTCTTGTGCCTCGGCAGCGATCTTGGCGGCGGCGTCGCGGGCGCGCATCATATCGGCCGCGCGCTTGTCGAGTACCTTGATCTGGTTAGTCAGCATCACGGCATCGACCACGCCCCAGATGACCAAGCCCGTCGAAATCGAAAACCCAAGCGCACCAACTGTACCACGAAGGCGCGATGAGATTGCCGCGACAAGTGCGGAGACGGCAACCATCTTGATAAAGGAGGCACGGCGTTCGCGAAGCGTACGGGCCTGCGTCACATAGGCGATGCGTGCGGCCTCGGACGCCTCCGAGCGCATCTGGGCCTCGCGGGCAATGGCGGCGACCTCGGCCGAGACGCCACGCTCCATCAGTGCACACTCCGTCTCATGGCTACCCGTCATTTAAAAATCATCGGGCGAGAGCGTATGGACGAACTCGTCGAACTTCTCAAATTCCTGCTCGTCATCGATTTCCTCGGCGACCGGAGAGACAGTCCCCAGGCGGTTCATGATGTCATCCTCCACAAACATGGGGGCATTGCTGCGCACGGCGAGGGCGATGGCGTCGCTCGGACGGGCGTCGATGCCGTGCTCGCTGCCGTCGGCCAAAACAACGACCGTCGCGTAGAACACGGGAGGCTCGGCACGGACAATCTCGATACGCTCGAGTTTTGCATCCAGGGCATCGAGCGTGTCGAGCAGCAGGTCATGGGCAATCGGACGCTCGGCACGACCGCTGTCGATACCGCGGCTAATAGCCGCAGCCTCAAACGAACCAGTTTGGATAGAAAGGGAGCGCAGCGGCGCAGGGGAGTCCGATTTGCTGCAGCGCTCGCGAAGCACGATAAGCGATGGCACGGGACCGGCGGCCATGACGATGGTCTCTATGTCGACACGAACCATGGAACACCTCCGGTACGTAGCGGTTAACACGCGGCGCCTTCGCCACATTGAATTGCTATACTACCCAATCTTTCGCACAGCACACAAAACCAAAATGAGTTTTATAACACACAAGAAAAAAGCCCCGAGGCAATACCTCGGGGCTCTTCACAGTTTTGATGGTGGACCTGACAAGATTCGAACTTGTGACCTCCCGGTTATCAGCCGGACGCTCTAACCAACTGAGCTACAGGTCCATC
>CAUEMA010000011.1 GCA_959018755.1 uncultured Collinsella sp. | reverse complement strand
CGATATGGCACCGTGGGGACACATGTATGTCAATCCTGGTCTAACAGAGCCTTTTGGAATGGGTAGTCAATTTGGGAAATTAGAGCTCGAGGCGCTCTTCGCTGCCGTCGATATCGCAGAACCGTGCGGCGATGTTGCGGACCGAGAAGAATGCAAGGCGGCCATCGTTGGCGCTATCGTGTTGCTCGCCAATGCCCACCATGTGCTTAAAGCCCGCTTGGCGCACCTTGTCGCTCACGAATGCATCGTCCTTGAGCGCGGCCTCGCCAGTTAACACGATCCAGCACTCCCCCGGCTTCCAGCCCGATACCTCAAACTTGGGATTCGCGCTCAACTCCGCCCACACGTCCTTGTCGCGCGACGTGCAAAACCACAGCTTGCCATCATCGACCATGGCAAACGAAAACGGCCTCACGCGGGGCTGATGCCCGTCGCTCGCATCGGTCGTGGCAAGATACCACGCCGGAATGCGCCTGAGATACGAGCAGGCGCGCTCGAGCTGAGCCGTGCGATCGGTGTCGGTCATAGAGACCCCTTTCTTGCGCTCGAATCGAGCTTAGACGAGTTGAAGATTGATAACGACAACGCATGTCACCAGCAGCGCCATCGCCAGCGCTGCCAGTACATCCCCCCGGCCAAACGCAAGCGCATGCAGACGCGTGCGTCCCTGCTCGCCGTGATAACAGCGCGCATCCATGGCGGCCGAAAGCGTCTCGGCATGACGGAACACGCCGGTGAACAGCGGAATCGCCACACTGCCGAGCATGCGCACACCGCCGAGCGGACCGCCCGTCACGCGCGCGCCGCGACTTGCCTGTGCATCGGCCGTCTGTTTCATCTCGGTGGCAAATTGCGGCATAAACCGCAGCGCGATACCCATAATCATGCCGAGCTCGTGCGCCGGAAGCCCCACGCGCGCAAATGGTGCGAGCAGACGTTCAAAGCCCGCGGTGAGGTCGAGCGTCGGCGTGGTGAGTGTAATGGCGCTCATGCCGGCCATCATCAACGTCAGGCGGCACGCCACAAACGCCGCAGAACGCAGCGAGCCCTCGCTCACCTGCAAAAAGCCAAGCTGCCACAGGATGCGGCCACTCTGGTCGGAAAACAGGTTGAGCACCGCGACCACCACGACAATCGCCAGCAATGGTGCCATCGATGATAGGACCCGGCGCAACGGCACCCGGGCTGCGAGATAGACCAGCACGACAAAAAATGCGACCGGAACCAGCCCGCAAAAGCTTCCGACGGTGAGCACGGTGATCAGAAATGCGAAACCTAGGAGCAACTTAGTACGCGGATCCAGGCGATGCACCGCGCTATCTCCAGGATAGTAGCTACCAAACGAAAACGCCTCCATTAGCAGCCCTCCTCTCGCGTGGGCGCCTTGGAACCAGCCTGACGCGGCACCCTCAAAAGCCCGTCCGCGCAGCCCAGCAGCAAGCCGGCCAGCTCGTCGGCCAGCGCCTCAACCGTATAAAGCCTGTCGCAGCGGAGCGGCACACCGGCTTTCGCGAGCGCCAGCGCCATGCGCTGGGCGGCGGGAACGCCCAGGCCGATCGACTTGAGCTCGTCCGCGTGCGCAAAAACCTGCGCGGGCGTTCCCTCGGCAAACACGGCGCCCTCGTTCATCACAACGATGCGGTCACAACAATTTGCCAGGTCATCCATACTGTGCGAAACCATGACAACAGTCAGGCCCTCGCGATGGAGTCGATCGATGAGCCCCAGGAAATCCCCGCGCGCAGCCGGATCGAGCCCCGCCATGGGCTCGTCGAGCACCAGCACCTCGGGCTCCATGGCGAGCACGCCGGCAAACGCCACGCGGCGCTGCTGGCCGCCCGAAAGCTCAAAGGGGCTCTTGTCGCCCATCGCAGCAAGATCGAGGCCCACGCGCGCAAGCGATGATGCGACACGGCGTGCAACCTCGTCTTCTGGCAGGCCAAGGTTGCGCGGGCCAAACGCCACGTCCCGCGCCACGGTCTCGGCAAATAGCTGGCGCTCGGGATACTGAAACACCACGCCGACCTTGGCCTTAACCGCGGCGGCGTCTTTCTTGCTTGATAGGTCGAGCCCCAGCGCGCAAACGCTTCCCTCCTGCGGACGAATCAACCCGTTGAGATGCTGAACCAGCGTCGATTTACCCGAGCCGGTATGACCCGCCAATCCCAGAAACTCGCCGCGGCGCACCGTCAGCGAAACATCACGTAGCGCCCAGGGGCTGTTTGGATCGTTGCCCCAAAGAGCCTGTTTGCTCGATGCGTCCGCAGTGGTCGAGCGCTTGCGCCATCGACGGCGCTCGCGGGCGCTCAGCGAGTAACTATGCGAGAGGTGCGAAATCTCGATAACGAGCTCCGACGCGGCTATCCCGTCGGCCGCAGAGGATCCATTGTCAAGCACATGGGAATCGGATGCGGAAGGCTGCCCTGCGATGTTCGTCCCGCTCCGCTCGGCATAAGCCTGTGCAATCTCGGCGACCATATCTGCCTCGCGCACCTGCGCGCAAACGGAAACGCCCTTCTCACGAAGTGCCCTACCTAGGCAGCACGACGCCGGCATATCCAGGTTGAGCTGCGCAAGTTCGTCCGCCCGCGTCAAGATCTCCTCGGGCGTACCGAGCATGGCAACGCGGCCCGCTTGGAGGACAGCAACGCGATCGGCCTCGGCGGCCTCTTCCATAAAGTGCGTAATCATCACGATGGTCATGCCGCGATCGTGCAACGCGCGGCAAGCCTTCATGAGGCCCTTGCGTCCACGCGGATCGAGCATCGAAGAAGCCTCATCCAAAATGAGCACGCGCGGCTCCATGGCGAGCACGCCGGCAAGCGCCACGCGCTGCTTTTGGCCGCCCGAAAGCGCATGGGTCTCGTGACGCTCAAAGCCCACCAGGCCCACACCCTTCAGCGCCTCGCGTACGCGCTGCGCAATTTGTGCCGACGGCACGCCAAGGTTTTCGGGACCAAACGCAACGTCATCTTCGACAAGCGTTGCCACCAGCTGGTCATCGGGATTCTGGAATACCATGCCCGCAGTCGAGCGGATGTCGTAGACCAGCTCGGGGTCGGACGCATCCATGCCGTTGACGCATACCGTACCCGCATCGGGCCGCAACAGTGCATTCAGATGCTTGGCAAACGTCGACTTGCCCGACCCATTGCCACCGAGGATGCAGAAAAACTCGCCATCCTCGATGTTCAGATCGATGCCATCGAGCGCCGGTACAGCACCGTCATAGCTAAAGGAAACGCCCCGACACTCAATCATGCGCGGCCTTTGACCTGGTCCTTCTTGGGCGTGATGAGATTAGAGACCGCCTTGTACACCACCAGCGTCAACACCGAGTTGAGCACGGTCTTGATGAGGTTAAACGGCAAGACGGCGGGAAGCATGAGCGGCAGAATCACATCGGCCGAGCCATACCAGAACCAAACGCCGATGGTCAGGTTCGCGACCATGGACAGCGCCGTAGCGGCAATGACGCCGAGCGCCAGGCCAATCACGGCACCCTTGTAGGTGTGCATCTTCTGATAGACGATAGCCGCAGGCAGAATATAGCCCAGCGTGGCAACCAAGTTCATAAGCGCGCCGACCCAGTCACCCGTGGTAAGCGCATGGATGACGATCGCCATGGCGGCAACGGCAGTGCCGGCACCAGGACCATACGCAAATCCACACACCATCGCCGGCACCAGCGACGGGTCATACGTCAAAAACGGCGCCGAAGGAAGAATGGGCAGCTGCACGTACATAAACAGGGCGCCCAAGGCGCACATCAACGCCATGGTAACGAGCTGTTTGGTGCTCCACCTATTCGTGTTCTCAAAATGGATATGCTGCGACTGTTCAGACATAAGATCACCTGCCTCTTTCATCCGGACTCTAACCGTTGGTACTGGGATCTCACCAGTTCAGCCGGCATGCGAACCAACGCATGCACGGGTCGCGGACTCATCGGCTCGGTCGCAGACGCCTCGTCTGCGCCACGGCACCCCTTTGGCACCGCCCGATTTACCGCCAGTGGGGAATTTCACCCCGCCCTGAAACAGCAATTGCAAGTGTAGCACGGGCAGGTTTTCGCGCAAGTATGCCGAGGGTAATTTATGGTGGGGATCAGTTGCCGCAACAACCACGTTCCCCACCCATCCCAAAGTAGCGCGCCTTTCGCGGCAAAGCCGCGAAACAGCGACCGGGACATGTATCCCCATCAGCCACGATCTCCGTCCACGCCGACCTCAAGGCCGTAAACACAGGGGATCCGGGGGCGTGACGGGGGTTTCTCTCCGGAACATTCCGCAGGACGCAAAGAGGCTCCGCAGCGCGAAGCGCGATGCGGAGCCTCTTTGCATGTCCGAGGACGTTCCGGAGAGAAACCCCCGTCACGCCCCCGGATTCCCGGTGGGAGTTCTAGACCTTGTCGGCCTTAGTACATACCGCCGCCCTGCTGACCAGCGGTAGCAGCAGCGATAGCATCCTCAAGCTGAGTGTTCTTGGGCACATCGGAGACGGTGGCCTCGGTGATGAGAATCAGGCTGGCGACAGAAGCAGCGTTCTGCAGGGTGACGCGGCTGACCTTGACGGGGTCGAGGACGCCCATCTCAATCATGTCGCCCCACTCGCCGTTGGCAGAGTTGAGACCCTGGCCGGCGGGCAGCTCGGCAACCTTGTCAACCACGACAGCGCCCTCAAAGCCAGCGTTCTTGGCGATGGTAGCGACCGGAGCGGTCAGAGCCTTCTTGACGATATCGACGCCAATCTTCTCCTCGGGGTCGTCGATCTCAACAGCGTCGAGCGCAGGAGCAGCGTCCATGAAGGCGACGCCGCCGCCAGCGACAATGCCCTCCTCGACAGCAGCGCGGGTAGCCTGCAGGGCGTCCTCGACGCGGTGCTTGATCTCCTTGAGCTCGGACTCGGTAGCAGCGCCGACCTTGATGACGGCAACGCCACCGGAGAGCTTGGCCAGGCGCTCCTGGAGCTTCTCGCGGTCGAAGTCAGAGGTGGTGTTCTCCATCTCGCCCTTGATCTGAGCGATGCGGGCGTCGATGGCCTCCTTGGAGCCAGCGCCGCCGACGACGACGGTGTTGTCCTTGGAGATGGTGACGGACTTAGCGGTACCGAGCATATCGGCGGTGATGTCAGCGACCTTCACGCCCAGCTCGTCCAGAGCGGCCTGGCCACCGGTGAGGACGGCGATGTCCTCGAGGATGCGCTTGCGGCGATCGCCGTAACCCGGAGCCTTGACGGCGCAGACGTTGAGAGCGCCACGGATCTTGTTGAGGACCAGGGTCGGCAGAGCCTCGCCGTCGATGTCCTCAGCGATGATGAGCAGGCCACGGCCGGCGCGCTGGACAGCCTCGAGAACAGGCATGATGTCCTGGACGCTGGAGATCTTCTGGTCGGTGATGAGGAAGTACGGATCCTTCATCACGGCCTCCATGCGGTCGTTGTCCGTGACGAAGTAAGCGGAGACATAGCCCTTGTCGAACTGCATGCCCTCGACAGTGTCGATGGTAATGTCGAACGTCTGGGAATCCTCGACGGTGATGACGCCGTCCTTGCCCACGACCTCCATGGCCTCGGCGATCTTCTCGCCAACCTCGGGGTCACCAGCGGAGATGGTGCCGACGGAAGCGATCTGCTCCTTGGTCTCGACCGGCTTGGCCTGCTTCTTCATCTCGGCGACGGCGGCGTTGACGGCCTTGTCGATGCCGCGACGGATGGCCAGCGGGTTGGCGCCAGCGGCGACGTTGCGCAGACCGTCGTTGACGATAGCCTGAGCGAGCAGGGTTGCGGTGGTGGTGCCGTCACCCACGGTGTCGTTGGTCTTGGTGGCGACCTCCTTCACCAGCTGAGCGCCCATGTTCTCGATGTTGTCCTCGAGCTCGATCTCCTTAGCGACGGAAACGCCGTCGTTGGTGATGGTCGGGGCACCGAACGTGCGCTGCAGAGCGACGTAACGGCCCTTGGGGCCCATGGTGACGGTAACGGCATCGGCCAGAGTGTTGACGCCCTTTGCGAGCTTGGCGCGGGCATCGGTGTTGAACGTAATGTTCTTTGCCATGGTAGGTAATCCTCCAAAAGAAATGTGACTCGCGTCGCCGCTTCCGAGTCCTATGCGGCAGGCGCGTTCAAAGACGAATCAGAGATTCTGACGAGGCTAGGCCTCGACGACGGCGTAGATGTCGTCGGCGCGCATCAGCAGATACTTCTCGCCGTCGACCTTGACCTCGTTGCCACCAAACTTACCGTAGATGACAACGTCGCCGACCTGAACGTCCATGGGGATGCGCTCGCCCTTGTCGTTGACCTTACCGGCGCCAACGGCAACGATGGTGCCGCGCTGCGGCTTCTCCTGAGCGTTGCTGGCGATGTACAGGCCAGAAGCGGTCTTCTGCTCGGCCTCGTCGGGCTTGACCAGGACGCGATCTGCAAGCGGCTTCAAAGACGACATGCTTGTTTCCTCCTTTTTGGGCCGCGCGGTCATGCCGCGCGGGTTAACCCTTTTTGTTTGCGTACGCGTTGAATGGTACCCACGAATGGCGGGTTATACAACACGGAGTCAAAAAATCTTATTTTTTGGCACTTAGATTTTCTGAATGCCGGGGGATAACTTAGAGGTGGCTCCCAGGGCGGACCGGAGGGCATGAAGTTTGCTGCTCTACAGTCCTGCGCAAGACGGAAAGCACGTTAAGTGCTTTCCTTTGCGTGCGGAACTCGCGACAAACTTCATGCCCTCCGGTCCGCCCTGGGAGCCAGGTTGACTAACTAGGGCCCGGCATTCAGAAAAGTCAGTGCAGCAAAATGGCGATGCGGATGGAATGCACAAGATAGGGGGCACGTTGTTGGGACGCGCTCTTTTAAGTTGCGGTGGAATAGTTCCTGTTTTTGGGCTTGAAGGCCGATTTTAGGGACTATTTCACCGCAACTGAGGGGTGGGATGTGGGGTTAGCGCTCGTAAATCAAGTTGCCTGCCAGGTAGGTGGCTTGGACTTTGGTGGCTTGAAGTTCTTGGGGGTCGATGGTGAGCGGGTTTTGGTCCAGGACTACCAGGTCGGCATACTTGCCGGGCTCCAAGCTGCCGAGGTTTTGCTCGTCGCCCGCTGCATAGGCGCTGCCCAGGGTGTAGTTGCGCAAGGCTGTTGCCGCATCGATGCGCTCGCTCGGCAACCAGCCGCCCTCGGGCCAGTGGCTTTTGGGGTCTTGGCGCGTGATAGCCGTGTAGAGCACGTTCATGCTGGTAACGGCTGTGATGGGGCTATCGGTGCCGAAGGCTTGGCGGATGCCGCGCTGCTTATAGGTCGCAAACGGCCACATGATGCGGCTGCGCTCCAAGCCCAGATCGCGCTCCGGACCACCCGGGTCGAGCGTGATATGGCAGGGCTGGCTCGAAGCAACCACGTTGAGCTTGCGCAGGCGGTCGATGTCCTCGCGCAGAAGGTTCTCCAGGTGCTCGAGCGTGTTATGGCCGTGCTGGGGCAGGCCGTACAGATCGGCCGCCTCCTCGAAGATATCCAGCGCGGCATGAATCGCACCGTCACCAATGACGTGGATGCGCACGGTGTGACCGCGCTCCGCGGCCGCCAGAACCAGTTTGCGCATGCGCTCAGCCGGGACCGTCAGACGGCCCTGGTCGCCCGGGAAGCGCGGATTGGTATAGGGCTCAGTGAGATATGCCGTGTGTTCACTCGACACGCCGTCGAAGAACTGCTTAAAACCCGGCGCCGAAAGCAGCGCGTTGTTCGCGTAACGTACCTGCAGCTCTTCCAGACGCGACTGGTCATCCAGCAGCGTGGGAAACAGATGGGCACGAATGCCCAGCCTACCGGCCGTCTGCAATTTGTCGTAGACATCGTCGCGGATAAAATCGCAGCCCGGCATGGGCATGAGCGACATATCGCAGATCGAAGTAATACCCTGCTCGGCCATGCGCCTCATTTGATCGGCGTAAGCGCTTGCGATGCGACCTTCGTCCAGCCACTCAAGGCAGCGCGGCAGCAGCTGCATGGCAGCCGCTTCGTGCGCAATGCCCGTGAGCTCGCCGCTTGCGTCCTTGTCGTAACTGCCGCCCGCTGGCGGCTCGCTGTCGCGCGTGACGCCGAGCGCCTCGAGTGCGCGGCTGTTGAGCCAAAGCGTGTGCCCGTCGCCCGAATACATAACGCAGGGACGATCGGGGAATGCTGCATCGAGCGACGCCTTGGTAGGATGCTCGGGCGGGTCCCAACGGTAGTCGCGCCAGCCCTGCGTCACAACCCAGGCGTCGTCGGGCAGGTCCTGGGAAAACTCGAGCGCGTGCTGCACCAGTGCCGCCTCGGACGTGCCCATATCCATGAGCATGTACGGCGAGGAACCGACCGAGGTATGGAAGAAGTGCAGATGAGCGTCATGGAAACCGGGGCAGACAAACTGCTCGCCGTAGTCGAGAACCGGCGTGGCGGCAGGCGCGGCGGCGATCACGTCATCGGGCGCACCGACTGCGACGATACGGTCGCCTGCGATGGCAATCGCCAGCTCGCGGGCGGTATCGATGCCGTCTTGCGCGGTAAAGACGTTCTTGGAGCGGATAATCCGATCGATATGTTGCATGGGCATCCCCATCTCTGGCAGGAAATTCAACACCCCCGAGTGTACTCCCCCGCCCTTGCAACAAAACCCCAAGCGGCAAACGGCAACTTTACCAGCCCTAGCGGCAGGTGGCATACTGGAGAGAGCCTGTACGATTTTGCGATCAACCCAGCAAGGAGCAAATCGACCATGACGAAGACCAAGGCACAGCAGATTATGGCGGCGACCGAGGCTCGCGCGGCTGACGACGTCACCGCAGCCATCCAAGATATCGCCGCCGAGTTTGAACCCTACATCATTAAGCAGCGTCGGCACTTCCATAAGCACCCGGAGCTGAGCCTCGCCGAAGAGCGCACGACTTCTGACATCGCCAACCAGCTCGACGCCATGAATATCCCCTACGAGCGTCCCCTTAAGACGGGCCTGGTGGCGACCCTTCGCGGCACCGCGCCCGACGCCTATCGCGAGGACGGCACGCCGCGCCGCCGCATCCTGCTGCGTGCGGATATCGACGCCCTGCCCGTCACCGAGCAGACCGGCGAGGATTTCTCCAGCGTCAACGAGGGCTGCATGCACGCCTGCGGCCACGACTGCCACATCGCCATGATGCTCGGCACGCTGCAGATTCTGCGCCATATGACAGACGACATCCACGGCGAGGTCCGCATCGTCTTCCAGCCCAGTGAGGAAAACGGCCAAGGCGCCAAACTCATGATCGGCACGGGCGTGCTCGACGGCGTCGATGGTGCCTACGCCGCGCACATCTGGAGCGAGGTCGACGCCGGCACCGTAAGCTGCGAGCCCGGCCCGCGCATGGCCAATACCGACTGGTTCCGCATCGATGTCCGCGGTACCTCGTGCCACGGCGCCATGCCCCAGCGCGGCCACGACGCCGTTATGGTTGCCGCCGAGATTGTCAACGCCCTGCAGACCATCGTCTCGCGCGAGATAAGCCCCTACGAGCCGGCCGTCATCACCGTCGGCGAGCTGCATGGCGGCACCGCGCGCAACGTTATCGCCGGCACGGCCTACCTCGCCGGCACGGTGCGCACCTACGGAGATTCAACCCACGAGGAAATGCCGGAACTTATGCGCCGCATCGTGGAGCATACCGCGGCCGCCTTGGGCGCCGAGGCAGAGCTCACCGACTACACCATCGCCAACTACAAGGTCGAAAACGACGCGGGCTCGAGCGAGCGCTGCCGTCAGGCTGTAATTAAGTGTCTGGGTCCCGCCGGCCAAGGCCATTATCGCGGCACGCTTTCGGGCGAGGATTTTTCGGAGTACCTGCGCCGCGTACCGGGCGTGCTCGCCTTTGTAGGTACGCGCAACCCCAAGATTGGCGCCACGTACGCCCAACATTCCTGCTTTTACAAGATCGACGAGAGCGTGCTGGCCAAGGGCTCCATGGTGGCAGCCCAGTATGCTATCGACTTTTTGGCCGAGCCCACGCAAGAGGAGCTCGACGGTCCCGCGATCACCGTGGTCGCCGAAACCAACCCCGATCTGGCCGCCAAGTTACGCTCTGCCAAGGCGACGACCGCCGAGGCTCGCGACGCCATCCATGATGCCCGCACGGCTCGCCATGCCGCAATCAAGGGCATCCACGAAGCCCGCGCCGCCGCTCGTCACGAGGATAAGCACGACGAGTAGTCGTCACACCCATCCATAACAACCTGGCTAAAGCAAAGCGGGGGCGGACATGTCGAAACGTCCGCCCCCGCTCATTTGTCAAGCGCTATTTCTACCCCGTCCCCCAAATGGCAGGCGGCATGGCTACTCGTCCTGAGGGTCCTCGTCGGAACTTGGCTCAGGCTCAGGCTCGGGCTCGGGCGCCGGCTCAGGTGCAGGTGTCGGCTCCGGCTCAGGCACAGGCGCCGGCTCAGGCTCGGGCTCGGGCTCGGGCGCAGACGCGGTCTCGGGTGCAGGTGCCGACTCAGGCTTGGGCTCGGGCTCAGGCGCGACATCCGGAGCGCTGTAACCCGAGGGAGCGGACTTCTTCTCGAAGGGCAATACAAAAGTCAGGACGTCGTCCTTGTCCTCGTCGGCCCACTCGCTTGCATAACGTGCAACCCAATAGCCAACGGCACGGTGCTTGAGCATCTTGCCAAAGACCGTAAGAAATACGGTGACGAACGCGATCAGCACCAGGAACAGTACAAGCGTGATGCCACCGCCGGTAACAATCGCCTCAATACCCGTAGGACGATAGTAGTAGCTATACATACCGACAGAGGCAATGGCGCCAAAGACAACCGTCAAGATCCATGTGACAACGTTGGCGACCAAGCCCGTCAAAAACTCGGGGAGGAACGAAGCGCAGAACAGCTTGGTCTTGTTGTTCTTAAAGGCCGCCCAAACCTTATCGAGCGAAAACGCGCTCTCGACGCGACCGGTCACCGCAAAGTGCATCACGGCAATGTCGGCGAACATCTTAAAGAAGACCCCCAGGACCGCCGTGGCAATCATAGCCAGAACGAGCAAGCCAAGCGAGCCAAGCAGCGCAGCCTCGAGCGCATAAGAGCCGTAATACGAATACGAGCCCGCCGCGCCAATTACCACGCCCTCCACCAGCGAAAGCACTACACCGATCACGGGAATGGCAGCGATAACCTCGAGCACGACCGAGATAACGCTCGAAAAGACTCCGAGGCCAAACGACGTGGAACGCATCAACGGACGCTCCATGCCGTCATCGATCTTAAGCGACAGATCGCGACCCCACTCTATGCCAAAGCCCGAACCGCACACGCTCGCCACGTAGGCAGCCAAAAAGCCGATGGCAGCTGCAATACCGCCGATAACGGGGATGAACAGCACGAGCACCGACACGACACAGATAAGCGCCGGCAAAAAAGCGATCTGGCACACGCGCTGCAGCACGCCCGGAGTCTTGGTCATATCCTCAAACGCCTGAGCCACACAGCCCTTGGACGCGTTCGCGACAGGTTGAGGAACAAACTGCTGAGGCTGAGGCTGACCCTGAGGGGTGGAAGCTGCAGCACCAACATTGGGGGCACCGCACACACCGCAGAACTTGTCGTTATCGCCCATAGGAGCGCCACACTGCGAACAGAACATCGAAATCATCCCTTCGTATCTTGAGCGAATCACCTGGATCGCAAACGATGTCTTTGGCATCATTATCGCCCAATGTGAGGACAAATACTCTTAGATGACGTATTTGCAACGCGCGAGGCGCTTTTCGATTGTTTGATGAATGCGTTCGCGCTAGTTCGTGCCGCGGAAACCCTTGCCGACGATCTCGGAACTGTCGACAATCGTGATAAAGGCACCCGGATCGACCTCGCGCGCATAGCGGCGCAGTTGCACGGCCTCGCGACGGCTCAGCACGCTCATGATCACCGTCACGCACTTGCCCGAGAAGGCACCGTAGCCGCGACTGATGGTCGCCGTACGGTTGAGATGCTTGACGATAAACTCCTCGACCTTAAGGGGCTCGGAACAAATGATCGTGCAGACCTTACGAAGGTGAATGCTCTCGATGGCTTTGTCGACCACAAGCGTCTTGGCAAACAGGCCGAGCACGCAATACAGACCGACACGCGGGCCGTACAAGAAGGCCGCGATGGCCACGATGCCGATATCGACCAGTAGCAGGGCGCGGCCAATCTCGAGCGTCGTGCGGCGCTTGAGGATCATGGCAAGAATGTCCGTGCCACCCGTCGAGGCGCCGATATCAAAGACGATGGCGCTGCCGAGCGCCGGCAGAATCACGGCAAAACACAGGTCGAGCCACATATCGCCCGTCATCGAGACACTGGTCGGGATAAAGAGCTCGAAAAGCGAAACATAGGCGGACAGCGCAAACGAGGCGAAGACGCTCCACAGGATTGCCTTGCGCTCCAAAAAGATAAAGCCCAAAACGACGAGAACCGCGTTGATAATCCACATAAAGACGCCGACGGGCAGGGTCGGGAACAGCGTGGACAGAATAACCGACACGCCCGAGGTGCCGCCAAAAGCAAAGTGATTAGGGGTTTTAAACGCAACGATGGCAAAGGCCGTAAGAATCAGGCCCAGATTGAGCTCGGCGAAAAAGCGCGGGAAGCCTGGCTCCTGGCTACGCTTTTGGCCGGCACGCTCGCCGCGCTCGATATCGGTGCGATCAACCACGCGCTCCATCGGCACCACGGGAGGACGATGTACCTCCTCGGCAGCTCGCGATGCCGCCTCTGCCGCGGCAGCCTCAATCGCCCATGCCTGGCTTTCTGTTTCGTGCTCGTCAGCCATTACGGCAACCCCTCGTTAACAATTTGGAAACAATGCGCCCATTAGGGTAACGCGGAACACGACGATTGCAACCCCTAGTTAGACGAGCGGTATGCCTACATCGGGGACATACAAATAACGGCCGGCCGCACATACATCCGTGCGGCCGGCCGTTTGACGTTTTCGCAGATAAAACCTGCTAAAATAAACATCCCTTTTTGGTAGGTTACTCGTGCTGGTTGGTGCGGTGCTCGCACTCCTCGGGGATGATGACATCCTCGATGCGTAGGTTGACGCCTGCCACCTCAAGGCCGGTCATCGCAGCCAGACGCTCGGTCACGCGCGCCTTGACGTCGTCGAAAATCGCGGGCGCATAGGCGCCGTACTCGATAATGACGGAAATGTTAACGACCACGCGGTTGTCATCGGTGACCTCGACTGTCACGCCCTTGGTCAGATTCTCGGCACCAAACTGCTCCTGCACAAAGTGCATGAGGTTGCCCTTCATGCCCAGGACGTGCGGTACCTCGCGGGTGGCCATGGCGACGATCTTCTCGATCACACCGTTGGAATAGGTCAGCGAGTCCTCGGACTCGTCCGCTTCCCCATCATCCTCGTCCGCATCGTCGGCGGGTTCGGCCTCGACGAGCGCCTCGTCCTCGAGCGTTACGTCCTCGGCCTCGGCGGTGACGGTCTCGTCTACCTCGAGCTCGGTATCGGCCACATCGACCTTCGTGTTAAAAGCCATGGTTCCTCCTTATGCCCACCGCACACGCGGCGGTCGAATACATGCTAGCGGCCGCTAAACAGACGGCCGAAGAAGTTGACGATCCCGTTCTCGCCGTCGCGGATCTGGCCAATCACGGCGCCGATCAGCACAAAGAAAGCGATGACGAGCGTATCCCACAGGCCGAGCGTGAGCACCAGCACGGCGAGCACAAAACCAGCGACGGCTCCAAGCGTGGTGTTGGGATGACGGACGGCATAGCTCCAGATGGCTGCCCCCGTACCCTTGATGAGACCCATGGCCTCATCAAAATCATCGGCGACCGCGTCATGTGACTCGGTACCCTCTACCTTGGGATCGACGACCTCGCCTGCCGGCGCGGCGCTCTGATCGATAGTCAGGCGCGGCGTGCGGGCGGTCTTGTCTTGATTGGTATCACTCACCGGAAACCTCCACGGTCTGGACGGTAGTCTTGGACGGCAAAAAACGAACGCGCGCAGTCGTGCCCGGCGTGCCGAGCATAGTGTCGCAGGCCTCCTCGATACGTTGCTGCATCGCGGCTGCAAGGGAGGCCACGTCCCGGTCGTCGAGCGCGATGGCGTCAACCTTAAAACGGACGTGCGATTCGTCGGAGCCCTGCACGCGCGCCTCGACATGCTCGATCATCACTCGGTCGTCGCGCTCTGCCGCGGTGCGGGCACACGAGGAGAGGGCAGCGAGCGTGACCTCGATATTGCGCTCCCCCGCCGGATGCACGCAGGACGGCTCGCGACGAGCAAACATCAGGCGGAAGAAACCCACGAGCACGCCGAGCGCCACGACACCGCCGCACGCCGTAACAACGATGCGAGGCAGCGGATCGCGCATCAGCAGCATAAAGCGATAGGTATATGGCCCCCAAAACTGGCAGACTAACGTACCCAGCGCCACGACGGCGGAGGCAAGATACACGATCGCCAGGGCTCGTTTGAGCACGCGCATGCAGCGCTCCCTTCAAATCTCGATCCACAGAATGCAAAACGATTCGCATCATTATAAAAGAGCCGGGTCCGGTGCCTCATGCACGCGGATCCGGCTCATCTATTCCACGAGGCTTGCATGCTCGCTTCATTATGCCCAGATATGCACGGCTCAATCCGTGCGGGCGCTACTCCTCCTCGAGGGCAGCGATGACCTCGTCGGTCATGTCCATGGTGCTGTAGACGTCCTGGACGTCGTCGAGCTCCTCAAGACGGTCGATGAGGCGCTGAACCTTCTTGGCGTCGGCACCGGAGACCTCGGTCGGAGTGGTCGGGACCATGGTGGTCTCGGAGCCCTTGACCTGGACGCCCTGCTCCTCGAGTGCCTTGGAGACAGCCATGACGTCGTTGGCAGCGGTCCAGACGATCCACTCCTCGCCGGCGTCCTCGTAGTCCTCACCACCGGCCTCGGCGATCGCCATCATGAACTCATCCTCGTCACCGGCAGCACCGTTGGCGATCATGGTCTCCTTCTTGGCGTTCTCGTCCAGGATCTCCTTGGCGACGACGATCTGGCCCTTGCGCTCAAACTGGAAGGCGACGGAGCCCGAGGTGCCCAGGTTGCCACCAGCGTGGGAGAAGGCGGAACGGACGTCGGCGGCAGTGCGGTTGCGGTTGTCGGTCAGGCAGTCGACGTAGACGGCAACACCGGCGGGACCGTAGCCCTCGTACACGATGTTCTCGTAGACGGCGGCGTCGGCACCCGAACCAAAGGCCTTATCGATAGCGGACTTGATCTTGTCCTTAGGCATGGACTGAGCCTTAGCCTTGGCAACGGCAGCGGCGAGGCTGGCGTTGTTCTCGGGCAGCGGGTCGCCGCCGAGACGGGCAGCAACGGTGATGTTGCGGCTGAGCTTGGAGAAGAGGGCGGAACGCTTGGCGTCCTGCGCGCCCTTACGATGCTTGGTTGTGGCCCACTTAGAGTGTCCGGACATACGTGTCTCCTATCGGTTTCGACCTAAAGCCCAGCGCGAATGCTCGGGCAATATAAACAAACGTCGTTATGATATACCTACCGGCCTGCAAGATAAACCCCAAAATGAAGGCGTCGTGATGATGCAGCCCCTTGGCACAAAGCAGCCTGACCCCAATGCGCCAATCTTTGGTTAGGTCCACAGGCGGTCGCTGCGGGTGATCGTGGCGCCGATGGCGAAAGGCATGCATGCAATGACCGGGTACAGATAGCGCATGTAGGTCGACCCGTTACATGGACCAATCAGGCACACAGCGAGCACACCCAGTAGCGGTATCCAGATGGCCAGCGCGCGCCACGAATGGCGGCGCAACAGGTAGACCACCACGATGATCATGATCCACACGTAGGTGGCCGAGCTCATGGTGAGCGAGATAAACGGAATGCGCTGCACCGCCACGCGGTACAGGTTAATCAGGTGGTCGCACCAGCGCACGGCTTTGCTGTCGACCGGATGGAAGTCAAAGTACTTGAGGTTATCGGGCTTCGCCATGATCTCGGCACTGCGCGCCGTGCTGTAGACCCACGCATCGCGAGCGCTCGGATAGAAGTACCCGTAGTAGTTATTGACGAGCGCCGAGATATAGCACTCGGGGTCCTTTTTGAACATCTGGGCCCACACCTTAAAATAGGCCTTGATGTCCTCCTGCGAGGCGTACTCATTGAAGCAGTTTTTGACGGCATCCGATTTGTCGGGGTTGTAGCGACGACCCAGGTTCTCGTACTTAAGCACGCGATCAATCACAGCGTGCTCCTCATCGGTCACCAAGCCGTCGCAGGGAGCTTCCTCAATCGTGCCATCGTCTTTGACCTTGGGGTTAACGCCCGAATTAAGGCCGTCGTGCTTTTGGACGAAGCGCGCCGTCTGCTGAAACGGAATCGAGAGGATCTCGCGCTTGGAGCCCGGCGTGATATCGTGCGCCGGCATAAAGACCTTGGTGAAATACATGTTGGAGACAAGGCAGAGCGCAAGCACTGCGAGCACGCCGACCCAGCGGAAGCGTGGCGTGGCGTACGAGGGCGTGACGCCAGACTGTTTGGCCACGCGACGGGCCACATGCGCGTCCCAAGCGCAAAACGCCGCCGCAATCACGCAGGCCGCCAACGGAAAGACCAGGCCGCCATTGCGCAAAAACGTGGAACCCATGGCACCCAGCACGAGCAACAGCCAGTCGTGGCGTGCAAAGAGCACAGGCGCCTGTTCGCCCGCGCGCTTGGCATTGGCATCGCGACGGGGCAGGCCACATGCCACGAGCTTGACGGTCTGAACGAGCAGCACCAAAAACGCATCGGCAAACAGCACGTCTTTGGTCAGCAGCGCCGCATAGTTGGAGAACATCGGCATAAACGCAAAGAACAGCAAGGTGACGCCACGGACCGGCAGGCTCACGCCCAGCTTGCGCAGCGACGATATGGAATAGGCCATGCAGGCGGCCGTGATGACAAATTGGGCACAGGTGTAGATGGCAAGGCCCGCATTGGCGCTATTGAACAGCGAAAGCCCCAGTTGCACGCACGAGCCGATGATGGCCGTGTGCACCACCGGATGATGGCCGTTGAGCAGCACGTTGGGGTTAAGCAGGCGCAGGTAATCGCTCGTGCCGTTGGGGTAGTTGAACCATTGGCGGATCTGCGCGCCCGTATCTCCCATAAAGAGGCCGGGCAGCGAGGCGATAAGCGTGGGCGCCCAGGCAATCATGAGCACAAGAAACGGCCCGACAAAGGGATGGACCGAGAGCACGGCGTGGGCAACACGCCACACGCGGCCAAAGTGGGTCTCCGAAAACGGAATGCGGCGGGAGCTCAACCAATCCAAAAACTCAAAAGCCAGATAGAAGGCCACAATCGCCAGAATCATCCAGCCCGCGCCGCCAATCCAGGCGCAGATAACGCGTGCCTTGTCGCCCAGCACAATCTCTGCCGAATCGGTAAGGTCGTAGCTACGGCCGAACACCATGCAAACGGCAAAGAACAGCGATGGCAGCACGACCGACGGGCGCCAAGCGTCACCGCGGCCAAAGAATACGTAGCGAAACGGCAGCGTAAGCAGGCAGGCAAGCGCAAGCAGCATGACCGCGTCGGTATGGCCGGCAAACGAGAGGAGCACCTCGTAGCACACGTACAGCATGCCCGAGGCTTTGGGGTCAATTGCCAAGACTGCGTTGCTCGACACCGGGGCGGGATCGATGGAAAACGCCGTGGTCGCCAACAGCGCGAGCAAAAATGCGATGAGCGTCTGCTTGGCGGGATAGCGCTTAAACCAAACGATGCGGGCGGCGTCGCGCGCAGCCGTTGCGGAGAGGTCGGAATCCTTCACAGTCCGAATAGCCTTTCTAGAAACCTGCCAAAAAGGGACAGGTTTATTTTGGCAGGTTTTATCTGGGGAAACGTTACGGTTCTGTCATCGTTGCCCGGCAAAACCACCACAAAGGTGCCTGTCCCCCTTGTGGTGACATGTGGTGGCTAGGCGTCGAGGTAGATGCGCTGGGGGCGATTGCGGTGTCGGGCGAAGATGATGAGCGCCAGTCCTGCGATTACGAGCGGCAGGCTCAGCAGCTGACCCATGGTGATGACGCCGCCCAGCAGATAGCCCAGCTGGGCATCGGGCACGCGCACAAACTCAACGAGGAAGCGGACGATGCCGTAACCCATCACAAACACGCCCATAAACGTACCCTGGGGCAGCAGCGGTTTTTTGCGGCTGAACACCTGCAGAATGCAGAAGAGCACAATGCCCTCGAGAAATGCCTCGTAGAGCTGGGAGGGGTGACGTGGCATATCGCCCGCGGCGCCGCCGAAGATCACACCCCAGGGCAGATCGGTCGGCTTGCCCCACAGCTCGCCGTTGACAAAGTTGGCGCAGCGCCCCAGGCACAGGGCCAGCGGAGCACCGATAACGGCAAGGTCGGCGATAGTCCAGGCATCGAGCTTGTACATACGGCACACGAGCGCGCCACCGATGATGCCGCCCACCAGGCCGCCATGAAAGCTCATGCCGCCCTCGTTGGTGGCAAAGATCTCGAGCGGATGTACCCAGTAGTAGCCGTCGCCGTAAAAGATGACGTAGAACAGGCGGGCGCCGATGATAAGGCCAAAGACCACGCCGACCACGACGCTTGTCAGGTCGTCGCCTGTAATATCGAAACCCCAACGGCGCTGTGTGCGGTACATGACGACCGCCGTGAGCAGAGCTCCGACCACATAGGCCAAGCCGTACCAGTAGATGGTGATGGGCCCCGCCGAAATGGCGACGGGATCAAGCATATGGTAGAGGTCGTTGAGCATGTCGACCCTCCTACTCCCTACATACAAATGCGGCCGCGGGCCTTTCGCTCGCAGTCGCATATTTGGGCGTAACGTCTATGCGGAGTACGCCGTCCGCAGCTTTCGCATCTTAGAACGGCGCGTACTCGTCGTACAGGTCCTCGGTCTCGCCGGAGGCATTGACCTGCTCGACACGGGTAACGCCGGGTACGTGCTCCTTGAGAATACGCTCGATACCCATGGACAGGGTCAGTGCGCTCATAGGGCAGCCGGCGCAGGCACCCTGAAGCTCAAGCTGGACGACGCCCTCGTCGTCGACGCCCACATACTCCATATCGCCGCCGTCAGCCTGCAGGTTGGGGCGGATCTCCTCAAGAACCTTCTTAAGCAGCTCTTCGTTAACAGCCACAGGGGCTCCTTTCTCACAATAACGCGGGCACGCCCGCGGACAGGGGCTATGTTACTACAGCCATGTACCCGCTTAGGCGCCAGCCATGCGTGCGGACACGACTTTCACGAGCAGTCAATTTGGGACGGGGCTTTTTTAGCTGCTTTTGCCGACGCCCGGCGCTAGCACACGCTGCCGCTACTGCTGAGTTTGTTCCCCGGTGCCGATGTGGACATCGACGATAACCTGGCGGTAGCTAATGCCGCAGGAGTCGAGAATGCGACGGCTGATGCGGCCGTCGTCGGTGTCGGCGTACTTATTGTCCAGGTAGACAACCTCGCCCACGCCCACCTGCGCCAGGATCTTGGCGCAGTCATGACACGGGAACAGCGTGACGTAGACCGTGGAACCCTCAAGGTCTTTGAGCGAGCCGCGGTAGTTGAGCACGGCGTTGGCTTCGGCATGGACTACGTAGTTATGCTTGTCCTGCAGCGGGTCATCGCTCGTGCCCCACGGGAAAAAGTCATCGTTGAGTGCCGAGGGCGTACCGTTGTAGCCCACCGAAAGGATGCGGTGGTTGGTGCTGGCGATGCACGCGCCCACCTGCGTATTGGGATCTTTGCTGCGGCGCTGCGCGGCGATGGCCACGCTCATAAAGAACTCGTCCCAGCTAATAACGTCGCGGCGCTTGCCCGACGCAGTTTGATGAAGATCGTCCGACATGGCAGACACCTCCGAAATCGCAATAGTTTGACCCATTGTAGCAGGTGAAAGGTGGAGACGTTTTTGTCCCACCGCCCCCATCGCTACGCGCGACGGGGCTTTTGATTGATGCGGTACAGTTCGGCGAGACCCCGTAGCGTCAGTGCGTCGTCTACCGTCAGGCTGTGACCGACCAACGCCGCGAGCGCCTCGGCATCGTCGCCGGTGATGACGATGGGCACGCTGCCCTCCCCCGCCGCCTTGGTCGAGCGCATCTCGGCAAGCACCATGTCGAGCATGCCGTCGATGCGGGCCACCTCGCCCAAGACCACGCCCGAGCGCATGGCCTCGCGCGTGTTGCGACCGATCACATGCGTGGGTGCCGAGGGCTCGACCTGCGGCAGGCGCGCCGCAGCGGCCGAAAGCGAGCGGGCGCCAAGCGCCAGACCCGGCGCGATAACGCCGCCGACAAAGGTTCCGCGCGCATCGATGACCTCGATATTGGTCGTAGTACCCAGGTCGATCACGATACACGGAGAGCCGTAGACGACACGGGCCGCCACGGCGTCGGCGATGCGGTCGGGGCCGATCTCGGCCGGATCGTCGTAGTGCACGGGCATGCCGGTCTTGAGGCCCGGCCCCACGGTGAGCACGCGCCCCGTGCAGGTGCGGGAAAGCGCCGCCTTCCACGGGCGCTCGAGCGCCGGCACCACACAACTCAGCACGGCCGCCGCGGGAACGAGCACACCCGGCATGCCCGCATCGATTGCTAGCGCGCCCATGACCTGTACGAGCCTCATACGCGCCTCGTCGGCCGTGATGCTCGGCGGCGTCGTGATCTCGCACGTCGCAAGCGGGCATTCCTGCGCCGCGGCCGAATCCTCGGCAAACAGGCCAAAGCGAATGAATGTGTTGCCCACGTCGACCGTCAATATATATGCGCAGCCATTAAGCATCGTCGGCACTCCTTTCGTCTGCCCAGCAGTATATCGCCTACCTAAACCAGTCATCCCAAAATGACTAGCTTGCGGCTATACTGATGCGCGGTCGTGCGCGAGCTCACGCGGCGGCCCTTGGTAACCCGACTTCCCGCGCCGTATCCGTAGCGGCGCTTGCGGGGGAAGCGGATATACGCAAAGGAGTTCTATATGAGCAATCCCTCGAACCGCACCTCGATGCGCGGTCAACTCACGCTGCGCGGCGTCGTCATCGGCGTCCTTGGCTGCGTGATTATCACGGCAAGCTCGGCCTATACCGCCCTCAAGATGGGTGCGCTCCCCTGGCCGATCATTTTCGCTGCCGTCATTTCGCTGTTCTTCCTGAAGCTCATGGGCAACGCCAGCCTCAACGAGGCCAACGTCACCCACACCATCATGTCCGCGGGCGCCATGGTCGCCGGCGGCTTGGCGTTTACCATCCCGGGCGCCTGGATGCTGGGCTATGCCGACCAGATCAGCTGGCTCGACATGTTCATCGTGGCGCTCGCCGGCACCATCTTGGGCCTTCTGGCAACAGCGCTCATCCACCGTCACTTTATCGTGGACGCCGCGCTGGAGTTCCCCACCGGCAACGCCGCAGCTCAGACCCTGCGCGCCACCGAGGCCGGCGGCAAGACCGGCAAGCAGCTCTTTGGCTCCATGGCCATTGCAGGCATCTACAGCGTGTTGCGCGACGCCCTGGGCGTGGTGCCCAGCATGCTGTGCACGCTCAATATCCCCGGCGTGACCTTTGCCATCTACAACTCGCCCATGTTGCTGTCCATCGGCTTTTTGGTGGGCTTTGCCCCCGTCGCCTTCTGGTTTGCCGGCGCGCTGCTGGGCAACTTTGGCATCATCGTTGGCGGCAACGCTGCCGGCCTGTTCGATATTGTGACCGCGCAGGGTATCGTCAAGTCCCTCGGTATGGGCCTTATGATGGGCTTTGGCGTCGCCGTTGTCCTTAAGGACATCCTGCCGCAGGTCGCCGGCATCGTCCGTGGCCTCGCCGCCGACAGCTCCACCGACACCGACGAGCAGTCGCTCATCTCGGGCTCGCTTAAGCTCGACGCCGGCATCATCGGCCTGGGCACCGCAGCAATCGCCGTGATCGTTGCCATCGCGCTCGACCTCGGTCCCGTCCCGGCCGTCATCGTCACGCTGTTCACCTTTGTCACCACCATCATGAGCGCTCAGAGCTGCGGCCAGACGGGTATCGACCCTATGGAGATCTTTGGTCTCATCGTCATGCTCATCGTGGCAGCCTTCGCGCAGCTCGCACAGGTCAAGCTGTTCTTTATCGCCGGCATCGTGGCCGTGGCGTGCGGCCTTGCGGGCGACGTCATGAACGACTTTAAGGCCGGAGCTGTACTGGGTACCAACCCGCGTGCACAGTGGGTCGGCCAGGCCATTGGCGGCATCGTGGGCGCCCTGGTCGCTGCCGCTGTCATGGTCGCGCTCGTCACCGCCTATGGTCCGGACGCCTTTGGTCCCGACAAGAGCTTTGTGGCCGCGCAGGCAAGCGTGGTCGCCACCATGGTCTCGGGCATCCCGAGCGTGCCGTGGTTCGCAGGCGGCTTTATCGCCGGCATCGTCATGTACTGGCTCGGCATTCCGGCCATGATGATCGGCCTGGGCGTGTACCTGCCGTTCTACATGTCGCTCACGGCATTCCTGGGCTCCTGCGTCAAGCTCGCCTACGACAAGTGGGCCGCACACCGCGACGCCGAGGCCGGTCTGTCGGACGAGGAGAAGGCCGCCAAGGATGCCGCCTTCCAGGAGCAGGGCCTGGTCGTTGCCAGTGGCCTGCTGGGCGGCGAGTCCGTCGTCGGGGTTATCCTGGCGTTCATCTCCGTGGGCCTGAGCCTGCTGGGCTAAACCCAACAACAACGTACCCGTGCAGAGCGCGGGGTCGGAGACCATCCGGCCCCGCGCTTTTCTGTATCTGCCGAAACCCTCGGCTTCAACCTCATTTGACGCGCCCCCTTTACCTACTCGTCTAAGTTTCACGTCAAGATGACCACCCCGCCTGCCGCGGTGTAGAGTAGAGGCAGCGGGCGCGATGCATAGCCCGCGGCGAAGCGAGGTGAACATGAAACTCGATAACCAGCAGCTCAAGCGACTGCGCGAGCGCCATCACCGGCGCCACGGCATCCGCCCTGCCTATAGCGAGGTCATGGAGAACGCCGGTCGCTTCCTGAGGCGCGCATTCAACATTCGCGAGGGTCGCGCCCCCTATCACGTGATTCGCAAGCGCTTTGTAAACGGGGCGCGCCTGACCGGCTCTCACCTGTGCATCCTCATTATCGCCATGCTGATCGCGAGTGTCGGCCTCGATATCGATTCGGACATCGCCATTGTGGGCGCCATGCTCATCTGCCCGCTCATGGGCTCGGTCCTTGCCATGGCCTACGGCATCGCCACGCTCGACCGCGAGATTACCCTCAAGGCAATTGCCGGCCTCGCGCTGCAGATGGTCCTTTGCCTGATCACTTCCACGCTGTATTTTAAGCTCTCGCCCCTTGGCACCACCACGGCCGCCATCATCGATAACTCGACACCCACCGTATGGGACCTTGCCGTCGCGCTCGCGGGCGGCTTTGCGGGCGGGCTGGGCAACTCGCGCGACCAGGAGCCTTCGACGCTCATTGCCGGCGTAGCCGTGGCGACTGCGCTCATGCCGCCCCTGTGCGCGGCGGGTTGCGGCATTGCCATCGCGAGCGGGTCGCTGTTCCTCTCGGCCCTCTACGAATTTGGCATCAACGTCGTCTTTATCGCACTGGCGGCCGAAGCCGTATTGCTTCTTTTACGTGTACCGCTCAAGCGTGACCTCAACGGCGACGGCATTGTGACCGCTGAGGAAAATGCCGAGGTCGATGAGCTGTCGCACAAGGTGCGCCGCCGCATCATCGTGGGTACGGTGATCTTTGCCATCCCCTGCATCGTTATGACCGCGGGGTCCATTGGCTCGGCGCAGGCCGGCGTGCAGGACGGCTACGGCGTCACCGAAACCACGCGCGAACTTTCCGCGGTGCTGCCGGGCTTTAAGGATTACACCGTCGCCGTCGAGACTTCGGCTACCGAAGGCGAGGAAGAGGGCATGGTTGAGCGCGAGGTTGTCGCTCACGTGACGACAAGCGAGACGCTCGGGGAGCACGACCGCCATGTCGCCCGCAAGCTCATCGACCTCAATGTGCCCGAACTCGATCGCGTGGAGTTTGACGTGAAGTGATGCCGGCGCGGGATGAACGCTCGCACGGATGCAAGCTACGACGAGGCGCAGACGCGATACGGACACGAGCAAATAGCGGGGTTCAGTTCACACCCGCGCCCCGCTCGCCGTTTTATTGCCGTGAATCAACTGGCCGGATCGACATCGCCAGACTCCACCGTAAACGCAGGTTTGGTGCTCACCAGATAAAATCGGGTCACTTTGCTATTTCTAAATAGATAGAGCTGGCCTTGCTCGCGTCGGCGTGACATATACGCCACGTGGACCGTACCGAATTCTTCGCCGTTTTCCCTCTTTAACACCAGGATATTGGGGTCGTCCATACGCTTAAACTGCCCGTCTGCGCAGATTCCGTCTTGGTCGACCAGCTGCCATCGACAGTTGTCCTCCTCAAGAAAAGCCAGGGTTTCCCGACTCGTTTTGTCATCCCGATAGTAACCATCAATGGCAAACCCTTCGGAAGCGCATTCCTGCATATAGGACGTTTCTCGGCTTATAGCAAACAGCCCTGTAGCGCCCAGGAGCACAGCCAGGCAGACCACTGCAAGGGTTATCGAAGTAGCACGGCGACCCATGTTAGCCCAACCGATAGTTGTTTAACGGAGCGCGAAACATACCTGGAACCTCCGATATCAGGGGGAACGTCGCCAGTAGGCTGTCGACACTATATGTTTCTGACATCAAACCATATGGCTGCCATTCGCGGAGGGGACATCGACGAACGGCGTGTTTTCATACTCCATTGGTCAAACCTAAGCGCGGCTCTACAGCTCGTACTTGTACACGCGGTAGATGTACTATTCGGCTTCCATCTCGTAGGTGGTGATGGCCAGACCGTACCGATCGTACTCGGTGAAGGTCTTGGCCTGGCCCGAAGCCACGAGCATACTATTCGAATCGCCAACGCGCTGTGCGCTGCTTACGTAGCCCGAGAACGGCACTGCGATCTGGTCCACAAGCTCGTAGGTGCGCGCGGTCTCGTCCACCGTAAAGATGCGCCCAAACGAATGCGTGCCCTTGCTATAGTCGGTCACCACCGCGGCGCCCAGCTGGCCCCAGTCGAACTTGGGGTAGCTCTTGGCCGCGCCAAAGTTGTTGTCGTACAGCAGCACCTGGTAGCGACCGGTCGTTGCCGTCTTGTCGTTTGGCAGATAGGTCACGCTGTGCTGGCCCGCGTTGAGCGAAAAATCGCCCTGGGCTTGCAGCAGCTTGTCCTCAAAGCCCGAGCCGGCCCATTGCCACTCCTTTCTATTTCTGGGTCCATCTTCTCACTGTTGGCGGCCGAAAATGATCCGTTTTCCTCCGTCCCCGAGATGTCATTTTTTAGTACTTGAAGAAGCCCTCGCCCGAGCTTTCGCCCAGCTTACCTTCGTCGAGCATTTTCTTGAGGACGGATGCCATAGCCTTAAAGTTGTAGGGCATCATCATCTTCTTGAGCAGCGGGCTCACCAGGCCCGGGACCTTCTGATACTGCATGACGATGTTGTAGGCCGTCTGGATACCCACCGTGTCGAATACGCGAAACGGACCCTTGGGAGCGCCGGTGCCGCGCGTCCACGCGAGATCGATGCTCTTGGGGTCGCTCACGCCCGAGACATACAGGTCAAGGCCCGAAAGCAGCCACGGCACCAGCATGGAATTGAGCAGGTAGCCGTTCTTTTCCTTGTTGACGGGCAGGGCAAGCATGCGGATATCGTTGGCGAAGTCGACGAGCTCGTCGAAGTAGCGCTTGTCGGTTTGGCTCTGGGCCATGACCTCGGTCATGTTGTTCTTCCAGATAGAGTTGGCAAAGTGCAGCGACAGGTACTTCTCGGGGCGGCCGGTGTACTTGGCAAAGGTACTCGGCAGCAGCGTGGAGGAATTGGTCACGACGACGGTCTTTTGCGGGAGAACCGGGGCAAGCTTCTTGTAGAAGTCGATCTTTGCCTGGGTGTCCTCGGCCATGGACTCGATGACCAGGTCGGCGTCGGCCACTGCCTTTGCAAGATTGAGCTCCAGCTTGAGCGTGGAGTAGGCACGCTCGACGGCGGCGAGTGCCGCCTCCTTGTCGAAGGGCTTGCCGCTATCGGCGATACCGGCGCACCACTCGCCCGTGCCGTCCGCCATGCCCTCGATAGCAGCGATGTACTCCTCGCGCACGTGATCAATCTTGGGCTGGGTACGGCCGATGCTGCCCTCGCTGCGCAGCCAAATCGTTACATCAAAGCCGCAGTAGGCTGCCTGAAAGGCAATCTGGCTTCCCAGCACGCCGCCGCCGGCAACGCAAACGGTCTTGTAGCTCATAGGAACAGTCCTCTCTTACGTAATTCCATAGATGTGTATTTATTCAACCGTAAGGGGACAGCACGCTGGGGGTGGGTTCTATAAACGGACGGTAATTTGCGGCGAACGGCTACACCTGTTCATTAACTCTCGATTTTTAGGGCATTTTTTGGCGCTGCTGAACCGCTGTTTTCGGAAGTGCGGGAAAAAATCGGGTTTCGCCGACCAGACCGGCTTTTTTTACAACAAAACCGCAGGTCGCGAGAGTCTAAAAAGGCGGTGTGCTCAGGAGGTTCGCGTTTTTTCCCGCACTTCCGAAATTCGAGTGCACAGAAGGCTGCGACAAAACGATTTACGCAACATATGTCCAGCAAAAACGGGTGGTAGCCGGTACGGCTACCACCCGTTTGTCTCATATCTAGCCCAAAGCAGGCCAGTTACTTCTTAATGCCGCGTCCCAGGCGCTCAGCGACCGACGCCACGGCACTCTCGTCGACCGAGCCGCAGCTCACGCAGCCATCGTGGGCACGCATCTGGCCGGTGACCTCGTCCATCGCGAGCGGCGCCACCTTCTCGAGCTTAAAGCCCTTGCCGGCGCGCATGTTTTCCTTGGCCACGCTGATCATGAGCTTAATGCGGTTGAGCTGGTTGACCTCGGACGCGCCGGGATCGTAGTCCACCGCGACGATGTTGCTCTCGGGATGCTGGCGGCGCAGCTCCTTGATCACGGCCTTACCCACTACGTGGTTGGGCAGGCACGCGAAGGGCTGCGTGCAGATGATGTTGGGCGCACCGTGGTCGATCAGGTCGAGCATCTCGGCCGTGAGCAGCCAGCCTTCGCCCATGTTGTTGCACACCGAAAGCACCGTACGAGCCTTGTCCGCCATGGTGCCAATGCGCTCGGGCGCCTCGAAGCGGCGGGACTTTTCGAGCATCTCCTCCACCGGCGTGCGCATCCAGTCCACCAGCTTAATGAGCGCCTGCATGCTAGCGCGCGCCGTGGCAGAGCTTCCCAGCTCGTCTTTTTGAAGCTCGGCGTTGCTCATGGAGTACAGGAAGAAGTCGAGCAGGCCCGGTACCACGGCCTCGCAGCCCTCGCGCTCAATGACATCGACCACGTGGTTGTTGGCCGTGGGATGGAACTTGACCAGGATCTCGCCAACCACGCCCACGCGCGGCTTGGTACCCTCGCCCACAAGCGGCATGGTGTCGAACGCGCGGATGGCCTCGCGGCACAACTTGGTGTAGTTGCGCCTGTTGAACTTAGGCGCCAGCTTGCGGGCGCGCGCCATGTACTCCTCGTAGAGTGCGTTGGCGGCACCGGGCGTGGCCTCGTACGGGCGGCAACGATAGAGCATCTGCATCATGACGTCACCAAAGAGCACTGCGTAGACTGCCTGCTTAAGCAGTGCCGGCGTAATCTTAAAGCCGGGGTTGTCCTCACCGAGCGCCACGGCCGAAAGCGAGATCACCGGGATCTCGGGGTGGCCGCTCTCGCGCAGGGCCTTGCGGATGAGTGCGATGTAGTTGGTGGCACGGCAGCCGCCGCCGGTCTGGCTGATAACCACGGCTGTCTTGGACAGATCGTACCGACCGCTCTCGATGGCCTCCATAATCTGGCCCGTCACCAGGATCGACGGATAGCAAATGTCATTGTTCACGTAGCGCAGGCCAGCCTCGACGGCATCGTGGTCGGTCGAGGGCAGCAGCTCCAAGTTGTAGCCGGCACCGCGGAACACCTCTTTGACCAGGTCAAAGTGAATCGGCGCCATCTGCGGGCACAGGATGGTGTAGCCCTCCTCGCGCATCTGCTCGGTAAAGGGCACCTTGGGCCACGCGGTCGAAGCACTCTCACGCTGCGCCTCAAACGTGTACTTGCGGCTCGCGAACGCGGGGGCATCCGTGGAGGGCGCCACCGGCGCGGCATCGCCTTGCTCGTAGGCCTCGCCCGCGGCCGTGGCATCGGCCAGGCGCTCGGCCTCCTGGTCCTTGAGCGCTGCCATGAGCGAGCGGATGCGGATGCGCGCGGCACCCAGGTTAGACACCTCGTCGATCTTAAGCACGGTGTAGATCTTGCCGCTGGCTTCCAGAATCTCCTGCACCTGATCGGTGGTCAGAGCGTCCAGGCCGCAGCCGAAGGAATTGAGCTGGATCAGGTCCAGGTCGTTGCGCATCGTCACAAAACGGGCGACGGCGTACAGGCGGCTGTGGTACATCCACTGGTCGACGACGCGAATCGGACGCTCGGGCTTTACCAGATGCGCAAGCGAATCCTCGGTAAAGACCGCAAAGCCAAAGCTCGAGATAAGTTCGGGCAGGGCGTGGTTGATCTCGGGGTCGTTATGGTAGGGACGACCGGCGAGCACGATGCCGTGACCGCCATGGTCCTCGACCCACTTAAGAGCCTCCTCGCCCATGGTCTGGATATCCTCGTGGAAACGCGCGTCGGCCTCAAAAGCAGCGTTGACGGCGGCATCGACCTCGGAGCGCGTGATCTTGGGACCGCGCACGCGACCGCGACCGGCTTGCGCATCGGCCACACGGTCGACGGCGAGCACCTGGTACAGACGGCGCTTAAGCTCGGTCTTATCGTGATACGGCACAAACGGATACAGGAACTCGATGTTCTGTTCGCGAATCTCGTCGATGTTGAGCGCCAGCGCTGTGGGGTAGCTCATGACGATGGGGCAGTTGTAACAGTTGCCAGCCGTCGGATCCTCCTTGCGCTCCCAGCGCACGCACGGCATCCAGATGAAGTCGACATCGCGGTCGATGAGGTTCATCACATGGCCGTGGCTCATCTTTGCCGGGTAGCACACGCTCTCGGACGGCATGGACTCGATGCCCGCCTGGTAGGTCTTCTTGCTCGACTGGTCGGACAGCTGCACGCTAAAGCCCAGGCGCGTAAAGAACGCGTGCCAGAAGGGGTAGTTCTCGTACATGTTGAGCGCGCGCGGGATGCCGACGGTGCCGCGCGGGGCCTCGTCGGGGCTCAGCACCTCGCGGTTAAAGAGCAGCTCGTTTTTCTTTTTGAAGAGGTTGGGGGCCTCGGTCTTTTGCTTTTTGTGGCCGGCGCCCTTCTCGCAGCGGTTGCCGGTAATGAAGCGCCTGCCGCCGCCAAAGTCGTTGACGGTAAGCTGGCAGTTGTTAGAGCAACGGCCGCAGCGGACATGCTTTTGCGTCACGGTAAGGTGCGCGATGTCCTCGGCAGAAAGAATGGTCGAGGTGCCGTCGGCGCCGGCGCGATCGCGGGCGAGCAGGGCCGCACCGTAGGCGCCCATGCAGCCGGCGATGTCGGGACGCACGGCATGAACGCCGGTGAGCTGCTCAAATGCGCGCAGCGTGGCATCGGACATAAAGGTGCCGCCCTGGACGATCACCTGGCTGCCGATCTCCTTGGGATCGCGCAGCTTAATGACCTTGAACAGGGCATTCTTGATGACGGAATAGGACAGGCCGGCCGCGATGTCGCCCACCGTGGCGCCTTCCTTTTGCGCCTGTTTGACGCGCGAGTTCATAAAGACCGTGCAGCGACTGCCTAGGTCGACCGGGGCCTTGGCATGGATGGCGGCGTCGGCGAACGCGCGCACGTCCATGTTCATAGAGACGGCGAAGCTCTCGATAAAGCTACCGCAACCCGACGAGCAGGCCTCGTTGAGCATGATGTGCTCGATAACGCCGTCCTTGACGCGCAGACACTTCATGTCCTGGCCGCCAATGTCCAGAATAAACTCGACGCCGGGCAGGAACGCCTTGGCGCCGCGCAGGTGCGCAACGGTCTCGATCTCGCCGGAGTCGGCCTTGAGGGCTTCGATGAGCAGTGCCTCGCCATAGCCGGTAGTGGTCACGTGGCCGATGGTGCAGCCGGCAGGGATATGGTTGTAGAAATCGGCCATGATGACCTTGGCCGTGCCTAGGATGTCGCCGTTGTTGTTGCCGTACCAGGTGTGCAGCAGCTGGCCGTCCTCGCCCACGAGTGCGGCCTTCATGGTGGTGGAGCCGGCGTCGATGCCGATGAACACGCGGCCGGTGTAGCCGTCGAGCTTGCCCTTGGGGACGACTTCCTGGTCGTGGCGACCCTTGAACTCGGCAAAGTCCTCGTCAGTGGCAAAGAGCGGATCCAGACGCTCGACCTCGGCACCCTGCGTGTCACCCAGGGCATCGATGGCCTCGATGAGCTGAGGGAACGTGCTGAGCTTGTTGGACTCGTGCGCCATGGCGGCGCCGCTCGCCACAAACAGGTGGGCGTTTTGGGGCACAATGCGGTGCTCCTCGTCCAGATTGAGCGTGAGGTAGAAGCGGTGGCGCAGCTCGGAGAGGTACTGCAGCGGGCCGCCCAGGAAGGCGACGTTGCCGCGGATGGGACGGCCGCACGCCAAGCCCGAGATGGTCTGAGTCACGACAGCCTGGAAGATGGAGGCGGCCACGTCCTCGGGGCGGGCGCCCTCGTTGAGCAGCGGCTGCACGTCGGTCTTGGCAAAAACGCCGCAGCGGCTGGCGATGGGATAGATGGTGGTGGCGTTGGCCGCGAGTTCGTTAAGGCCGCTGGCGTCAGTGTGCAGCAGGGTTGCCATCTGGTCGATGAACGCGCCCGTGCCGCCGGCGCAGGTGCCGTTCATGCGCTGCTCAATGCCATTATCGAAGTAGATGATCTTGGCGTCTTCGCCACCCAACTCGATGGCGACGTCGGTGGCCGGGATAAGGGTCTCGACGGCGCGCTTACTGGCGATGACCTCCTGGACAAACTCCAGGTCGAGCCACTGGGACAGCAGCAGGCCGCCCGAGCCGGTGATGGCGCAGGTCATCTGGGCCGTCGGCAGCACGGTCGCAGCGCCCTCGAACAGGTCGCGGGCGCAGGCACGGACGTCGGTGTGGTGGCGCTGGTACTTGGCGTAGACGATCTGGTTGTCGTCGTTGAGCACGGCGAGCTTAACGGTGGTGGAGCCCACGTCGATGCCCAGGTGCAGGTTGCCGTGGGCGTTGCCGGGGTTGAAGATCGCGCCTTCGGGGGCGTGGGCGGCGGCTACGGGCTCGGTGGCGGTGGCGGGCTCACTGGCGATGGACGTCTCCCCTGCCGCGTTCTTGGCATCGGCAACTGCCTCGGCAACTTTCTCGGCAGCCGCGGTCGCGGCCTTCTGCGCGGCGTCCACCACGGCGGGCGCGGCCTCGCGTGCGGCAGCGACCATGCGGTCCTTGATGCCCTCGACGAGTTTGCTCATCTGTCTCTCCTCTTAGTTGTTGGACTCGACGGCTGCGGCGGTGTCGGCCGCGTCCTCGAGCTGCAGATTCAATAGCTTCATGCCGTATTCCGGCACGTTGATATCGATGGGTTGGCCATACAGGTCACCAGGGCGCACAAAAGCGATGACCGTCATAATGCGCGCCATGGTCTCGGGCGATTCGGAAAGGTCACGCTCAAACCAACGCTGGATCATGCCGACCTCGGCACTCACAACATAGGTGACGTAGTAGTCAAAGAAGGTGCCCAGTGCCAAACCCAAAATGCCCGTCTGTGCACGCGGCACCACGGCCTCGCGGGCGGTATCGATGATCTTTTTAATAAAGGCGGGGTCGCCGCCCGGGCCCAGCAGGGCCCCGATAAGGTCGCGATTAGCCGCAAGATAGCGCAGCAGCTCAACCGAACCGGGTGCCGGCTCGAGCTCGTCGATGTTGCGGTAAAGATCGGGTAATTGAGCTGCGGTGATAAGCTCCACCCGCTCGCGAATCTCGGCAAGCAGGCCGTTCTCGATCTGGCTGATAAAGTCAGGGATATCGCGGTAGTGCGAATAGAACGTGCGGCGCGTAAGGCCAGCGCGCTCGGTGAGCGACGCGACATTAATGCGCGAAAGGTCGCCGCTTTCGGCAAGCTCGCTGGCAAGTGCCTGGCGAAGGGCACGCTGCGAGCGAAGGGACCGGCGATCGCATTTCTCGAGCTGGGACAAGCGTCCTCCTTGTTACTCAACCTGTGCGCTATTGCACAGTGCGAGTATTATTGCACACCGTGTGCATCAACACGTAAAGGCAATATTTTGGATGTGACAAAGGGACTGTCCCTTTGTCACATTATTCGATGACAGTGCGGGAGTTTTGCTTGCGCATGGTGGCGAGCATGTGTTTGGGGACGGCGTGGACCATGCAGCTGCCGATGGTCGCGCTCGCGGCGGCCTTAGCTGCATCGCTTGCGTTTTTGGTCGCGTAGCTGTGGCGGAAACGTTTGAGCATGGCAATGTCGTTGCCGCCGTCGCCGTAAACCGCGACCTCGTCCTCGGCAATACCGTAGTAGCCCGCCAGCCAAGCCACACTCTCGCCCTTGTTGCACGCCACGTCCGTGATCTCAAACATCACCGGATCAAACGGCGCGTTGACCACACGGTCCGAGCGCTCAGCCAAATATGCCTTAAGGTCGCACTCCAGCTCGGGCGAGGTCACGCGGCAGTTGATCTTGCAAACATCGTGGCGCAAGATGTCGCCGATCGACTGATCGAAATACTGCTCCTCGTGATAGCCGCCACGCGCGCGCATGCCGCGCATCACGATGCGCTTGATAGGGCTGTCCTTCTTAAAACCCGCCTGGTGTATCTCGAACGAACCGCTCGAGAACATGCCATCGGGCGTGGAGCAGTCGAAGCAAATGTCCGGGAACGCCTTGAGCAGCTCCTCGGTAATCTGCGGGTCGATGGTCCAGGTCTTGAGCACCTCGCCATGGCTGTCGCGCACGATTGATCCATTGGAGCAGCAGGCGTCAAGCGCCAGGCCCGTAAAGCCATGCTCGCCGATTGGCAACGTCGAGCGCCCGGTCGCGGGAACCACGTGGAGTCCCGCCTCAGTCAGCTCGCGAATGGCACGGCGGATGGTCCCATCCGCCTCGTGCAGGGTGTTCAGCAGCGTTCCGTCTAAGTCGCTCGCAAACATCTTGATCATGGGCATGCCTCTCCTTCGTCTGCACGATATTGTAGACGAGAACGGGCGCACCCCAAGAGAGGCACGCCCGTCGGGCGAAAGATTGTCCTACACCGCGGCGGGGCCGTGTTCGCCGGTGCGAATGCGGATAACCTCCTCGACCGGCTCGACCCAAATCTTGCCGTCTCCAACGGCACCGGTGCGAGCAGCGTTGCAGACGATGTCGACAATGCCATCGACGTGCTCATCGGCGCAAATGAGCGTGAACTGCACCTTAGGGATCGTGTTGACAAGCAACTCGTTGCCGCGCACGTATTCCTTCCAGCCATGCTGTGCGCCGCAACCCTGCACCTGGTTGATAGTCATACCGCGAACATCAGCAGCAAACAGCGCGTCTTTAAGAACCTCAAGCTTCTCGGCACGAACAATCGCCGTAATCTTTTTCATAATGAATTCCTGTCTTTATCAAATAAGTGAATTGCCATTCAATGACGCGGGTTTCCCAGGTGCCGCAGATTGGGTTGAAAGAGGAGCGCCGCGTACTTTTGTACGCAAGCGACGGTTTGAAACCCAAGGTGCGGTGCCTGGGGAAGCCGTTAGTCAAGTCCGGAGAAAGAAGGATACGCGCTCTCGCCGTGCTGACTCGCATCCAGGCCCAACGCCTCGTCGGCCTCGTCCACGCGCAGGCTGCCATGGAACAGTGCCTTGACTACCGCCGCGATCACCAAGTCGAGCACCAGCACAATGACGACCGTCACCACAATGCCCAAGATCTGCGAGATGAGCAGCGACACGTCGCCCGTGTAGAACAGGCCGCCCTTACCGGTCCACGAAAGCTCCGGCACGCAGAACAGGCCCGTGAGCACGCCGCCCAAGATGCCGCCGATACCGTGGCAACCGAACGTGTCGAGCGCATCGTCGTAGCCAAACTTGGTCTTGAGATGGCTGATGGCCAGGTAGCAGACAGGCGATACGATCAGGCCCATGACCAGCGCCGCCCACGGCTCGACAAAGCCCGCGCCGGGCGTGACCACCACAAGGCCCGCAACCAAACCGGTGCTGGCACCCACCAGCGTGGGGCGGCCGGTATACATGCGCTCGACGGCAAGCCACGAGACCATACCCGCCGCGCTGGCCGTCACGGTGTTGAGGATGGCGAGTGCCGCCACGGCGTCGGCCTTGAACTCGCTGCCGCCGTTAAAGCCAAACCAGCCAAACCAAAGCAGGCCGGCGCCCAACGCCACAAACGGCACGTTATGCGGGCGATAGCTCACCATGCCAAAGCCGCGACGACGGCCGAGCATTAAGCAGAGGATCAGGCCGGTAAGACCGGACGAAATGTGTACCACGTCGCCGCCGGCAAAGTCGAGTGCGCCGATGATGTCGCCGATAAAGGAGCCCTCGCCGCCCCAGACCATGTGGGCGAGCGGCGCATAGACCACGAGCAGCCAAATGCCCAGAAAGGCCGCCATAGCGCCAAACTTAACGCGACCTGCCAGGCTACCCGTGACGATAGCGGCCGTGATCATGGCAAACGCCATCTGGAAGGCGATGTTGATAATCTCCGGGTAGACGGCGCCGTCCGACGCGGTGCCCTCGGCCGCTTGCAGCACCTGGCCGAGCACCGGCAGGCACAGCAGCTGGTCAAGGCCTCCAATAAACGGGCTGGAACCGTCACCGCCGTAGGCCAGCGACCAGCCGGCAACAATCCACAGCACACCAACCAGACCAATGGCGCCAAAGCACATGAGCATGGTGTTGATGACATTTTTGCGCCTGGACAGGCCGCCATAGAAAAACGCCAGACCCGGTGTCATTAAAAACACGAGCATGGTGCAGATGAGCATAAACGTTGTCGATCCCGTATCGTACATTCGCTCCCCCTTGATCGCATGAACGTTGTCGGCGCCCATAATGCGGCCGAGGGGCAACTGGTGTAGACCAGATACGGCGTTGTTAAACGCTGCGTTGTCGAATGGAAACGGTGCCGCAATCTTGGAAACGGCGCGGCAACGGGCGCGAAACGAACGGGAAATACGCGAGCAAGGAAGCCGCGAGCGTACCTGTCCCGGCTAGCGTCGGAACAGCTCGCGGGCGCGGTCGCGGAGGTCGGTAGCTCGGATGACGCCTTCGTAGCGGTTGATGCGCAAGCGCGGGAAGGCATTGAAGAAGCGCAGGTCGCGACGACTGAGCGATACACTCGGCACCGGACGGCTCATGCGCTTACCGGCAAGGCGACGGCTGAGCGACGGACGCGGCATGCTCGGCGCGGCATCGGCCACGCGGCGGGCAGCGAGCGCCAGGCCGCGAGCACCATCCGAGATAAACGTCGGCATCGAAGCCTTCTCGCGCAGGGCATCGAGTGTCGCGTCGCCCAGCTCCGCCAGCCACGCGTTAACGGCGCGACTGCGGATATGCGTCTGTGCCACCGAGTCGATCGCCGAATCGGGAATACGTTCGAGCATGGAGTCGGACGCTTCGGCGAGCGATTCGTTGATGCGATCGGCAAGGTCGGCGCGTACGCACTCCAGCTGATCAGACAGACGGCGCCAGCTCGCCAGCGAGCACAACGCGTCGACCATCATCGCAATCGCGACGGCAAAGGCCGCCAAGCGCACGATCAAGACCGGCAGATGGCCAAGCAGGCCCAGCAGCGCTGGCTCCACCAGGCGACAAATGCACAACGCACCCAGGCCAAACGCGCAGGCCCAGTACAGACAGATACGTCGTGCAAGTTAAACGGCAGGTGTGAGTAATCCCAAAAGCGTGCGCCCGTCGTCTTCTCGAGCAGCACGCCTACGCTGTACTCAATCACGCTGCATACAAGCGCCGCGGCGACAAACTGGCTCGAGGCATCCGGAATCCCGCGCAGCAAAAGCCAGCAGGCTATGCCGCCCACACCATAGATGGGGCAGCACGGCCCCAGCAAAAAGCCGCCGTTGGCAAAGCGTCCGTGGTTGAGCATGGCGCAGACCGTCGATTCCCATGCCCAACCGCAAAAACCGTAGAAGGCAAACGAAAGCACCAGCGCCGAGAGCGGGCAGGCGGCAAGCGTCGCGCCGCCAAAAGCCATATCAATCGCGGTCCCCACCGTCTACCCTCTCCTCTTTTCACTCGATTCGCTGCTCATACCATCGTCCGCCTCATCCTTGCGCGGCAGACGACCGGCGACCGTCTCGCACAGCGCGCACCACTTATCAGCCAGACACACAATCCAAGCCTCACGACACGTCGGCGGCACCGGCACCAGCGGAAACATATGGCGCGCGATGATATTCCGCTCGCGCGGCGTCAGCTCAAAATCCTCTTCGGCACGCGCTAGGGCAAAAAACGGATGCCGAAATCCGTGCAGTCGATGGCTCGGGTCGGGGTCATGCCAATCGTAGAGAAAATAGTCATGCAGCAAGGCTCCGCGTAGCAACGAGGCGCGGTCGACCGAGACACCGACGCGGCCCAGGCGCTCGGCAAAGGACAGGCTCGCCCGCGCTACCGAAGTCACATGTGCATAGACCGTCACATCGCCATGTTGGATAAACTCGCGCGTCAGGTCCAGACGGCCCATCTGTGCCAGTTGACGGGCAGCATGGTCTACTTCGCGCGCGACTGTCTCGGCGCGAACGGCATCGGACATGCTGCCTCCTTCCAGCGGCTCACGGCGGCAAGCCACGGCCTGTGCACAATCGATAAAAACATCATGGAACACATCAGTATGGCATCGGACAAAACGTTTTGCCCCACCAGTTGGCGAATTACCGCGCCGCCGTCACATATCAAACGCCAAAATGTGCGAGACTGTCTTGTGCAATTGTGCCGGCCGAGGGAGTGCCGGCGCACGATTCGCATGGAGTAACCCACAACGATGCTGCTTACGCAAACGACAACGCCCGAGGACGTCAAGGCTCTCGACCGCGCCGAGCTTCCGCTGCTCTGCGGCGAGATTCGCCACGCCATCCTCGAAAGCTCCGCCGCCGTCGGCGGGCACGTTGCCCCCAACTTGGGCGTCGTTGAGCTCACGGTTGCGCTTCATCGCGTGTTTAACTCCCCCACCGACAAAATTGTCTTTGACGTGTCGCACCAGACCTACGCCCACAAGGCGCTGACCGGACGCGCGTACACCTATATCGACCCGAAGCGTTATGGCGAGGCTTCTGGCTTTGCCAATCCCGACGAGTCCGAGCATGACCTGTTCGCCATGGGGCATACCTCGACCTCGGTGAGCTTGGGCTGCGGCCTTGCCCACGCGCGCGACCTGGCGGGTGACACGTATAACGTCATTACTGTTATTGGCGACGGCTCGCTTTCGGGTGGCCTGGCGTTTGAGGGTTTCAACAATGCCGCCGATCTCGACAGCAACCTGATCATCATCGTCAACGATAACGACCAGTCAATTGCCGAGAACCACGGCGGCCTCTACCGCAATCTCGCCGAGCTGCGCGCCACAAACGGCACGGCCGAGCGCAACGTTTTCCGTGCGCTGGGACTCGGCTACCGCTATCTGGACGCCGGCAACGACGTGTTGGCCCTGGTCGACACGCTGCAAGAGCTGCGCGACATCGATCACCCCATTGTGCTGCACGTCTCGACCGCCAAGGGCAAGGGTTTTGAGCCGGCCCAAAGCGATCCCGAGCGCTGGCATCACGTTGGCCCCTTCGATATGGCGACCGGCCGCAAGCTCTGCCCGGGCCACCCGAGCGAGCCCGCGCCGCGTACGTACGCCGATATTACGGGCGAGGCGCTGAGCGCCGCCATCGAGCGCGATCCACAGGTCGTGGGCATCACGGCCGCCACGCCCTACATCATGGGCTTTACACCCGAGCTTCGCGCTGCGGCCGGCAAGCAGTTTGTCGACGTGGGCATTGCCGAGGAGCACGCTGTGACCTTTGCCACCGCGCTTGCGCGCTCGGGCGCCAAGCCAGTCTTTGGTGTGTACGGCACGTTTTTGCAGCGCGCCTACGACGAGCTGTGGCACGACCTGTGCCTCAACGATGCCCCCGCAACCATCTTGGTGTTTGGCGCGTCGATCTTTGGCACCACATCCGAGACGCACCTCTCGTTCTTTGATATTTCCATGCTGGGCGCTCTTCCCAACATGCGCTACTTGGCGCCGGCCTGCATGGAGGAATACCTGTCCATGCTGAGCTGGTCGCTCGACCACCGCGAGCATCCCGTGGCGATCCGCGTACCGGGCATTGGCCTGGTTAGCCGCCCCGATTTGGCGCCCGCCGAGGTCACCGACTACAGCGCCGTTCGCTACAACGTGGTGCGCCAGGGCCGCGACGTTGCCGTGCTCGCGCTCGGCGATTTCTTTGAGCTAGGCGAGCGTGTGGCAAACCGCTTGGCCGCCGAGTACGGTATCGAAGCCACGCTCGTCAACCCGCGCTTTGCAACCGAGCTCGACCGCGAGTTCCTCGACAGCCTTGCCGCCGAGCATCGCGTCGTCGTCACCCTCGAGGACGGCATCTTGGACGGCGGCTGGGGCGAGCGCGTGGCGTGCTATCTGGCATGCACGCCGTTGCGCACGCGCACCTTTGGCATCGCCAAGGGCTTCCCCGACCGCTACGACCCCAACGAGCTGCTCGCCCAGAACGGCATGACGGTCGAGAACATGGCCGCCGAAGCCGTAAGGCTACTCAACGAGTAAGAAAACCTCCGCAAGGGAAGCATCCCTGCGGAGGTTTTAATTTTCGCGACGCGATTATCTCAATCTGTAACATCTAGGGCCCGAATTCCCGTCTAACTGTTACAGATCTAGATAAGACGTCTTAGTCCCAGACCTTTGTCTCAATCTGTAACAGATAGAGACCTTTTGGCCGTCCAGATGTTACAGATTGAGACAAAGCAGCGAGGCAGGCCGTCACATCTGCAAGAACCACCACAAAGGTGCCTGTCCCTTTTTGGTAGGTAGAATTACCCATAAGGCAAGTATGTTTCTGAGTTATTTCGTGTTGACCCATTTGAGCGGGATAGGGTATAACTCTACTCAACCGCTAGGGATTTTATTGAGAAAGGTGTTCTACAATGAGCAAGAACCTCTCCCAGCAGGTCGTTCTCGACCGCCGCGGCTTCGTTGCCGCCACCTTCGCAACCGTCGCCGGCCTTGGTCTTGCCGGCTGCTCTGACACCAGCGCCGAGGCCGACAAGGGTTCCGCCACCGGCTCCTCCAAGGACTCCGAGGATACCGAGGTTTCCGCCACGCTCGATGCCAAGGCATTCGACAAGCTCGTCAACGACGGCCCCAAGGCCGATGACGACGCCATCGCCGCCAGCACCTGGGCCACGGCCGTCAAGGACGCCGGCGTCTTTAAGATCGGTGGCGTTCAGACCTCCACGCTCTTCTCCCTCCTCAACGAGAAAGACGGTCAGACCCGCGGCTTCGACGCCGGTATCGCACAGCTCCTGTCCAACTACATTCTGGGCGAGAACAAGGTCGAGATCACCCAGGTAACCTCGGACACGCGTGAGTCCGTCCTGCAGAACGGCCAGGTCGACGCCGTCTTCGCCACCTACACCATTACCGATGAGCGCAAGAAGCTCGTCTCCTTTGCCGGTCCCTACTACTACACCCAGCAGGCCATCCTGGTGCTCGCCGATAACGACGACATCAAGAGCGTCGACGACCTGGCCGACAAGAACGTCGCCGTCCAGTCCGGCTCCAACGGCCCCGCCATCCTGGAGGAGTTCGCTCCCAAGGCCAGCCAGCAGGAGTTCAAGACCGACGAGGAGGCTCGTCAGGCACTCCAGCAGGGCCGCGTTGACGCCTACGTCATCGATAACAACATGCAGCAGAGCGCCCTGGTCCGCGAGCCCGGTAAGTACAAGATCGCCGGCAAGCCCTTCGGCAGCAAGGAGCCCTATGGCATCGGCCTGCCGCTCGATTCCGACGGTGTCGCCTTTGTCAACGACTTCCTTAAGAAGATCGAGGACGATGGCACCTGGACCGAGCTGTGGCAGATCTGCATCGGCGACCGTACGGGCGACACCAATGTTCCCGAGCTGCCCGAGATCGGCGCCTAGGCAGCGAGCCTGGTAACGGCCGCAACGAAACCATACGGAAACGCATGATGCGCTTTATTGCGGTAAACTGTTTCCTCACTGAGTTGTCGGGGCTTCCGTACACACGGGAGCCCCTTTCCTTATCGGCGGGAGGTCCGCATGAGTCTCTCCGAACTCTGGTCGCTCTATGGCCAGAACTATATCGACGCGCTGCTCGCAACCTGGGGCATGACGCTTGAGTCGTTTGCCATCGCCATGGTGCTGGCCGTCGCCGTCACCGTGATGCGCGTGTCGCCGCTCAAGCCGCTGCGCGTCTTTGGCGACCTGTATGTCCAGGTCTTCCGTAACATCCCCGGCATCGCGCTGCTCATCATCGTCGTCTACGCGCTGCCGCCGCTCAAGGTCGTCCTGCCCTACCGCACCTGCGTTATCGTCGCCACGGTCCTCTTGGGCTCGGCCTTTGGCTCCGAGAACTTTATGAGCGGCATCAACACCGTCGGCGTCGGCCAGGTGGAAGCCGCCCGCTCGCTGGGCATGAGCTTCAGCCGCATCCTCGCCAAGATCGTGATTCCGCAGGCGCTGCGCTCGAGCGTGCTACCCATGACCAACCTCTTTATCGCCGTCATGCTCACTACCGCCTTGGGCAGCCAGGTGCCGCTTAAGCCGCAGGAGCTCACCGGCGTGGTGAGCTACATCAACACGCGCTCGCTCGGCGGCGTCGCCGCGTTCTTTATCTCGGCGCTCGGCTACCTGGGCACGGCCTTTGTGGTGAGCCACATTGGCAACTACATCGATAAGAAGGTGAGGATCCTCCGATGAGCAAGCATTCCTCCCCTGCACTTACCATGCGCGATGCGCTCTACGAGGCTCCCGGCCCCAAGATGCGCGCCAAGATTCGCATCGGCACCGCCATCTCGCTTGTTGCCGTCGCCGCGCTCGTCGTCCTCGTGTTGCAGCGCTTTTATGTGACCGGTCAGCTTTCGGTCCACTATTGGTATTTCTTTACGCACCTCACTACCTGGAAGTTCTTGCTTGCCGGCTTTGAGGGCACCGTTAAAGTCGCACTCACCGCTGGCGCCATCGCGCTGGTGCTAGGCTTAGCCCTTATGCTCGGCCGCACGAGCGACATTAAGCCGTTGCAGCTGGCCTGCCGTGTGCTCACCGATTTCTTCCGCGGCGTACCAAGCCTGTTGTTCATCTACTTCTTCTTTTTGGTGCTGCCCCAGTACAAGATCGCGCTGCCGTCGTTTTGGATGCTCACGCTTCCCGTCGCGCTCGCTGCAGCCGGCGTGCTAGCTGAGATTTTCCGCGCCGGCGTCAACGCCGTACCGCGCGGCCAGGTCGAGGCGGCCCAGGCGCTCGGTCTCTCCAAGGCTAAAATCACCTTTAAAATCGTGCTGCCGCAGGCTATTCGATTTATCATTCCGTCGTTGATTTCGCAGCTCGTGGTCGTAGTCAAAGACACCACCGTCGCCTACGTGGTGAGCTACCCCGACCTCATGCAAAACGCCCGCGTGCTCATTACCAACTACGACGCTCTCGTGTCGGTCTACTTGGTAATCGCGGTCATCTATATCCTCATCAACGTCGCAATCAACAAGGCTGCTGTCTACGTTTCGCACAAGACCGGCGCGACCATCATCCGCTAACGCTTTACCATTTCGAGTCATAAGGAGCCGAGCACCATGGCACAGAGCACCTCTTCCACCGGCAATCAGCCGCTGATCGAGCTCAGACACGTCGATAAGCACTATGGCGATCTGCACGTCCTCAACGACATCAATCTCTCGGTCGACCGCGGCGAGGTCGTCGTTGTGATCGGTCCCTCGGGCTCGGGCAAGTCGACCATGTGCCGCACCATCAACCGCCTGGAAACTATCGACTCGGGCGAGATCCTCATCGAGGGCGAGCCCCTGCCGCAGGAAGGCAAGGATCTTGCCCGCATGCGTGCCGAGCTGGGCATGGTGTTTCAGCAGTTCAACCTGTTCGCACATATGACCGTCCTGCAGAACGTCATGCTGGGACCGGTCGACGTACTGGGTGTCTCCAAGGACGAGGCCCGCGAGCGCGCCATGGACCTGCTGGGCCGCGTGGGCGTTGCCGAGCAGGCCGATAAGGTGCCCGCACAGCTTTCGGGCGGCCAACAGCAGCGCGTAGCCATCGCCCGCTCGCTTGCCATGCAACCCAAGGCCATGCTTTTTGACGAGCCCACGAGCGCCCTTGACCCCGAGATGATCAACGAGGTGCTCGAGGTCATGGTCCGTCTAGCCCAGCAGGGCATGACGATGATCGTCATCACGCACGAGATGAACTTCGCACGCCGCGTTGCCGATCGCGTCGTGTTTATGGCCGACGGCCAGATCGTGGAAACCGGCACACCCGACGAGTTCTTCGACCATCCCCAGACCAAGCGCGCCCAGGACTTCCTCAACTCCATCAAGGGGCACTAGCCAGCCACCCCGTGGGGCAAATCCATCGGAAGCGTTGTCCCACGTCTCTCATGCGCCCTGTCACCTTCAGATTCGAAAGCAACACCTATGATCGGAACCCGCGCCTCATCGTCCTACACCCCGCACGTCGACGTCGCCCCCGCCGACCGCCCACTCATCCTCGTCGCACCGCGCTGGGAAGAGGCAAAGCCGTTTTTAAGCGAGACGCTCTCCCCCAACGAAGAAATCGCAAGTGTCTTTGTCGATGCCATCCTTGCCGCCGGCGGCCTACCGCTGCAGATGTCCATCACCGAGGACATTGAGGTTATCCGTCATTACGTCGATATCGCCGACGGCATCGCCATTCCCGGCGGCCCGGACGTCAACCCCAAGCGCTGGGGCGATGATCGACCCTACGACCCCACCCTCTGCTGCGAGATCCGCGATAGTTTTGAGTTTAAGCTGGTCGACGAGGTACTCCGCGCCAAGAAGCCGCTCTTTACCACCTGCCGCGGCACGCAGCTGCTCAACGTCGCCACCGGCGGCACCCTGTGCATGGACGTGCCGAGCCTGGGTGCGCGCGAGGGCCGCACGCAGTGGCGCCACACCCACGTGCTCAACGACCCCGTGCACCCTGTCGAGGTCATGCCGGGCTCGCTGCTGGAGCGCGCGGTTGGCGGGCACAGGCTGATCCAGACCAACTCGGCACATCACTGCTGCGTCGATCGTCTGGGTAAGAGCACGCGCTTGGTCGCCAAGGCAACCGATGGCGTTCCCGAGTGCATCGAGGTCGAGGGCCAGCCGTTCTGCTTGGGCGTGCAATGGCATCCCGAGTACACCTGGCAGACACTCGAGACCGACTTTAACCTGTGGAAGTCGTTTGTCGAGGCAGCGGCCAAGGTTAAGCAGGCCCGCTAGCCCGCAAACCACTCAGTTTAAAGCCTCCTATGCCAGGTGGGCGGACACCAGCCACGGTGCCCGCCCACCCTTGTATTTGGTATGCTCGGTATGATTATCCCTCACAAACAATCAAAAAAATCTCGACCGTAATCGGTCGACGGTAAAGCAAATGGCAAAAACGCTTGCTACGTTTATTAGGCAGTCAATTAGAATCGAAATGCATTGACTATTCCCCAACGGGGTCACGCCACAAATCCACATGAGCATCGAGGCTGGAAGCGGAAGCATGGAATTGGCCCCGAGCTGTATGTAGATCGCTACAACGTTGACAAGCAACAGCATGCCAATCGGACCGAAGCCGGACCCAAAATAGGAAACAGCAATCACGCAAGAGACCACGTATGCAAGGCAGACGACACTCGCCAGAAGAAGTCGATAGCAAAATATATTCAGGTCGAAATACTGCTGAGCATCTAAAACGATCGCGCAGTTAAGGCAGTACAAAACGACACTCGACAGGATAAACGCGCCCAAAAGGGCAAAAGAAGACAGCACCACTCGCGCAACGATAGCGCACACACGCTTCCCTCCCCGAGCCTCCGACAACCCCCACGGTTCCTCAATAAAGCCCGAACTGACAAAGCGCGGCACAATGCAAGCCGCGATGAACGGAAAGAACAATGCATGAGCCAACGGGGCTACGTTGAACAGCAGACCGCGAAAAACCTCTGCATTACCAAATAGAAGGACATCCTCTGCCGATAGCCGAAGCGTCGGGTCTGGGAAAAAGCCCAAGAAACTGTTCTCACGGAGGCTACAGAACCACATCGGGAAAGAATTAATCTGCAACACCACCATGCACGCATAAATTACCAGGATTAAGGCGTACGTCCATTTGCTCACATGCTTCAATTCTGAATGGAGGAATCTTTTAATCTGACGAGCCATTGAGCACACCCCCAGCGCGAAAGTTCACGAGAGCGTAAATCAAAACCGATAGACAGCTGGCTGCCACGCCATATCCCAGAAGCGTCAGCTGCCCCATATCGCTATACCCAAGGGCACATCCGACTCCAAGGTACGGTCCCGGAAGGAGCAAGATCCATCGCAAGGATGGTATAGGCGCCTGGAGGAAGGTTCCGTAGAGCGTCAAGCTCATGACAAATCCGATTATTACCACAGCCCCGCTAAATACGGCGCTGCCTGTAATCCGATAGATGGTCGTCGTCTCCAACGCAACCGATATCACCAATACGGCGTTGACTATCATTGCAGGCAAAAATGCAGTCAGCATACTATGCGCATAGTTTTGCCCTCCACGTGTTATCGCTATTGCAAACAGAAGAAGGCAAAGCGCACTATATGCTGCACCGATTATTAAAGCAGACGAAAGTACATGTGCCAGAGTCCCGTTAAAGCGGGTAAGACCTCTTGCTGAAGAAATTCGGTGTCCCTCTTCATAGCCGCACTCCTGTAAAATCGCCAGGCAAACGATGAGCGGAACGAACAGAGACGTGCCGGCAAAAGCACTGCGCACAAGGGACTCATCGGGTGCAGAAGGATCGATTACATTCCAGCAGAAACCAATATCCTCCCCAAAAACGCTATTGCCAAAGGCGAGCAACGTTGTTCCGTTTTTTAGAAAGACACCGAAGAGAAGGCCGAACGCCAGAATAAGCGCAAGACCAAACTTCGCCGGAAACATCCTGTGCAAACGCATCATATCTGCCTTTATGGGATGGATCGCCCGCTTCATAGCGAGACCGCCTTCATCAAGCGCCTGTAATACTCTTTTAGGGACGACGCCTCATCCCTTATGACGTCCATCGATTCCTTTTTCAGCAGTTCGCCGTCATGAATAAACACGCAACTTGTTGCAACTGATGCCAACTCATCCAAATCATGGCTAGAGATGAGCATGGTCTTACCCTGTTCTCGATTCAATCGACCGATAAGGGCCCATATACTCTCGATGCCCAGCGGGTCCAAACCGTTTGCTGGCTCATCAAAAATAAGCAGGTCAGTGTCACCCAACAAAGCCGTAGCTATATCCAGCCGCCGTTTCATTCCCAGAGAAAAACTGCTTACGCTCTTTTTCTCTTCGGCGTCCAGTCCAACTAGACTCAAAACGCGAGGAACCTCACGTTTCTCATCAAGCCCCCATTCCGCACATCGGATCCGAAGATTCTCAACCGCACTGAGGGACTGGTATGCTCCGCCGGAATCTGGCACATAGCCGACACGCGTCCGCATCAGGCTAAGCTCTCTCTTTGATTTGCCTCCAAAGAGTTCCACGCTCCCCGACGATGGCTCGCAGAGGCCCAAGACGATTTTAATAAGCGTGCTTTTGCCCGCACCGTTTGCACCGACAAGGGCACAGAGCTCAGACTGATGCACCTCGAAGGAAACGTCATGCAAAACGCGCCGTTTCCCGTAGCGCTTTGACACCTTTGATAGCTTTATCGCTGATGCACTCATTGGCCTCCCGTTCTGCCTGATAGCAAAACCGCTCATATCGTTCCTTCTTTCCTTTATCGTTTTTCATAGTTTTTATTGTTTTTCGATAACTCATATTTGTCAAGATAATCTAACAGAAAGAACCCGTGTTAGACACGGGCCCCTTTACGCTGATATTTCGTTATAGTTGTTCGCTTTATGCTACTCATCGCTCAAATCTACAGCAAAGACTGATGTCGGAAGCAACGCCTCATTGCCTCCGCCGTCCCGCATCTGTCTCACGACATTTTTTGCGCGCTCAACAATAAGCTCCTCAAGCTCTTTCTCACTCACCCGCCGAATAATATCTCCCGGTTGACAATCAAGTTCATCGCAGATATCAAGAAGCGTCTTAAGGCGAATAGCTTTTATTTTTCCGTTTCTTAGCTTTGAAATATTAGCCGGGGTATGCCCCGTGGCCCGAATCAGATCAGCGCTGGTCTTTCCGGTCTTAAGTAGTTGCGTCTCAAGCTCGATGATGAGATAGCTCATGCTTCCTCCTACACAAGCTCGTCAGACTGCTCTTGGAGCAGCGAGGCATAACTCCAGATCACCGAGATACACAGACAGACAGCCGCGCCGATAAGCGACCCCGCATCAAAGGCAACGCCTTGGCAAATCTCAATAACGAAGGAATGAGGCACGACGTAAAGCTCCAGCCCACCAATGGTAAGATTGACCGATCCGTAGGCACCAATAAGCGAAACCGCGGCGTTAACAGCAAAGGCAAGCGCAAGAACACGGATAAGCCGCACATGCGTCTTGGTAAAGGGCGAGACGCCTCGCGAGATGTTACGGCTGATCCCACACAGAACGACAAGCGAAATACCCGCGACGAGTGCCAGGCACAGTCCGCTTGGGATAACGATGCACCCGCCATCGAGAAGCGTCACGACGCCGAAAGAATCGACAGAAGCAACGTTTGCAATCGCATACCAGATCACGTAAACAACCAACGCGGTAAAAGCGACGAGCATCCCTGCAAAAACGGCTGCCATGCAAAAACCAAGCTTCCTGATATTTTCGCCCGCCTTGGCCATACGCTGAACGCTGTTGGACATACACTCACCCTCATCGACTCTATCGTTATTCGAACAGTTTATCGAACAACGATATGGATTGCATGCGGAAAGCCCCGCCAGTGCGCATAGGCCATTCACTAATCAGAAAGGGTGAGAGTGGATTATTGGACACGTATCGAACGAGAGTGGATAATCTCCCACTTTGAGGCCGCCACCGGGCCTAAAACGGGAGATTATCCACTCTCATAGTCATCAAGGCCCGCAAGCTCTTATTCGGCCGCCTCGCGCAGGGCTGACATCGTTGCCGCATATTGCTGCTGCAGCGCATGCATCCCCTCGCGGGCGCCGTCAACGGTATCGGCGCCGCGCAGCGCCTCGGTCACCACGACCGCCGGCTCGTACAGATTATCGAATCCCAGGTTCTGGCTCACGCCCTTGAGCGTGTGCGCTGCCATAAACGCACCTTCGGCGTCTCCCGCCGCCATGGCGGCCTCCAGCTTGTCCATACTCTCGTCATCCAAAAACTTGAGGGCAAAGCGGGCAAGCATTTCCCCGCCCATCAGCCGAGCGCACGCGTCATCATAATTAGCGCCGATCTTCTCATACGCCTCACGCATGGAAATCATGGATTAAAACTCCTTTGGTCAAACTAAATCGTGGGAAACGCAACGACGTCGGCGGGGCGTGCCAACGTCTCGGCAATACGGTCTTGCACCTCGAGCAGGCATTCGAGCAACAGCGGGTTAAAGGTGCCGCACTTACCGTCCAGAATCATCTTGATCGCTTCCTCGTGCGGGATAGCGTCCTTGTACACGCGCACGCTCGTCAGGGCATCGTACACGTCGGCCACCGAAACCACCTGTGCGGCAATGGGAATTTCGTCGCCCTTAAGGCCATCGGGATAACCCTTGCCGTCCCAGCGCTCGTGGTGCCAACGCGCAATCTGGTACGCATATTCCATAAGCGCATTGCCGGCGTGATGGCTACCCAGCTCACGCAGCATGTCGGCGCCGATCGTGGTATGCGTCTTCATAATCTCGAACTCCTCGGGCGTAAGGCGTCCGGGCTTGTTGAGAATCGCATCGTCTATCGACATCTTGCCGATATCGTGCAGCGCCGAAGCCAGGGCGATCGTGGAGCGTTCCTCATTGTCGAGGGAGATCGTGTCGCTACGCCGAACCAGACAGCCAAGCAGCAGCTCGGTCAGCTTCTCGATGTTCGTAACGTGCCTGCCGCTCTCGCCGTTGCGAAGCTCCATGACGCCGGCCATGATTTCGATGAGCATGCGACTGTTCTTGACGCGCTCGTTGTACTGCTGGGACAGCAGGTTCGTCAGGCGGCGCTGTTTGGCGTATAGGCGGATGGTGTTGCTTACACGGCGGCGCACGACACGGGAGTCAAACGGGCGGTTGATATAGTCCGAGGCGCCCAGCTCGTACGCGCGCAGAACCATATCATCGGAATCTTCGCTCGAAATCATGATGACGGGCAGATTGTCACTAACCGATCGGCGCGACAGATCGGCCAGCACCTCAAAGCCGCTTACGCCCGGCATGACAATATCCAGCAGCACGAGCGACAACTCATCGCCATAGCGGTCGACCATGTCGAGCGCCGCACGACCGTGGTCGGCCTCGAGGATGCAATACTCGTCCTTGAGCATCTCGCTGAGAATGGCTCGGTTCATCTCGGAGTCATCGACAATAAGCACCAAAGGCTTTTCGCTTTGGAAGGCCTCGATGGAATCGGCATCGGTCACGACCGTACCGGCTTTTGCCTTAGCGCGGCTCAATAACTGGACAGCGCGGCCAACGCCCTCATCGACCGTCTCGCCATGAATGCGAACGCCACCAACACATGCCGTCAAGCTCACGTACTCATGGCCCGGAATAATCGTGGAATGAACGGCTTCGGATACCTGATGCAGGCGACGGGTGAAGTCATCGGAGGGAATATTGGGCATGACAACCACAAACTTGTCGCAGCCATAGCGCACAAGCTCGTCAGTCGAACGAATTCCGCTGCGTATGGCTGTCGCCACAGCACCGAGTGCAAGGTCGCCGGCATGACGGCCACACGTATCGTTGAAGGCCCTAAAATCATCAAGGTCAATCATCGCAACGCCGGCATTCATGCGGGCGCCACGAAGCTTTTCCTCGTAATACCGGCGATTGCGCACACTCGTCAGCACGTCGGTGTAGACAAGGTCCTCTTCTGCAGCCTCTTGCTCATCGATCGGACGCACCATCAGCAGGACACGAGGCTCGCCCTCGACCTTTAGAGGGCGCAGGCGGGCGCAGTACTCAGTACCATCGTTGAGCAGTTGCTCCGACACCTCACCCGAATTCGCCAAGGCCTCAAGACTCGACTGACGCAAACAAGGGCAGTGATCGCCGGCGAGCAGGCAGTTACGCTCGCTCTTAATCTGGTCGGCCGACAGCAAACGTACCACGGGGTAGGTCTTCGCGACGCGGGCGACCTCGACGGCAGCCTCCTCGTCGGTTAGATTGGCCTCGTGATTATTGAGCATATGGGGCCCTTTCGATAGCTTCGCATAGTAGCGGTGGGTTCCAAATGTTACAAGGGTAACACCTTGCCGATGCAGGTAAGCACGTGAATGCCGTTACATTTTTATGAGTTGGCAGACGGCGCAATTGGAGCCGCAAACGTAAGGTTTTGAGCACATTTGTTAACAAGGCCGAAACGTTTGCGGGTGAAGTCTGCTTTGGCTATTGCGGGTGCTAGAGCCCCAGGATGTCACGGACAGTCTGAGCAGCCGCTGCCGGGCGATCGCGCAGGCCGTTGTGCGCGCCGGGAACCATTACGAGTGGACAGTCCAAAAGCTCAGCCGCCACCCTTGTGCCCGCCTCGCGAGGCGTGTCAATCGAGAGCTCACCCAGGAGCACGGCGGCCACCGTTTTCGACGCGCGAACGCTATCCCAATCGGGAACGCAGGTCATAGTAATCCCGTATTCGTTCGCCATGAAACTACGGCCGTTGCGCAGAGCATGCTTGGCTTCTGCCTCGGTTAACTTGGGGGCCTCAGGATCAGAATCGCCGATGGCGCCCAGGAAGGCCCGTAATGCCCTGGAGACCTTTCCCGCGGCGATCATCTCGAGCAAAACCGGGGCCGCGCCCAGGCCGGCACCCTCATCCGTCACGGCGGGTTCATGCAGAATCGCACGCGAGATTATGGCGGGGTTTGCACGGAGAAGCTCCAGGGCCACCAACGTACCGGCACTGTGCGCAAGCACGTTTGCCGGAGCGCCAATATGCTCGATAACGGCCTGCAGGTCGGCGGCCTGGGCGGCGAGGTCGTAGCGTCCGTCTGCAGCGTCGCCACTCTCACCGCAACCGCGGCGGTCGTAGGCAATGACGCGATGGTCACAGGCGAGCTCGCGGGCGATGGCGTCAAAAAAGACGCCGTCGACGCAGGCACCGTGCACGCACACCAAAGCGGGAGCATCAGGCGATACATCTGGGCCGGCATACTCGCGGCAGGCGATCGTGGTGCCCGCATTCTCGACCGTAAAATCCATGTTGTGCCCCCATCATCAACGCCCATCCAGTTGTACATCGGTACGGTTGGATGGACCCGCATTTCCTTACGCCTTGTTAACAGATTAACTGTACCCGACCCGATACCTTTCATGACGCGGCATCGAAGGCAGAGTTAAAAAACGAAACCTGCAAAGCACAAGCCCGGACCATACGTTGGAGCCGATGCTATGCTTAAGGTTAATTGTCTTGAGGAGCATATGCCTATGTCTACGTTTTTGAATGCCAGCCCCATCTTTGGGCCCGTTCGTAGCCGTCGCCTTGGTCTCTCGCTCGGCGTCAACATGATGCCGGCCAGCGGCAAAATCTGCACGTTCGACTGCATTTACTGCGAAAACGGCCTCAACGCCGAGCGCCCCTGCCACGAGCCGTACAACACAGCTGCCGTGGTACTCGACGCGCTCGAGGCAAAGCTGCGCGAGATGGCAGCCGAGGGCGAGCTCCCCGATGTAATCACGTTTGCCGGCAACGGCGAGCCCACCGCCGCACCGGAGTTTCCGCAGGCCATCGCCGGCGCCGTCGCGCTGCGCGACGAGCTTGCCCCAAACTCCAAGATCGCCGTGCTCTCCAACGGCACGCGCGCCGACCGTCCCCAGGTACACGATGCGCTCATGATGGTCGACGACAACATCCTCAAGCTCGATACGGTCGACCCGGCATTTATCCAGCTGCTCGACCAGCCCGTTGGCCCCTACGATGTGGAGCACCAGATTGAGACGTTCGCAAGCTTTGACGGTCATGTCATTATCCAGACGATCTTTTTGACCGGCGAGTATCAGGGCAAGCTCATCGACAACACCGGCGAGGAGTACGTCGGCCCTTGGCTCGCGGCGCTCGAGCGCATTCGCCCGCAGGAGGCGACCATCTACACGGTGGCGCGCGAGACACCGGTCGCCGGCCTTGCCAAAGCAGCGCCCGAGGTGCTCGACGCCATTGCCGCGCGCGTCCAAGCCCTCGGCATTCCCTGCCAGGTGAGCTACTAGCAAAACCACGCAGCAGCTAGCACCCGCCATCCCGCTCCATCAGTTGCGGTGATATAGTTCCTATTTGTGCTGTTAAACCGCTTAAATCGGAACTATATCACCGCAACTTTTATGGACGCGTGGGTGGGCTATACTAGCTGCGAATGAAAGGAAGTTAGCCATGTTTGACAACGGACCCGTACCCGGCCGCAACGATACTTGCTGGTGCGGCAGCGGCAAAAAATATAAGAAATGCCATAGCGCTTTTGATGAGCGCCTCGAGCGCTTGTGGGAAGAGGGCTGGGAGGTCCTGCCCCGCACGCTCTACAAGACGCCCGCCGACATCGAGGGCATCAAGCGCTCCGCCGCCATCAACGTGGGCGTGCTCGACTACGTAGGCGAGCACATCGCCGCGGGCATGACCACCAACCAGATCGACCAGATGATCTACGACTACACCGTCGAGCACGGTAGCACGCCGGCCGACCTCAACTACGAGGGCTACCCCAAGAGCGTGTGCACCTCGATCAATGACGTGGTCTGCCACGGCATCCCCTGCGATACGGACGTGCTGCACGAGGGCGACATCATCAACGTGGACTGCTCCACGATCCTAGACGGCTACTTTAGCGACTCGAGCCGCATGTTCTGCATCGGCGAGGTCTCGGCCGAGCGCCAGCGCCTGGTCGACGTCACCCGCGCCAGCGTGGAGGCGGGTCTGGCAGCCGTCAAGCCATGGCTGCCGCTGTCCGTTATGGCCGAGGCCGTACAAAAGACGGTCGAGGACGCCGGCTTTAGCGTGGTGCGCGAGTACGGCGGACACGGCATCGGTAAGGAGTTCCACGAGGACCCGTTTGTGGGCTTTACCACCGAGGCACCCGATGTGGACACCATCATGGCTCCGGGCATGGTCTTTACCATCGAGCCCATGGTCAATGCCGGATCGCCCGACATCAAGATTAGCAAGGGTGACGGCTGGTGCGTGCGCACCAAGGACGGCAGCGATTCGGCCCAGTGCGAGGTACAGCTCGTGGTGACCGAGGACGGTTACGAGCTGCTGAGCTGGTAGCCGTGGATGCGCCGGGCTTCGCGATGGATATGTTACCCATCGCGAAGCCCGGCGTTTTTTAGCGTTTTGCCTGATAAAACCTGCCAAAATAAACCTGTCCCTTTTTGGCAGGTCAAGCGGAAAGGACTGCTTGTGAACATTCTGGTTTTGCTGCCCGTCAACGACCGCCATCGCGCAATTCTTGAGTCGAGCGCTCCGGGCGAGGACTTTATCTACACGAGCTCCGACGCCGTCACGCGCGAGCAGGTCGCCGATGCCGACGTGATCTTGGGCAACATCGACCCTGACATGCTCACGGCATGCGAACATCTCCAGCTGTTGCAATTGCAGACCGCTGGCTATGACGATTACTTGGCCGCCGGCACCGTGCCGGCCGATGCCAAACTGTCTTGCTCGGTGGGCGCCTATGGCCAGGCAGTAAGCGAGCACATGTTTGCCATGGTGCTGTCTATGATGAAGCGCCTGCCCGGCTACCAGGACCTGCAGCGCGAGCATCGCTGGGAGGATTTGGGGCCGGTTACCTCGCTCAAAAACGCCAACGTGCTGGTGCTGGGCGCAGGCGATATCGGCGGCCATTTTGCCACGCTCTGCCGCAGCATGGGCGCGCACGTCCGCGGCATCAAGCGCCATCCGCTCGTCTACCCCATTGTGTTTGAGGACATGGACGGCATGGACGCCCTGCCCGAGCGCCTGGCCGAGGCCGACATCGTCGCATCCTTTATGCCCAGCACACCCGAGACCCGCGGTCTGGCGAACGCCGAGTTCTTCGCCGCGATGAAACCGGGCGCCTTCTTTGCCAATGGTGGCCGCGGTGACCTTGTTGTTGCCGACGATCTGGTTGCCGCTCTTGAGTCCGGACACCTTGCCGGCGCCGCGGTCGACGTCACCGGCCCCGAGCCGCTGCCTGCGACAAGCCCCCTGTGGGATGCGCCCAACATGCTCATCACGCCGCATATCTCGGGCTGGTTCCACTTGGAGGCTACGCTCAACAATGTGGTCGACATTGCCGCGGAGAACTTGCGTCACCTGCAGGCCGGCGAGACGCTTCGCTGCTGGATCGAACACTAGGGTTCCGCCGTTCTAACGAACGGCGGACCGGTCGACGCTGCGAACCCGTCTGGACGGCAATCTGCCTTTCAATCGTCGGGCATGGCCAGAAGGCCAATGCCCTCCTCTTTCAAGGCACCTTGCTCGACCAGACGGGCTCTCGCTGACTTTTGTTCAACCTGCGGCGCTTTGCTGGCGCGGCCCTACCTGTGGGCTCTCGCTGACTTTTGTTCGACCTGTGGGGTCTTCAAATTGCTAGAGCGTTGCTAAGTAATTCTTTGCGTCTTCTACGCTCATTGCTGCGACGGGCGCATGCGAACAGAGCTTGGCATCGTTGGTGACCAGTAAATCTGCTTGGGAGCGTATCGCTGCCGCAATGATTAAATCGTCTTCGTAATCGCTATGGAGCTCACGCTGCCTGCTCGCCATCCATATATCGCTCAGGTCACAGGGCACTGGCGTGGCAAGCTGCGACAGCACGCTAAGACAATCCCATGCAAGCGAAGTCGCCGCCACGGCGGCATCTTGGGATAGTGAGCCATGCTCTCGCCGATACCATGCCTTATGTTCGCTCGAAATCAAATAGAACAGATCTTTGGACGATGTCGCCGCATACAGCAAATCCACCTGCACTGTGCATGCATCGCGTAAAAACTCAATCGCCACCGAACGACCACGTCGTGAGGGAATGAAGTAATCGAGCCACACGTTGGTGTCAACCAAGATGCGCCTTGGAGCCTCACTCATAGAGCCAGCTCATCTCCTCGCCATAGCGATCCGCATATGCATTCCGTTTGAGCTCTTCGTCGTCCGATGGCTGAGCCCTGACCATATCGATTCCCGACTCACGGCAAGCGGCAGCGAACAGCTTCGATCCCTGATCCATGAGCTCGAGTTTACGTTTGGCGGCCTTTTCGCGCTCGCGCTGTTCCGCCCGGGCACGACTGGGCAGCAGGATATCCTCGAGCGCACCGGGGCGATCGGCCAGCGACGCTGCAAGCTGCCAGAGCGCTCGCACCGCTTGGCTCGGCGTCATACCGGCCCTGGAGAGAGCAGCGTCGCCGCTCCTTTTAAGATCGGCATCGAGACGTACGTTGATCTGAGCGGCTGTTGTGGTCATGACCCCTCCTTAATACTTTAAAATTATCATAAAACACTATGGTAGATACGTAAAGCATGTATAGCAATAAATTAATATTAGCCGTGCTCCGTGCACAAAAAGCCGCCGAGGCACATTGCACCTCGGCGGCTACGCATCACCAATCTAGTTCGGTTTCATCCTTTGCATTTGCCCAGATAAAACCTGGCAAAATAAACCTGTCCCTTTTTGGCAGGTTTTTAGAGCTCCACGCTTTCGGCGCCGTTGATGGTTAGGTTGCGCTCGTAGAACGCGGTGAGAGCGCGGATGGCGTACATCACGTCGCGTACGCCGCCGGTCTCGTAGCTCGAGTGCATGGCAAGCTGCGGCAGGCCCACGTCCACAGCATGCATGCTCGCCTGCATATTGGACAGATTGCCGAGCGTGGAGCCGCCGGCCATATCGCTCTTGTTGGCGAAGGCCTGCGTGGGCACGTCGGCGTCATCGCAGATGGCCTGGAACACCGCGCGGCTAAAGGCATCGGTGCAGTAGTGCTGGTTGGCGGCTTCCTTGATGACGATACCGCCGTTGAGCACCACCTGATTGCGGGCATCGCACTTCTCGGCGTGGTTGGGGTGCACGGCATGTGCGTTGTCGCAGCTTACAAGCATCGAGGCAGCAAGTGCGCGATGGTACGACTCGTCGTCAAAACCCAGCGATCCGTTGATGCGGCGCAGCGCGTCGGCCAAGAAGGTCGACATGGCACCCTGCTTGGTCTCGGAGCCAACCTCCTCGTTATCGAAGCAGCAGAAGACCGAGACGTCGTGCGCGTTTTCGGCGCCCAAAAATGCCTGTAGCGAGGTATAGGCACAGGCCAGGTCGTCGAGCTTGGGCGTCGAGATAAACTCATCGGCCCAGCCCCAAATGCGCGCATCCTGACGATTGACCAGGAACAGATCGCGGCCCAGAATCTGCTCGGGCTCAACGTCCAGCTCGTCGGCGATCAGGGCATCGAAGTCACCCTGCTTAAGCTCGCCGGCGCTGATGAGCGGGCACAGGTCAACAGCTCGGTTGGGAGCAAAGTCCTCGTTAACGCCGCGGTTCATGTGGATAGCAAGGCTCGGGATAATAGCGACCTCGCGCTCGGTGGCAAGCAGACGGCTCTCAATACGGTCGCCTTCGCGCACCAGCACACGACCCGCAAGCGCCAGCGGGCGATCGAACCAGGTGTAGTCGATCATGCCGCCGTAGGCCTCGGTGTTCAGGCGCAGCGTCTCGCCCGCGCCGTCGAGCTCGGGCACGGCCTTAACCTTAAACGTCGGCGAGTCGCTGTGCGACGCCGTCAGCTGAAAATGATAGTCACCGGCAACGCCGTCCTCGCCCCACGTCGCGGCCAGGTCCTCGCCCACCTTAAAGGCGATAACGCTCGAGGTGTTGCGCTGCGTGTAATAACGCCCGCCCGGCTCGATATCCCATGCCGCGTTCTCGGGCAGGTAGGTAAAGCCCGCCTCGTCGAGCTCGGCCATAATGGTCGCCGCCGTATGGAACATGCTGGGGCATGCCTCGATAAAGTCGATAAGGTCGTTGGCGGCCTCGATATCGTCGGCAGTCACGTGCACGCGCTCGGGCGTTTCCTGATCCGTCATGCTCTCCCCTTTCGCTGGGTTGATGGTCCCCTCCAGCATACCCCGCCACGCCAGTGCCGCACTCTTCATTCCGTGCTTAATTCCGCGCCGCTCACCAAGTTGAGCCATCATGCCCGCGCTCCCTTTGCGACAATTGCGCTAACAGGACGAGAGGAGCCGTCATGAAGCCACGTAACATTGCCATCGCCTGCGGTGTCGCGGGAGTCGCCGTCGGCCTTGCCGCTGCCGCCGGCATCGTTTACCGCAAGCAAATCAAGTCCGCCGCGTCGCTCAAACGCTTGACCGGCTACGCGGATGGCTATGACCTGTACGTAATCGACATCGCTTACGACTACGACCTCGACCGCATCATCGCCGCTGGCGTGCGCGACGACCAGGCCTATATCGATGCTGTGGTGGCGCAGGTGCTGCCCGGTGTGCCGGCACATGTCCAGGCACCCCAGTTTGCCTGCAGCGCTTTTGTCGCCGTAAATGCCAAAGGCCGCGTGCGCACCGGTCGCAATTACGACTTTAAGGACGACACCTCGGCGCTGCTGGTGCGCAATCACCCGCGCGACGGCTATGCCTCCATCGGCTTTGCGGCCCTCAATAACCTGGGCGCCAACACTCCGCTTGACTCCGTCACCGGACGTGCCGCCGCACTCATGGGCCCGTTTGCCCAACTCGACGGTGTTAACGAATGCGGCGTGTCCATTGCCGTACTCACCTTGGATTCCAAGCCCTGTGACCAAGACACACAACGCCCCGTCATCAATACCTCGCTCGCCATCCGCCTGGTGCTCGACCGTGCCGCCACCACGCAAGAAGCTGTCGACCTGCTTTCCGCCTACGACATGCACGCCATGGCAGGACGCGATTACCACTTCTTTATCAACGACGCCGCCGGTGACGCGCGCGTAGTAGAGTGGGATCCGCGCGACCCCGACCGTGCATGCAAAGTGACTCCTGTACGCCAGGTTACGAACTTCTACGCCTGCTATGGCGACGAAGTGCTGCCCAACCAAAAGAATGGCGAGCTGGGCCATGGTAAAGAGCGCGCCGTCGCAATCGCTGATGTCCTTGACGCCCATGTCGGCGCCCAGGACGAGGCAGTCGCTTGGAAGGCCCTACGCGCTGCGGCGCAAGAGCCCAATCCGGAAGACATCACCAGCAACACGCAATGGTCGGTCGTCTTTGACAATACCGAACCCGCTGCCGCCATCACGCTGCGCCGCCACTGGGGCGACGTCGACGCCTTCGCACTGTAAGGAGCTGGCACCGTCGTCCTTACGCTCGCCTGACGTTGCTTACATTTCTATACATTTGAGCCAACACGTTTTACCCCCGCATCAACAGTGTGCAGGGGTAAACTTATGCGCATGTTATAACTTGCCCGGAAGGATTCACCATGCTTAGGATCGGTCTTCTTACTAGTGGCGGCGACTGCCAGGCGCTCAACGCCACCATGCGCGGCATCGTCAAAACGCTTATGACCAATAGCGAAGAACCTATCGAGATTTATGGCTTTGAGGACGGCTACCAGGGCCTTATCTACAGCAGATTCCGTGTCATGACGCCCGCCGATTTTAGCGGCATCCTCACCCGCGGCGGCACCATTTTGGGCACGAGCCGCACGCCGTTCAAGCGCCTGAACATTCCCGAGGCCGACGGCGTCGAGAAGGTGCCCGCGATGGTCCACACCTATCACAAGTTGCAGCTCGACTGCCTGTTTATGCTGGGCGGTAACGGATCCACCAAGACTGCCAACCGCTTGCGCGAAGAGGGCCTCAACGTTATCGCTCTGCCCAAGACCATCGATAACGACACCTGGGGCACCGAGCTGACGTTTGGCTTTACGAGCGCCATCGACGTCGCCACCAAGTGCATCGACGACATCCACACCACCGCTTCGAGCCATGGGCGCGTATTCGTTATCGAGATCATGGGCCACAAGGTTGGCTGGATCCCGCTGTACGCCGGCGTCGCGGGCGGCGCGGATGTCATCTTGATTCCCGAGATCCCCTACGACATGGATAACGTCATCAAGACCATCGAGCATCGCATGGAGACCGGCAGCCGCTTTACCATCGTGGCCGTCGCCGAGGGCGCTATCTCCAAGGAGGACGCGGCGCTGTCCAAGAAGGAGTACAAGAAGAGGCTCGCCGAGCGCACGAGCCCGTCAATCGTGTACGACATCGCCAAGGAGATCGAGGCCAAGACCGGTCGCGAGACCCGCGTCGCCATCCCAGGTCACACGCAGCGCGGCGGCCAGCCCGACGCCCAGGACCGCATCTTTGCGACTCAGTGCGGCGTCGAGGCAGCGCTCGGCTGCCTGCGTGGCGAGTTTGGCTACATGATTGCCTTGCGCGACGGCAAGATGTGTCACATGCCGCTCGAGGAGGTCGCCGGCAAGCTCAAGTATGTCGACCCCCAGAGCGATCTGGTGCGCGAGGCCAAGGCGCTGGGCATCAGCTTCGGCGACGAATAGCCTCGGCCGAAACTGCTCTCATCGGAGGCCCCAGGGCTTACCTCCCAAATCGTCCTCGGACATGTCAGGACCCCGCTGCGCGCTTCGCGCGGCGGGGTCCTTCCGTCCTGCGGAAAGATTTGGGAGGTAAGCCCTGGGGCCTCCTGCGGTAACTAGAAAGGTCGAGGCTATTCGTCTTCTTGCTGCGGGTGCCTGGTCTGAAATTAAGTTGCGGTGAAATAGTTCCCGCTTAGCCCGCAAATGGCTGAATCTAGGAACTATTCCACCGCAACTTACTGAATGGGGGGCTCTTGGCTGCTACTTGCACTGACATTTGTCCTGAAATGGCTGGTCGTTAGGGGTTGCTACCGGTAGTTGCGGTAGGGTTGGAGCAGATTCTAACTAGAAATGGTGGTCGCTACCGGTTGTTCTCAGCATACTCGGCTCATTCGATTCGACCATCAAACGAAAGGAACCACCATGGATCTTGCGATGGCACAGCGGCTCGTTGATCGCCGCAAGGCTGCCGGGCTTTCTCAGGAGGCGCTTGCCGCCCAGCTGGGCGTGAGTCGTCAGGCTGTCAGCAAATGGGAGCGCAGCGAGTCCTCGCCCGATACCGATAACCTTATTGCGCTCGCCGCGCTGTATGGCGTGTCGCTGGATGAGCTGTTGTATGGGGAGACGGTGGATAGCACTGACGACTCGCAAGCTGATGATGAGGCACAGGACAGCGACGCCGGCACCAAAGCTTCAGATGAGGCTGAAGAGGCTGAGGCTTCTACTGAGCACTCTGGTTACAGCGATAAGCCACTTGTCGATATTTCCCTCACGCGCGGCATCCACGTTATTGATCCCAACAAAGGCGAAGAGGTCCATGTTGGCTGGAATGGCATCCATGTGGCTAACGAGCGCAAGGGCGAAGAGGTCCATGTGGGGCCAGGCGGATTGCATATCGATACGCTTGAGGACGATGGACATAGCGTGCATACCAATGACGACGGCACCGTCACCATCGACGGCGAGACGTTTTCCAGCTGGAAGGAAGCACACGACAAGCTCGACCATCATGGCAAGCATTTCCACACCAAGGTCGGACGTACATGGAACAAATTCCCCTTCCCCGCGCTCGTCACCCTCGCCTACCTGGTGCTCGGCATTGCCTACGGCACATGGGCTACGGGACTCTTCCTCGTCTTTTTGATTCCCGTCTATTACGCGCTTGGCGACTTTATCGACCAACGCCACTTATCTAAGCTGATCGATGTCGTCTATTCGGTCAGTGCCGAGGCATGGTTCCTCTACATGTGGCTCTGTCTGGGGCAACCCCATCCCGCCTGGGTAATTCTCATCACCATCCCGGTCGTAAAAGCACTCATGCGTTGGTGCCGTAAACGATGGAAGCATCGCGAACGAGCCTAAACCATCCCAGCCCGACGGCAGCACCCAACTAGTACCCCCCCGCCCCTCCCTCCTAAGTTGCGGTGATATAGTTCCGGTTTTAGCCTTGAGTAGTCGAATTTAGGAACTATTCCACCGCAACTTACGAATGATCGGAGCGGCTACAGCACAAGCGTCGGCGTTCGTTTGATGATCCGCCACGAAAAGGGCCTATCTACTACGTTTAACTCGATGGGGCCAACCATGACCGCCTTTTTCGAAAATCGACAGGCCTTCTACCTGCGGTTTTATTTTTCGTTTTCCCGGCATGGTTGAGGGTATCCAATTAAACGTAGTAGATAGGCCCGTTTTGTGGCATACGACCCATTCAAGCCCAATCTCGAAGGCTAAAGAGAGCCTCTCATCCGCACCTGCGAGCGAAAACCAAATAAAATGAAAGGCAAATGGAAAGCCCGTTTGACGAGCGGAGAACATATGCGCGACGTAACCGAAAGCGACTGGAAGCTGTTTAAGAAAATGCTTCCTCAATGGCAAGAACGTTATATGGAAAAGCTCATCGGCCAGTACGTTGAGATGCTGAACGGCGACAGCGAAGCGTCCAGTAGATTTTGGGCACTAGAAGAGCGCCTCAATAGAGACAAGCTGTCCTCAGGCGTAATTGCAAACGACATTCGCCGCAGCACAATGCACCGCGAGATAGCCAATTTGCTTATCGACAGCGTGATCACCCTTGACGACCTTGACGGTTTTACCGAAGACATTAAGAGCTATGCGCAACACTGGATTGGCCAGTAAGAGCACTGAACGACAGACATCCCCAGCAAAACGGGGCAAACGCTGGGCCACCTAAAGCTGACGTTAGATAACGATACTTTTGAAAACACTGGAAAATCAAGGTTTTTCGAGCGACGGACAAGCAGGGTATTGTACTAAAAACTGAATACGACGCAGAAGCGGCGTTTCTTACTCTCTACATGGGAGAACAGGAACGCCGCTTTTTTCATGCCCTTTGTTACGCAGTAGGGGCAGAAAAAGCCTTGCTACAAGCGGTTTTCCGGGCGCGTATCTGGCGCGGAAAGGGATTTATACCTTATCCCCCGAAACCGCGCTTCTACTGCGTAACAAATCCAAAGCAAAGGAGCTATGAACTATGGCAGTTTTCAGAGTGGAACGGAACAAGGGCTACACCGTAATGAGCAACCACCACCTACGCAACAAGGAGCTTTCCCTAAAGGCAAAGGGGCTGTTGTCGCAAATGCTGTCACTCCCCGAAGATTGGGACTACACCTTGAAAGGCTTATCCCTTATCAACCGGGAGAAGATAGACGCTATCCGCGAAGCCATTAAGGAGCTTGAACGCGCCGGGTATATCGTCCGTTCAAGGGAGCGCGACGAGAAAGGACGCTTGCGGGGCGCGGACTATGTGATATTCGAGCAGCCGCAGCCGCCTACGCCGGATTTACCTACATTGGAAAATCCAACATTGGATAATCCAACGCAGGAAAACCCAACATTGGAAAAACCTACGTTGGAAAATCCAACGCAATTAAATAAAGATATACAAAGAACTGACTTACCAAAAAAAGAAAAAATAATTACTGATGAACAAAGTACCCATTCCATTCCTATCCTTTCCCCTAACCCCTCTCCTTGCAGAGAAGCGGCTACGCCGCCGGAACGGAAAGGAACGGAAGCGGCAGCACAGAGCGCAGTTGATATATACCGGGAAATCATCAAGGACAATATCGACTACCACATTCTCAAACAGGACATGAAGTTTGACAGTGACAGGCTTGACGAGATTGTAGACCTCATGCTTGAAACCGTATGCACCGCAAGGAAGCGGGTACGGATTGCGGGGGACGACTACCCGGCAGAGCTTGTGAAGTCTAAGTTTATGAAACTGGACGGCGAGCATATCCGCTTTGTGCTTGACTGTATGCGGGAGAACACAACGAAAATCCGCAACATCAAGCAATATCTGAAAGCAGCCCTTTTCAACGCCCCGTCCACTATCGGCAATTATTACACTTCCCTTGTCGCCCATGACATGGCAAGCGGCGCACTGTCACCGAAGAAGCCGCAGTACGGCGACCCGGACTATTATTCATGCAAACCGGGCGAAAGCCTGTAAAACAACAAAAGGAGGATTTTATTATGGCACAGAAAATGACAGGAGCATTGGTATTTGACGAGCGCACCGACCGTTACGACATCCGCTTTGACTTAAACAGCTACTACGGGGGCTTGCATTGCGGAGAGTGCTTTGACGTATTCGTGCGGGGCAAGTGGAAGCCGACCCGGATTGAGTACGGCGACAACTGGTATCTTGTGGGTATCAGAGCCGAGGACTTGAACGGGCTGCGGGTGCGTATCTGACCGCCGCCCCATAAAGAAACGCGAAAGGAGGACGCGACAAATTGCAGGACGAAGTAAACGAAAAGACCATAGCCCTTTACATCAAGACCGGGAAGCTGACCGCCCAGACGCTCCAAAAGGCAATGAAAGCCATACTGTCAAAGGGCAAAAAGCAGCTTGCAAAACCGCCACAGGGCAAGCAGAGCTTAAAGCAGCTTATGAAGCAGAACGCGGGCGTTTCCAACATTGAGATTACCGAGGGCAATATCAAAGCCTTTGAGAGTACGGCGAAAAAGTACGGTATCGACTTTGCGCTGAAAAAGGACGCGACGGAAAGCCCGCCCCGCTATCTGGTTTTCTTCAAGGGGCGGGACGCGGACGTACTGACCGCAGCCTTTAAGGAATTTTCCGCAAAAAAGCTGACACAGGAGAAAAAGCCCTCAATCCGAAAGCTGCTCTCTACCCTCAAAGAAGCTGCACAGGGCAGAAACGCGGAACGGGCAAAGGTCAAGAACAAGGACAGGGAGGTATCGCTATGAAGCCGGAAATCAAGAAGCTGCTTATCCTAAATCTCCCGTATCTGCTCTTTGTCTGGCTCTTTGATAAAGTGGGCGCGGCTGTCCGGCTCTCCCCCGGCGCGGACGCAAGCGCAAAGCTGCTACATCTTGGGGACGGTTTTAGTGCCGCCTTTTCCAGTATCGCGCCGAGCTTCCACCCGGCAGACTTACTTATAGGCATTGCGGGGGCGGTCATTGTCCGGCTGATTATCTACACCAAAGGCAAGAACGCGAAGAAATACCGCCGCGGGACAGAATACGGTTCGGCGCGTTGGGGCGGGGCTGACGACATAAAGCCGTACACCGACCCGGTATTTGAGAACAATATTCCCTTAACACAGACGGAACGGCTCACCATGAACAGCCGCCCGAAGCAGCCGAAATACGCAAGAAACAAAAATATCCTTGTAATCGGCGGTTCCGGCAGCGGCAAGACCCGGTTCTTTGTGAAACCGTCGCTCATGCAATGTACGTCAAAGGATTTTCCAACGTCGTATATCGTCACTGACCCGAAAGGAACACTGATTTTGGAAACCGGGAAAATGTTACAGCGGTACAAATACCGTATCAAAGTGCTAAATACGATTAACTTCAAAAAATCCATGAAATACAATCCCTTTGCCTATCTGCGGAGCGAAAAGGACATTTTGAAGTTAGTCAATACCATTATCGCCAACACCAAAGGCGACGGGGAAAAATCCGGCGAGGATTTCTGGGTGAAAGCGGAAAAGCTCTACTACACCGCGCTAATCGGCTATATCTGGTATGAAGCCCCGGAGGACGAGAAGAACTTCACGACGCTGCTTGAAATGATAAATGCGTCGGAAGCCCGCGAGGACGACGAGGACTTCCAGAACCCGGTTGACCTCATGTTTGAACGTCTGGAAGAAAAAGACCCGGAACATTTTGCAGTCAAGCAGTACAAAAAATACAAACTGGCGGCGGGCAAGACCGCAAAAAGCATACTTATCTCATGCGGCGCGAGGTTAGCCCCATTCGACATTAAGGAGCTGCGGGAGCTTATGGAAACCGACGAAATGGAGCTTGACACCATAGGCGACAGAAAGACCGCCCTTTTCGTGATTATCAGCGACACCGACGACACCTTTAACTTTGTCGTGAGTATTCTCTACACACAGCTATTCAACCTCTTGTGCGACAAAGCAGATGATGAATACGGCGGGCGGCTTCCCGTCCATGTAAGGTGCTTGCTTGATGAATTTGCGAATATCGGGCAGATACCGAAGTTTGAAAAGCTCATAGCCACCATACGGAGCCGGGAAATCTCCGCGTCAATCATCTTGCAGAGCCAGTCACAGCTAAAGGCAATCTACAAGGACAACGCCGATACCATAGTCGGCAACTGCGACACCACGCTTTTCTTGGGCGGCAAGGAAAAAACGACGCTCAAAGAAATATCGGAGATTTTAGGCAAGGAAACGATAGACAGCTTCAACACTTCCGAAACAAGGGGGCGGGAGCTTTCGCATGGGCTGAACTATCAGAAATTGGGAAAGCAGCTTATGACGGAAGATGAAATCGCAGTCATGGACGGAGGGAAATGTATCTTGCAGCTACGCGGGGTGCGCCCGTTCTTTTCGGACAAATTCGACATAACGAAGCACCCGAAATACAAGTACCTGTCCGACGCAGACCCGAAGAACGCCTTTGACATGGAAAAGCACCTTAAACGCCGCCCCGCCATTGTCAAGCCCGACGAGGTTTTTGACTATTACGAGATTGACGCGGCAGACTTACAGGAGGACGCAGACCATGAGGAAACGTAGCGCAGAGGAAAAACAAAAGCAGCTTGAACGGTTTTTAATGAATGTTGCGGAAGCTGCCGACGCTGCATTATGGGAGTATTGGCGGGAAAAGGAAGCGGAACACCGCCGTTTTGCAACGGAGTATGTCACGCGCCGGGGGCTTATCCCGCAACAGTGACAGCATGGCAGACCGCCGGGGGACAGGGGAAGCTACACTTCCCCTACGCTGCCTTGCGGCAGCTACCCCTTTGTGAACTTGCGGGAAGCGAACACCTTGCTACGCAAGCTATTCACTTCCCGCAAGTCTGAAAAAACGTCCGGCAGCACAGCGGGACACAGAAAGGAGCGATTGAAGCAATCACATCTATCCATACCGGCTACATGATACGCGCCCCCACTTTCCGGCGCAGTACACAGCGGCAGGAGCCGCACCCCTTACAACTGAATACCGCCGCGCCGCAGAACTTACGCAGCGCGGGGACAGCCGCCTTTACCAGAGGGCGGTTTTTTTGTGCGGCGGCATATGCTGACCGCCTTTTGTCCGCTTGCCGGACAGCCGCAGACGCGGCAGAAAGGATATATTTATGGCATTTTTCAATAGCGCAGTAGACGTTTTGCAGACCCTTGTTGTAGCACTTGGAGCAGGGCTTGGTATCTGGGGCGTAATCAATCTGATGGAGGGCTACGGCAACGACAATCCGGGCGCGAATGCTCATGTACGGTAAAGAAGCAAGCAACCGAAAACAATAGATAGACCGCCA
>CAUEMA010000010.1 GCA_959018755.1 uncultured Collinsella sp. | reverse complement strand
ACCGTGGGGACACATGTATGTCAATCCTGGTCTAACAGAGCCTTAAAAAATCATTGTGTACCTAATGATTTTTTAATCCCCGTCCCAGAAAAATCATCCCTCCAAAGAACCTGCCCTGGCGATGTTGAATTGGTGCCTTGCTCCTGTGGGGGCGTGGCGATGCTATGCTCTAACTTCGACTGTATGAATTGCTCCGAAAAGAGGAAGCCGTGATCTGCCCGCATTGCCTTAAGACCATAGAGGACGGCGCCTCGTTCTGTCCTTACTGCAACGCATACGTTGGTCCGGGCGACGGTCCCGAGCATACCGAGTTCGTATTCTGCGATGGTTGCGGCGCGCGCCTGTCCCCGCACGATCGCACCTGTCCCAAGTGCGGGCGCCCCGCCCCGGGCATCCTTTCCAAAGACGCGGCCGCATCCGATCTGGCGGCAGGCCGCACGGCCGGCTTTCCGCGCTTGACGCAGGAGCAGATTGATACCGAGGTGCCCCATGCGCCGGCGTCTGCCGCCGCGGTGCTCTCGGATGCCGCCGATCCCAACGAGACTTGCGTGCTGCCGGCCTTCGACAAGGACTTCGGCATCCCTAAGGTGGACATGCCGACGCCGGTTTCCCTGCGCGACGATGCTCAGTCCAGCAAACAGAAGTCCAAGCGCAAGGTGCATCCCGACGAGGATGCCTACCACAAGCATAAGCGCCATATTCCCAAGCCGGTTATCGTCGCCGCGGTGCTCGCGGCTGTGTGCTGCGGTGCCTATTGGTTTGTGACGACCGACCCCCTGGGCGTCATGCCGGGATTCTATGGCGAGTTTGGCCATGCCGCGCAGAGTACTTTCCCTTCGCGCCAGAAAGGCGAGCAGGCTCAGGACGTTGCCGCCAAGGTCGATGAGAGCGATGGCGACGACACCTCCGACGTGGTCAAGGAGGAGGTCGTGCTCACTGACGATGAACTTTATGCCAAGCTCGACCAGATCTACCAGACGATCCTCTCGTACAACACCGAGGACCAGATCGGCGAGGTGATCACCTCCTTTAACAGCGGCTATCTGCGATCTACACTCAGCACGCGCCAGGAGATGTCGCAGAGCGCCTATGACCTGCGCGACCGCATCAAGCAGACACAGGACGAACTCGACAATCTTAAGTACCAGGACGACACAGTCTATGCCGAAGACATCGAGCACCTCAAGCAGCTTGCCGAGTGGATGTACGAGCGTGTTGATGTGATTTGCCAGAGCTGGGACATTTCACTTTCCATCCCCGACGGTGAGTCGCTGAGTGCTCGCCAGAGCGAGATCTTGGCGCCCATGGCGCAGGGCGGCAACAGCGCGCTCAACCAGTACGATGCCAACGTGGGCGCTTGGAAGCCGCGGCAGCGCTCGTAATTAATGCGCCTAAGCGGTATAACCTGCGTGCGCAATTGATGAAAGCCTGTGCTTATTGCTACAATTCGAACAAATATGCTTTAAACGCACGAGGAAGGAACCACATGTTTGGTTTTAAGAAAGAGCTTTACACGCCCGAGTACCAGCTTGCCGGCGATGAATGCGCGGTGATCGAGACGTCGAAGGGCACCATCAAGGTCAAGTTTGACGGCGAGGGCGCTCCCATCCACGTGGCGAACTTCTGCGAGCTTTCCACGATGGGTTTTTACGATGGCCTTAAGTTCCATCGCTATGTGCCCGGTTTTGTGATTCAGGGCGGCGACCCCAATACCCGCGATATGTCCGGCGCCGATGTCGCTGCCGGCCTTGAGGGCCCCGACGGCATGCCCGGTACCGGTGGCCCTGGTTACTGCATCAAGGGCGAGTTCGCTACCAATCCGCGTAACAGCCACGTCGACGGCGCGCTTGCCATGGCACGTTCCATGGATCCCGATTCCGCGGGTTCGCAGTTCTACTTCTGCCTGGGCGCCCAGCATAACCTCGACTCCGGTTACACCGTCTTTGGCACCACGGTCGAGGGTCTCGATGTGATTTCGCAGTTGCGTGCCGGCGACGAAATCGTCCACGTCGAGATCGTTCACGAGTAAAAGGGGACTTCCTTGAATAGCCAGCTGATCCAACAGGGCCGCGCCGCTTATCGCGCGGGTGATTATTCCGCTGCCGCCCAGATGCTCGGTGCGTCAAAGACCCCCAGCGAGATTATGGGCGAGGCCGACCATCTGCGCGGCAACGCCTTGATGCACCTGGGCATGTATGCCGAGGCCGCCGAGGCCTACGCCGCCGCCCTCAATGACGGTACCTATGGCAAGCGCGGCGCGCTGCTCACCAACCGCGGTAAGGCGCTTGCTGCCGTGGGTGACTATGCGACCGCAGCCCAGGCGTTCTCTGCCGCAACGCAGGATGCATCCTATGCCACGCCGTTTAAGGCGTATCTGGGCCTGGGCAACGCCCTGTTCCAGTCGGGCGATTATGCCAACGCCGGTACCGCCTTCCGTCAGGCCGCCATCGATGGGGCCAACCCGGCTCCCGCCGCCGCCCTTGGCGATCTTGGCCGCTGCTTCATTAAGCTCGGCCGTCCGGCAGACGCTGTGGAGACCTACCGTACCGCTATCGACTTTGCCGGTCCGCGCGACGACACGCGTGCTCTTAGCGCCGGTATGGGCGAGGCGCTCTCTGCCGCCGGTCGCCCCTCTGACGCGCTCGATGCCTTTAACGCCGCCACCGCCGATGGCATTTACCAGCTCACGCCCGAGCAGGCCGACGAGCTTGCCCGCGTGCAAGATTCCCTCGCTGCGCTTTCGGCCCAGACGGCCATGGCCACGGCTCCGGCGCCCGCGATGGATGCTCCGGCCGTTGATCCGCTCGACCCCACGGGTGCTACCGGTCAGTTTATGCCCGACCCCTCGGACACCGGCTTCTTTACCCTGTCCGAGTCCGAGATGGTTCAGCAGGACCGCAAGGAGGCCAAGGTCCGTCGTCGCCATCGCCACACGGGTCTCAAGGTCTTCTTGGTGCTGCTTCTGCTGATTGTCCTTGCCGCAGGCGGTCTTGGCTTTGCCTACACGCGCGGCCTGGGCTTCCCCTCGCAGGAGTCTGTTGTCACCGACCTGTTCCAGGCCGCCGGTGACGGCGATACCGCCAAGGCCGAGTCCTGTCTGGCCTCCAGCCTGTCCGAGGACGCCAAGTCGATGATTGTTTCCTCGATTCCGCAGTGCGCCACCGTCTCCATCGAGGGCATGGATCAGTCTATGACCGAGGCCACCGCCAAGGTCAAGGCGTCGCTGTCCAAGGGCGGCGAGCAGGAGTACACCGTCAAGTTCGTGCGCTCCGACAACCATATCGGTTGGGCCGTCTCCTCGCTCGACATCGATCTCTCGGCCGCTGACAACCAGTAGCGACCTTATGAGATTTGGCGCTGCCCGGTGCTTCACCGCAAGTGAGGTGCCGGGCTTGCGCTAGTATGATGGGCCAGTAGTTTTCCAGCAATCATCCAACACATCAGGAGTTGCGTTGTTTTCTTTGATGGATATGTTCTTCGGTAGCTATGCGGGCGATCTTGCCATCGACCTCGGCACCGCCAACACGCTTGTCTCCGTGCGCGGCAAGGGCATCGTCATTCGCGAGCCCTCCGTTGTCGCCATCGACAAGAACGATGAGCGCATCTTGGCTGTCGGTATCGAGGCAAAGCGCATGCTCGGCCGTACGCCCGGTAACATTGTGGCCGTTCGTCCCCTTAAGGACGGCGTTATCGCCGACTTTGACGTTACCGAGGCCATGCTTCGCTATTTTATCGATAAGGCGTCCGAAAAGCGCTATCCGTGGACCCCGCGTCCGCGCGTTGTCGTCTGCGTCCCCTCTGGCGTCACGTCGGTCGAGAAGCGCGCTGTCTTTGAGGCTACGATCCAGGCCGGTGCCCGCCAGGCATACCTGATCGAGGAGCCCATGGCCGCTGCCATCGGCGCCGACTTGCCTGTCGAGGAGCCCACCGGCTCCATGGTCATCGATATCGGTGGCGGCACCACCGAGGTTGCCGTTATCGCCATGGGCGGTATCGTCGTGTCGCAGTCCATCCGCATTGCCGGCGACGAGTTTGACCAGGCTATCCTTACCCACGTTCGCGATGCCTATAACCTGGCTATCGGCGAGCGCACGGCCGAGGACATCAAGATCAAGGTTGGTTCTGCCGTGCCGCTCAAGGACGAGCTCGACGTCGAGGTCAACGGCCGCGACGTGATCACGGGCCTGCCCAAGACCGTGCGCATCGAGAGCGAGGAAATCCGTCGCGCGCTTAACAAGCCGCTCGACGAGATGGCCAAGGCCGTCAAGGACGCTCTCGACGCCACGCCGCCCGATCTTGCCTCGGACCTTATGTACTACGGCATCCTTTTGACCGGCGGCGGTGCGCTGCTGCGCGGTCTCGACGTGCGCTTGCGCGATGAGACCGGCGTTTCGGTCAACGTTAGCCCTACGGCGCTCGACAACGTCGTCAACGGCTGTGCCCGCGTGCTCGAGGCCAATGCATTTGACGGTGGCTTCGTCCAGACCAATGCTTAATTTCCAAAAGGTGGATTCCATTTGGCACGATCTTCGGGTTTCTCTTCAAATCTGAATACCAAGCGACAATCAACGGGTATGCGCCCGTTGATTGTTTTCAGCGTGATTTCGGTGTTGCTCCTCACGTTTTACATTCGCGAGGGCGAGGCGGGTCCGATTCATGCCGTGCGTTCGGGCGTGACGACGATTACCTCGCCGGTGCGTTTTGTGGGCTCGGCTGTGGCCGCGCCCTTCAACGCAATCGGAAACGTGTTCTCAAACCTTACGGCTTCGCAAGACACCCTCGACGAGCTTAAGAAGCAAAACGAGGTGCTGACCTCTAAGGTCGCCGAGCTCTCCGAGGCCCAAAAGACTGCCGAGCGACTCGAGAGCCTGGTCGGTCTTCAGTCGACCTACAACCTCAAGTCCACCGCGGCTCGCATTGTAGGCGCTTCGGGCGATGCTTGGACCTCGACCGTTACCATCGACAAGGGCTCTGCCGACGGCCTTACCATCAACATGCCCGTGACGAGTTCTGCCGGTGTCATCGGTCAGATTATCGAGGTTTCGGCTAAGACTTCCACCGTCCGTCTGATCGGTGATGAGAACTCGGGCGTGTCTGCCATGGTGCAGGATACGCGCGCTCAGGGCATGCTGCAGGGGCAGCCCGACGGCACCCTGCGCCTGGAGCACGTGAGTGTCGACTCTGACGTGAAGGTGGGCGACATTATCGTGACTTCGGGCATCGGCGGCGTGTTCCCCAAGGGCCTGCCGCTCGGTACGGTTTCCTCGGTGGAAAAGTCTGCCAACGATGTGTACTACACCATCGTCGTGCGTGCCCAGACAACGGCCGAAAACAACGAGGAAGTGCTGGTCATTACGTCGCTGACCGATGAGCAGTCGGCTTCGGACGAGGATGTGAGCAGCGCCAACAGCACGCCGCAGGGCACCTCGCGCGATGCGGCCACCAAGTCCAAAGACGATAGCTCGGACGATGGCTCCGATGCGTCCGATGATTCCGGTTCGAGCGAATAGGGAGGCATGTCCATGGATCTACACGAACAGGGGGCTGGCTCCCGCGCTTTTGCGATTGCCGCCATTGTCTGCGTCCTGTTGCAGGCGGGCTTGGCGCCGCAGATCTCTATCGCGGGCGGTCGCGTCAACTTTATGATTGTCCTGGTGTGTCTGGGTGTGTTTTCGGGTGACCCCACGCGAGCCGTCATCTGCGGTTTTTGCAGTGGCCTGTTCTACGACCTGTCGGCTGCCGTGCCAGTGGGTGTGATGTCGCTGTTGCTGACAGTGGGTAGCTTTGCCCTGGTGCATAGTGCCGCCGGTCAGACGGGCGGCACCCCGAGCGCTCGCGGCATCACGGTGGGCGCCTTCGCGTTTGCCATTAACGTGATCTACAGCATTATCTTGTTGTTTATGGGTCTGGAGTCGAGTTTTGTCGTGGCGATCTTTGGACATGCCCTGCCGTCCTCGATTCTGACGGGCCTGGTCGCCGTTCCGTTTTTGATGTCCAGCGTCGCACCACAGTCTGGTTACGGATTCTCTGCACGCGGTGGTCATCAGACGGGTATGCGCTTTAAGCCCAAGACCCGTAAGCTCAAATAAGGGAGGCCTGTAGATGTCTTCCCAGATGACGGTTGTTATCGCCGGTATCGTGCTGGTCGTGGCCATTGTGGTCGCACTGGTCATCATGCGCCGCGGCGACTCTCGCTTTACCTACGACACACAGCACGGAACGGCCCCGCGCGCCACCGAGGGCGAGGGCAATACGGCCGCTACTGCCTTTAAGGGCCGCTTTTCTATCCTCACCACGGGCGTGGGTGCGATGTTTGCCGCGCTTGCCGTTAAGCTGTGGGGCATGCAGATGGTCTCGTCGGACTACTATGACAAGCAGGCACAGAGCAATCAGACCCGTACCGTTACCACGCCCGCCGTGCGTGGCCGCATCTTGGACCGCAACGGCGTCGCGCTGGTGCAGAACCGTCCCTCGCTTGCTGTCGTCGCCTATCGCGACCTTGCCGGCGACAAGGTGTTGGTGCGTCATCTCGCTAACGTACTTGGCATGCCGTATATCGCGGTGCTGCGCAACATCCAGGACAATTCTGAAGGCGCGCAGAGTCTGCATACCATCGCGACTGACGTGCGTCGCTCTACTGTCGCCTACATCCAAGAGCACGCCGGTGAGTTTCCCGGCGTAAAGATCGCCGAGCGCACCGAGCGCCAGTACCCGTATGGCGAGACCGCCTGCCATATCTTGGGCTATACCGGCACCATTACCTCCGAGCAGCTCGAGGCGCAGAACAAGAAGACCTCCGAGGACGCCAACGAGTCTGCGGGTAAGATCACCTACCAGTCGGGTGACATCGTAGGCCAGGCGGGCGTTGAGAGCTATTACGAAAATCTGCTTCAGGGCATTCGCGGTGAACAGACAGTAAAGGTCGATGCCTCGGGTAACGTTACCGGACAGGCCGGCGCTGTACCCCCGCGCGCAGGCTCCGATGTCAAGCTCACGATCGACCTTGCCATTCAGCAAGCCTGCGAGACGGCTCTTGTCGATGCCATCGCGCGCGCCAAGCAGTCGGGCTACAGCAATGCCGGCAACGGCGCGGTGGTGTGCCTCGACCCTAACAATGGCGAGATTCTGGGTATGGCCAGCGAGCCCAAATTCGATCCGTCGGTGTTTATCGGCGGCGTTTCCAACGACGTGTGGACCGAGCTCAACGACGATGAGGGCTCGCACCCGCTGCTCAACCGCGCCATTAGCGGCCAGTACATGTCGGCTTCGACCATCAAGCCGCTGACTTCACTCGCCGCGCTCGAATATGGTACCTACACCTCTTCCCAAACCACGGACTGCACGGGTTATTGGACGGGCTTGGGCAAACAGTGGGGCAAGTACTGCTGGCTGCACTCTGGCCACGGAACCATGACGCTTCAGTCGGGCATCGCTAATTCTTGCGACCCGGTCTTCTACGATATCGGCAAGGCATTCTTCTATGACAAGGACAACCCCGAGGGCTTGCAGGAGATGTTCCGCCGTTGGGGTTTGGGCTCGACGTGCGGCATCGACCTTCCCAGTGAAGGCGCCGGGCGTATTCCCGATGCCGAGTGGAAGGAATCCTTCTTTGCCGATGCATCGGCTGACGATCGCAAGTGGAACGCGGGCGACATGACCAACATTGCCATCGGGCAGGGCGATATCTTGGTGACGCCGTTGCAGATGGCGTGCGCCTATATGGGGCTCGCCAACGGTGGCAAGCAGTTTACACCGCACGTGTTTCTTTCCGCTGTCTCGCGTGACGGCGACGGGGGCGATGCCTATATCTACAACGGCAAGGGTTCCAAAAAGCGCCTCACCGCCAAGATTAACAGTGATGCCGATCTGACACTGGTGCGCAACGGCATGCACGACGTCATCTATTCGACATCCGCCACTACGGCTTCGCACTTTACCAACTTGACGCCGCAGGTCTACGGTAAGTCGGGCACCGGCGAGAAAAGCGGCGAGGATGAGTATTCCTGGTTCTGCGCATATGCTCCCGCCGACGACCCCAAGTACGTAATTGCCACTGTCCTGGAGCAGGGCGGCGGCGGTTCTGCCATTGCCCTGCATGTTGTGCGCGATGTGCTCGGTGCCATCTATAACGAGCCCGACACATCTTCTGCCACGGGCGATTCTTCGGTTCGATAGGAGGTTGCGATGGATTTTTCGCCGGCGGACCTGTTCCGCTCAACTAAAACCGGTTCCCGCAGCAGCCTGGACCGTGTCAACAAGCAGCTTTCGGCCTCGCGCGGCACGTTTCGCCAAAAGGTGCACATCGGCGTGCTGCTTGCCGCCGTGGCGCTCGTTGCCTATGGCGCCATCATTATTTGGTCGGCCTCGCAGTTTAAGGCTGACGCCTCATTCTCGCGTCACCTGTTGGGCATCGGCATCGGTGCGGTGCTTGCGGTGCTCGTCTGGCGAACCGATCTGCGCGGCATCTCTAACTTCTCGACGGCGCTGCTCGTCATCGACCTCATTGTGATTTTCTCGCCCAAGATTCCGGGACTGTCCTATACGGGCGGTTTGGGCATGACGGGCTGGATCAAGATTCCCGGTATCGGTCTTACCTTCCAGCCGGTCGAGCTCGCCAAGCTCATCACGATCTTTTTTATCGCCACGCTTGGCTCGCAGTACAACGGCCGCATCGATACCGTCCGCGACTACATTAAGCTCTGCGGCATGCTGTCCGTTCCGTTTTTGGCCGTCGTCGCCATGGGTGACCTGGGTTCGGGCCTGGTCGTGTTGGTGTCGGGTGCCGTTGTCATCTGCATGAGCGGTGCACGCCGCGAATGGGTGCTTTCGACTTTGGCTCTGCTCGTGGGCCTGGTGGCGCTCGTCCTGGCGCTCGATTCTGTCTTCGATTCGCTGCTCGGCCACGATGTGCTCATTAAGCAGTACCAGATGAATCGTCTGACGGTCTTCATCGACCCCGACAACGCCGATTCGGACGATGCGTACAATCTGCAGCAATCGCTCATCGCGGTTGGATCGGGCGGTTTCTTTGGTAAGGGCCTGGGGCATGCGACGCAGTCTGCCGGTGGCTTTCTGCCCGAGTTCCATACCGACTTCGTCTTCGCTTTTTTGTCTGAGACCTTTGGCTTCTGCGGCTCCTTTTTGCTGCTGTGCCTGTACGTGCTGCTCATCTTCTCGACGATTCGCGTCGCCTTTAAGTGCGAGTCTCTGTTCCTACGCTTGTCATGCGTAGGTATCGTCGGCATGTGGGCATTCCAGACGTTCGAGAACATCGGCATGTGCATCGGCATGATGCCGATTACCGGTATTCCGCTGCCGTTCATTAGCTTCGGTTCGTCCTCGATGATGATCCAGTTGCTGACGGTGGGTATCGTACAATCCATATGGCGGCATCGTTCGGGCGCCGCGTAACCGCTGGAGGGGTTTGCTATGAAGATTCCCGTGGACAAGCTGACCCGCGTCTTTAAGATGGGCGCGACCACCAAGAAGGATTCCGACACGCCGGTACGCGTGTCCGTCTACCTCGATTCGTCTGCCTCGCGTTTTTTGGTCGAGACGGTGCGCGATGCCTTCGTGCCGCAGACGACGTCGGGCATTGTGCGCGTTGAGCGCCTGGGTGAGGACCGTATCGTCCCCAAGACCGATACCGATGTGGTGCTGATGCTTTCGTGCGGGTCTGACCGCCTTGAGAGCGCCGTGCAGGAGCTCGTGATTGCCGGCGCCCCCGTGTGCGTGCTGGCCGAGTCCGCTGTCGAGGTGCCTTTTATCCAGGAGTCCACGCCCATGCTCGGCGCGGTAGCGGCTACCGATAAGACGTATCTGCTCGAGACGCTTGCCCGCTGGATTCTCGATCGCACGGACAAGGAGACGGCATTTGCGGCGAACTTCGCCTTTATGCGTATTGCGGCCGCTAACCGCATCATCACCTCGTGCGCGCTTACCAATATGGCGACGGGCGCGCTGGTGTTTTTGCCGGGGGCCGATTATCCCGTTATGGCGCTGGCGCAGGTGGGCATGCTCTTTGAGCTCGCGGTCATCTTTGGACGCGGTATTAAGCCCGAGCGCGGTTATGAGGTCGCGGGCGTGCTTGCCGGCGGCTTGGTGCTCCGCGCCGTCACCCGCGCCCTGGTAAAGCAGACGCCGCATATTGGGTTTGCCGTCAAGGCGCTGACCGCCGCCGCGGGAACCTATGGCATGGGCCGTGCGCTCGTGTCGTTGTATGAACGCGACATCGACTACAGCCGTGCCAACGAGGTGGCTGCCGCCACGTTCTCGCGCGTCCGCGACCTGGTGACCACGGTTGCCGGCGCTACTCGTCCCATGGGTCCCTTTGAGGACGCATCTGATCTCGCTGCTTAGGGGTTTCTTTTGCGCGCTGTGTACCAAGACTGTTTTCATTTGATTGAGCCCCTGCTCGCAAAGGTCGAGAAGCCGAGTCGCTATATCGACCATGAGTGGGGCACGCTCTCCAAGGCCGATGCCGATTACCGCTGCTGCATGATCTACCCTGACGTGTATGAGGTCGGTCTGCCCAACCAGGGCATCGCCATTCTCTATAACATCCTCAATCAGGCCGAGGGCATTTCCTGCGAGCGCGGCTATGTGCCGTGGCCCGATATGGGCGATGCCATGCGCGAGGCGGGGATTCCGCTGCTGTCGCTCGAGGGCGCGGCGCCTGTGGCCTCGTTCGATATCGTCGGCATGCATGTGCCGCACGAGATGGCCGTCACCAACTTCCTCGAGGCGCTCGACCTCGCCGGCATTCCGCTGCTCGCGGCCGACCGTACCGAGGACGATCCCATCATCGTCGCCGGTGGTCCCTCGGTCTATAACCCCGAGCCGTATGCGGCCTTCTTCGATGCCATCCTCATTGGCGAGGGTGAGGAGTCGTTGCTCGAGATCTGTCAGCTGCATCGCCGCTTGCGCGACGAAGGCGTCTCGCGCGCTCAGATTGTCGAGCAGCTCGCGACGGTCGCCGGTACCTATGTGCCGTCTCTGTATGAGGTGCGCTATGACGAGCCCTGCTCGCCGCATGGCTACACCGTGCCGCGCGAAGGCAAGGACGTCCCGCAGGTAGTCTATAAGCGCGTCGTTGAGGACTTTGGAGCTACTAATCCGCTGTCGCAGTCGTGCGTGCCCTACGCGCAGCTCGTTCACGACCGCCTGTCGATTGAGATTCTGCGCGGTTGTGCCCGCGGCTGCCGTTTTTGCCAGGCCGGTATGACCTATCGTCCGGTGCGCGAGCGCTCGGCCGACCAGATTGTTTCCTCGGTGATCCAGGGCCTGCAGAAGACTGGCTATGACGAGGTGTCGCTCACCTCGCTTTCGACCACCGACCACTCCTGCATCCGCGATGTGCTCGGCAGGCTCAACCGCCGCCTGGAGGATACGGGTATTCGCGTATCCATTCCCTCGCAGCGCCTGGATTCGTTTGGCGTGGATATGGCCGAGTCGGTCGCCGGCGAAAAGAAGGGCGGCCTGACGTTTGCCCCCGAGGCCGGCAGTCAGCGCATGCGCGACATCATCAACAAGAACGTGACCGAGGAGGACTTGGACCGTGCGGCCAAGGCGGCCTTTGAGGCCGGCTGGAATCGCATGAAGCTCTACTTTATGATGGGCCTTCCCGGCGAGCGCGACGAGGATATCGTGGCCATCGCCAACCTGGCCGACCACGTGCTCGAGCTCGGCCGCTCCGTGGTTCCCAAGGCGCGCCGCGGCTCCGTCTCGGTGTCCATCTCGGTGTCGGTGTTTATTCCCAAGGCCGCCACGCCCTTCCAATGGTGCCCGCAGCTCGATTACGACGACGTCAAGCGCCGTCAGAAGCTCCTCATCACGAGCGTTCGCAACCGTGCGGTCCGCGTGCACTACCACGATGCCGAAACCTCGCTCGTCGAGGCCGCGCTGTCTCGCGCCGGCCGTGACATGACGCCTGTCATCATCGATGCCTGGCGTGCCGGTTCGCGTTTTGACGCCTGGGTGGAGCATTTTTCGCTCGACAACTGGAAGTCGGCTGCGGCCAAAAACGGCATCGATCTCAACGAGCTCGTGCACCTGCCCTACGAACTGGACTGGCGCCTGCCCTGGGAGCACGTGAGCCCCGGCTGCTCGCGCGGCTTCCTCGAGCGCGAATACCGCCGCTCGTTGGAGGGCGTCACGACGCCCGACTGTACCCGTACCTCGTGCACCGGCTGCGGAATCTGCCCCACGCTTCATGCCAAGAACGTATTGGTGGGTGATCGCGCATGAGTGAGCGCCTGACCGACAACCCCACGCTCTTTAGGCTTCGCGTTCGCTATGGCAAGCGCGACCGCCTTAAGTACCTGGGCCATCTCGAAGTGATTCATACTATTGAGCGCATCGTGCGTCGCGCGGGGCTGCCCTATGCCGTGACGCAGGGCTTCTCTCCGCATATGCGTGTGGGCTTTTCGTCGGCGCTGCCGGTGGGAACGTCGTCGACTTGCGAGTGGTATGACTTGTTTATGACTGAGTTCGTTGCGCTCGATGAGGCGTTTGAACGTTTGGCGGCGGCATCTCCGGCCGATCTGGCCCCCATCGAGGCGGCATACATCGACGTGCGCACGCCGGCGCTGACGGCGCAACTCACGCGTCTGTCGTACCGTATCGACCTACACTTGGACGCCGAAGCACCCGTGAGCGCCGATGAGGTGCGCGCTGCGATCGACACGTTGCGTGCAGGCCATGGCATCGACTACGCACGCGGTAAGAAGGGCAAGCGCCTAGACCTTGACCACACACTGGTGGGCTATGAGCTCACGGCAGGGGAGCGCCCGGACCATCTGGTGCTCATGCTCGACACCCATGCCGACAACGAGGGGTCCATGCGTCCGGAAATTTTGCTTTCTGCCGCTGATGTTTTGTTGCAGGGCTTGACCCCGGGCGTCGATGCACCTATTGTTTCCACCGGTATGCAAGACCTCGTGACCATCTGCTCCTACGATGTCGAGCGTCAGAATCAAGCATGCGAGGACGACGAGGGCCGACTCGTCAGCCCCATACCTGTGCGAACTTGTGGATTTGCTCCACATACTCGTTGACGGGGGTATTATCGCCTGCTACTATATTCGGCTGTTGCACTAACTGATGCATGAAGGGCAAGTAAACATGTACGCAATCGTTAACACGGGCGGCAAGCAGTACAAGGTCGCCACCGACGATGTCATCACCGTCGAGAAGATCGAGGGCAATGAGGGCGATAAGATCACCCTGCCGGTTATCTTCCTCAACGATGGTAAGAAGATCGTCACTGATCCCGACAAGCTGGCCAAGGCCAAGGTTACCGCTCAGATCGTTGAGCAGTTCAAGGGCGAGAAGCAGCTGGTCTTCAAGTTCCACAAGCGTAAGCGCTATCGTCGTCTGAAGGGTCACCGTCAGCAGCTCACCAAGCTGAAGATCGTGAAGGTTCAGGCTACCTCCCGCGCCAAGAAGGCTGTCAAGGCAGAGGCTGAGGCTGTTGCCGAGGCTCCCGTCGCCGAGTAGATTACACTCGTAACGAAAGAGTAGGTATACACAATGGCACACAAAAAAGGACTCGGTTCCTCCCGTAATGGCCGTGACTCCCGCGGTCAGCGCCTTGGCACGAAGCGCTATGCCGGCCAGACGGTAACCACGGGTACGATTCTCGTCCGTCAGCACGGCACGCACATCCACCCGGGTGAGAACGTTGGCCGTGGCAAGGACGACACGCTGTTCGCGCTGGTCGACGGTACCGTTGAGTTCCACAAGGGTATCAAGCACAGGGTCAGCGTACGCCCGCTCGCGAACGCGTAATTCACCCTTCATAGAGCACATATGTGGGAGGCACTTGAGTTTTAGGATTCAAGGGTCTCCCTCTTTTTTGTAGGAGGCGATTCTGTTGTCACAGTTCACCGATATCAGCCGCATTAACGTTTGCGGCGGCGACGGCGGAGCCGGATGCATGTCGTTTAGGCGCGAGGCATTTGTTCCCAAGGGCGGCCCCGATGGTGGCGACGGCGGTCGTGGCGGCAATGTCGTCATCCAGGCCGATGCTCAGCTGTCCTCGCTGATCGATTACCGCTTTAAGCATCACTTCCGTGCCGAGCGCGGAACGCATGGCCAGGGTGCCCGCCGCAACGGCAAAAGCGGTGAGGACCTGATTTTGAAAGTCCCCATGGGCACCGTAGTCCGCGAGCTCGATCCCGAGACGCAGACCCCGATGTTCGAGATTGCCGACCTGGTGCACGACGGCGAGCGCGTTGTCGTGGCGCCCGGTGGTGCCGGCGGTCTGGGCAACACCCACTTTGTGACGTCGGTGCGCCGCGCGCCTGCGTTTGCCCAACTGGGTGAGCCTGCCGAGGAGCATTGGATCGAGCTCGAGATGAAGCTCATGGCCGATGCCGCGCTTGTGGGCTTTCCCTCTGTCGGCAAGTCCTCGCTCATCGCGCGTATGAGCGCTGCCCGCCCTAAGATCGCCGACTACCCGTTTACCACGCTCGTGCCCAATCTGGGCATGGTGCGTGCCGGCGAATATTCTTACGTCGTTGCCGACGTCCCCGGTCTCATCGAGGGCGCGAGCGAGGGTAAGGGTCTGGGCCATCAGTTCCTGCGCCACATTGAGCGCACGGCCTTGATCATGCATGTCGTTGACATGACGGGCGGGTTTGAGGATCGCGATCCGGTTGAGGACTATCGCATTATTAACCGTGAGCTTGAGCAGTATGGCGCTGAGCTTTCGGAGCGTCCGCAGATCGTCGTCGCCAACAAGTGCGATGCGCCGGGCACGGCCGACAAGATTGCCGACCTTAAGCGTGCGGCGCTCGACGACGGGCATATGTTTTTTGCCGTGTCCGCTGTGACGGGTGCCGGTCTCAACACGTTGATGCTTGCCGTGGGCGAGCAGGTGGCCAAGCTCCGCGCTGAGCTGGCGGTCTCTGATGAGCCGGTCGATTTGCGCGACGAGGAGTGGGAGCGTCGCCGCCTGCAGCGCGAGAAGCGCTTCCACATTGTCCAGGAGGAGCCCGGCGCCTTCCGCGTTGTCGGTCGCGCCATCGAGCGCTTGGTTATCCAGACCGACTGGGAAAATGAGGAGGCCGTCATCTACCTGCAGCATAAGTTTTCCCGCATGGGCGTTGACGATGCGCTCGAAAAGGCCGGCTGCCGTGCCGGCGACGAGGTTCGCATTTGCCAGCGCGCCTTTGACTTTGAGGGCGCCGAGGACTTCTCGGAGTTCGAGGACGAGCATGAGGACGGTAGCGAGGACGTCGCCGTCGAGGTCGTTGATGTCGAGGATGTCGCGGACGATAGCTTGGAGGCTGTCGACGCGGTGGATGCCATTGACGGTACCGATGACGCTGTTGCTGCGGAAGACGTCGAGACCCCGGAGGGCGAGTAGGCCATGTCGCTGCGCGGTGGAATCGGTCTGCCCGAGCTTCCCATAGAGGACGGGCAGGAGTTTAGGCTCGGCATTATGGGCGGTACCTTTGACCCCATCCATTACGGTCACCTGGTGACCGCCGAGCAGGCACGTGAGTCCCTCGACTTGGACGCCGTGCTCTTTATGCCGGCGGGCTCGCCTGCCTTTAAACTCGACAAACCGGTGACGCCGGCCGAGGACCGTTATGCCATGACGGTCCTCGCGACCGCCGCGAACCCGACCTTTTTGGCAAGCCGCTTCGAGATCGATCGTGCCGGTGTCACCTATACAGCCGATACGCTGCGCGCCCTGCGCGACTTTTACCCGCCTCAGGTAAAGCTCTACTTTATTACGGGTGCTGATGCGATTATCGATATAGTGACCTGGCACAATGCTGATGAGATTGCCGAACTGGCAACCTTTATTGCTGCGACGCGACCGGGCTTTGATATCGATACTGCTCGCGCGCGAATCAAAGAGTCGGGCCTGCCGTTTGACGTGCGGTATATCCAGATCCCGGCGCTGGCGATTAGCTCGACCGACATTCGCAAGCGGGTTGCTCGCGGCATGAGCGTGCGCTATCTTACGAGCGAGTCCGTGCTCGGCTATATTCGTAAACGCGGCCTGTATGCCGATCTTGGGCAAGACGATTTTGATTGACGGGGGAGAACGTTGTCGGTAGAAGATCAGTTTGAGGGCGACGAGCGCGCGCTCTTGACGCGCATCCACGAGTTGCTCGATGTGCGCATGAAGGATAAGCGTAAGCGCTACGTGCATTCGCTCGGGGTTGCCGAGACTGCGTTGCACCTAGCCGAGGTGTACGGTGTCAACCGCTTTGATGCCGCTGCCGCTGGCCTGATCCATGACTGGGATAAAGTGCTCTCCGACGACGAGTTGGTCACGCGCGCTCTGCATTACGGCATTAAGATTGCCGGCTCTCCGTCTGCCGCGACGCCGCTTTTGCATGGCCCGGTTGCCGCCTATGAGCTTCCGCAGCTTTTTCCCGAGCTGTCGCCGGCGGTCTTTCAGGCTGTCGACCGTCACACCGTGGGCGCTTGCGACATGACGCCGCTCGATATGGTGGTCTTTGTGGCCGATGCCATCGAACCCAACCGCCACGGCGATTATGCCCATGCGCTGCGCAAGATGGTGGGGAAGTCCTCGCTCGACGAGTTGTTCTTCTCCTGTTTTGCGCAGGGTCTGGTCTATGTGATCCAGACCGGGCGTTATCTTTATCCCACGGCTATTACGATTTACAACCATTACGCCCAGCTGCGCTAGCTCGGGCTGTCTAGAAAGAGGTATTCCATGGCCGACGAGACCATGACCGACGAGCAGATTCTTGAAGGTGTGGAGCACAAGAGCTTCGTTGCCACGTCCGATCGCTCTGCCGCAACGCTTTCCGCGAGCGGTGTCGCCGCCGAGGATGTCGCCCGCGCCGCCGCGCAGGCCGCCTACGACAAGAAGGGCGAGGACGTGCAAGTGCTCGACCTGACCGAGCTTTCCGACGTGTGCGACTACTTTGTCCTCGCTACCGGCACCAACAACCGTCAGGTTGATTCCATCGTCGACGAGATTGAGGAGAAGGTCGCCGAGGCTTGCGGCGAGCACCCGTTTTCCATCGAGGGCCGCGAGCAGAAGACCTGGATGCTCATGGACTACGGTTCGGTTGTCGTCCACGTCTTCACTCCCGAGGCCCGTGAGTTCTACCGTCTCGAAAAGCTCTGGGGCGACGCCCCCCAGCTTTCCCTTGACCTCCTTTAGTAGTTCATTTGGGACGGGCTTTTTAGCTAACCTTTACCGTTCGCCGGGCAGCTGCATCATTCGCAGCTGCCCGGCTTTCTTTTTGTCTAAGGGACTAATCGTTGAAGCGGGATTGGCGGCCGAAGGATAGGGCGGTGTCGCCGAACTTGTCTCGGACGGCGTCGATGGCGACTGAGAGGTCGCGACGGTCGCTGGATTGGGCTCCGCGGTCGTCGATTTCGCAGAACAGGTCGGTCTGGATGCCGCCCTGATGGTCAAAGTCGCTCATGCCGATGCCCGCCAGGCGCACATGCATGCCTTCCTGCCAGATGTTATCGAGCAGCTCGAGCGCCACCGCCACGAAGATGTTCTCATCGTCGGTCGGATGCGGCAGCCGGCGCTGAGCCGAGCGACCGCTTCCATACGAATACTTGAGTTTGAGCGTCACCGTGGCGCCCGTTAGTCCCTGACGGCGCAGGCGGCGCCCCACTGACTCTCCCAACAGCGCAATCGCCGCTTCGATGTCCCCACGCTCAGTCAAATCTTTCGCAAAGGTGCGTTCATTGCTGACCGACTTGACCTCGCGCTCTTCATCGAGGCTCGTGACTTCGGAGAGTTCGAGTCCCAGCGCACGCTGGCGCATGCGTTCGCCGTTGATGCCAAAAATACAGGCCAAGGTGGATTCCGGTGCACGTGACAGCTCGCCGAGCGTGTAGATGCGCATGCGGCGCAGCCGCTCCTCGGCCGATCTCCCGATGCCGCTCATGGCAGATACCGGCAGCGCAGCCAAAAAGCGCTGCTCGGTTCCGGGGCGCACGATGGTCAGCCCAAACGGCTTGTCCCGCTCGCTTGCGATCTTTGCGACCGTCTTGTTGCAGCCTACGCCAATTGAGCAGGTCACTCCCAGCGCTGCGACGCGGTCGCTTATGCGCCGCGCAACCAGCAGCGGGTCCTCGGGTGCAAAGCGACCCGGTGTGATATCGATAAAGGCTTCGTCGATGGATACGCGCTCAACGCGCGGGGTCTCGTCGGCGAGAATCGCCATGACCTGTGCGCTGACCTCGTGGTAGCGATCAAAATGCCCATGCGTCCAAATGGCCTGCGGACAGAGGCGCCGTGCCTCGGCCGAGGGCATGGCGGAGTGCACGCCAAAGCGACGCGCCTCGTATGAGCAGGTGGACACGACGCCGCGAGAATCGGCATCGCCACCCACGATGAGCGGCTTGCCGCGCCACTCGGGATGATCGAGCATCTCCACGCTCGCAAAAAACGCATCGAGATCCATGAGGCCCACCGCCGGCCCCGTCCAGGGCGGCGGCGTGACGCCCGCAGCATCCTCATAACCGTATGTATGTTCGCGTCTTTTCATGGCATGAGTATACCGCGCAGCTCATGTGGGGTGCGTGGATGTGCTTGCAAATCGCGAATTCTTGTCTAAGATATGGATTTGCCTTCGACTACACCGAAGAAGTTGGTCTCACGGACTTCACCTGCCCGCGTCGATGGCGTATTATGTTCAACTGTTTGTTTGTAGTTGCAGCCTAAAGCTGCTTGGTTGGAGGAGTTTCCTTTGGCAGTCAAGATTCGCCTTGCTCGTCACGGCGCTAAGAAGCGTCCGTACTACCGTGTCGTCGTCGCCGATTCCCGCGCCCCGCGTGACGGTCGTATCATCGAGGAGGTTGGCCGCTACAACCCGATGACCGCCTCCAAGACCATCAACCTCGATCTCGAGAAGATCGCTGACTGGCAGTCCAAGGGCGCTCAGCTCACCGACGCTGTCGCTGCTCTGGTCAAGGCCGCCAACGAGGGCGAGAAGACCGAGACCGTCGTCAAGAAGTCCAAGAAGCAGCTCGCCAAAGAGGCCGAGGCCGCTAAGGCTGCCGCTGAGGCCGCTGAGGGCGCCGAGGAGTAAATCGTGCCTGAGGTTGACGCTGCACAGCTCGAGGGTGAGGCAATGCTCTCAGATCGCATCGCTGATCTCGTCGAATATCTCGTTGTTCAGATCGTCGACGACCCGGATTCCGTGAGCCTTGAGGTCATCGACGGTGACGACGCCTCCACGATTGAGGTTTCGGTTGCCGAGGATGACGTCGCTAAGGTCATCGGCCGTCGTGGCCGTACCATCAAGGCCATTCGCACGCTCGCCCGTGCGCTGGCCGCTCGCCTCGACACTGCAGTCGAGGTAGAGGTTCTGGGCTAGGACCTTGAGGTCCCAGTACAAAAACATCGCCCGTGTGGTCAAGCCGCACGGAAGGAAGGGGGAGGTCCTCGCGCAGCCGCTGCGGGGGCTTCCTTCTGTATTGACGCCGGGTATGCGCGTCGCCTTGACGCCGCCGGCGCTCAAGCGCGACCGTTTTTGCACGGTCACATCCGTCACCGATACGGGCGATGGCGATCTGGTCTCGTTTGAGGGCATTGACGACTTGACGGCCGCCGAGGGCATCACCGGATGCTACGTGCTGGCAAATCGTGACGACTTTGAGCTCGATTCGCTCGACGCCGCCTATACCGACCTGATGGGTCGCGAGGTGGTTGACGAGCGCTTTGGCTCGCTCGGCACGATTGTCGAGATCATGTCGACGCCCGCCAACGATGTTTGGGTTGTCGAGGGCGATCGGTACGGCGAGGTGCTGATTCCCGTGATCGAGCAGGTTGTGCTCGATCTTCCCGATCAGGGGACAATTTCCGTCCATGTTATGGATGGTTTGATCGATATGGACAAGTAGGGAGGAAAACATGCTGATCGAGACCCTTTCGGTCTTTCCCGAGATGTTTGAGCCCGTCATGTCCACATCGATCTTGGGCCGCGCCCGCAAGGCCGGCCTTTTTGATTTTAAGGCCTACAACCTGCGTGACTGGACGCACGACCGTCATCGTACCGTTGATGACGAGCCGTACGGCGGCGGGCAGGGCATGCTCATGAAGGTCGAGCCCATCGCCGAGGCCATCGAGGCTATTAGCTCCGAGGGTCCCAAGCCCACCGTGGTGTTCTTTACGCCCTGCGGCGAACCCTTTACGCAGCATGTGGCCGAGCGCCTGCTCAAAAGCGAGCGTCTGCTGTTTGTATGCAGCCGCTACGAGGGCGTCGACGAGCGCGCGTATGCGTATGCCGACGAGCGCCTGTCGATTGGCGACTACGTGCTTACGGGCGGCGAGCTTCCCGCCATGGTCGTTGCCGACGCCGTCGTACGTCTGATTCCCGGCGCCCTTGGTGACGAGATGAGTAACGTCGATGAGTCGTTCTCGACTGCCGAGGACGGTGGCCTGCTCGAGTACGCGCAGTACACCCGTCCCGCCGAGTTCAACGGCGAGGGCGTGCCGCCGGTGCTTGTGAGCGGCGATCACGCCAAGGTCGATGCCTGGCGTCGCAAGAACGCCATCGAGCGCACCTGCCGCTGGCGTCCCGATCTGATCGAGACGGCGCGGCTCACGCCCGAGGAGCGCGCATACGCGCAGGACATCCTGGACGCATCGTATTCGCAGAGCGAGGAGTGAGAATGGTTCCATCGCTGCATTCCGTGCTAAAGGGTGCGTTTGAGTGGATTGTGGTCGTCGCGATCGCACTTATCGCCACCTTCCTGATTCGCTCGTTTGTGGTCGAGCCCTTTGTGGTGCCCACCGGCTCCATGGAGTCCACGATCGAGATCGGCGACCAGATCTTGGCGCAAAAGGTGAGCCTCGAGCTCGGCCAGCCCGTCATCCAAGGCGATATCGTGGTGTTCCACAACCCCGATGGCACCTCCGAGCACGATGTTCTCGTCAAGCGTGTTATTGCCACGGCCGGCCAGACGATCGACCTTCAGGACGGCAAGGTGGTCGTTGACGGCCAGGCGCTCGACGAGGGCTACACGACCGGCATGAGCTGGCCGCTTTCGGTCCAGGCTCCCGGCGCTCAGGTGAGCTATCCCTACACCGTTCCCGACGGGTGTGTGTGGGTGATGGGCGACAACCGCGAAAACTCTGCCGACTCACGCTACTTTGGTCCCGTCGATCGCTCTGACTTGATCGCCGTGGCGCTTGTGCGCTACTGGCCGCTCAACCGCATCGGCGCTATCGATTAAAAACCGCTATAGTACAGTACCTAACCGTGTAATCGTTTCGACGAGGGGATATTAGAGGCATGAACGCTTCATCGCTTTCCTTCCAAGACATCATCCTGCGCCTCCAGCAGTACTGGGGCGAGCAGGGCTGCGTCATTATGCAGCCCTATGACTCCGAGGTCGGCGCCGGTACCTTCCATACCGCGACCACGCTGCGCTCGCTCGGTCCCTCCGAGTGGCGCACCTGCTACGCTCAGCCCTGCCGCCGTCCTGCCGACGGCCGCTACGGCGAGAATCCCAACCGCATGCAGCACTACTATCAGTTCCAGGTGCTCATCAAGCCCTCGCCGGTCAACGCCCAGGAGCTCTACCTGGGTTCGCTGGCCGCCATTGGCCTGGACCCCAACGACCATGACGTCCGCTTTGTCGAGGACGACTGGGAGAGCCCGACGCTCGGCGCCTGGGGTCTTGGCTGGGAGGTCTGGCTCAACGGCATGGAGGTCACGCAGTTTACGTACTTCCAGCAGGTGGGCGGCATCGAGGTCGATCCCGTGCCCGTCGAGATCACCTATGGCCTGGAGCGTATCGCCATGTACGCCCAGGGCGTCAACTCGGTCTACGACCTGGTGTGGAGCTACCTGCCCGACGGCACGCCCATGACCTACGGCGACGTGTTCCTGGAGAACGAGCGCGAGTTCAGCGCTTACAACTTTGAGGTCGCCAACGTCGAGATGATGCGTCAGAAGTTTGACGACTACGAGGCCGAGTGCCACTCCTGCCTGGAGCGCAAGCTGCCGCTGCCGGCATATGACTGCGTCATGAAGTGCAGCCACGCCTTCAACCTGCTCGATGCCCGCGGTGCGCTGTCCGCAGTCGAGCGCGCCAACTACATTCTGCGCGTCCGCGCCGTCGCCAAGGCGTGCTGCGAGGCCTATATGGCCGAGGTCGCCGGAATCAACGAGAATGCCGATCAGGAAGGCGAGGTGGCGTAAGCCATGGCAGACGCTAAGGATTTCCTGTTTGAGATCGGTACGGAGGAAATGCCCTCTGCACCGCTGAACAATGCCGTCAAGCAGCTTGGCACCATGATCGCCAAGGGTCTCGACGAGGCCGGTCTGGCCCACGGCGAGGTCCGCGTGATCTCGAGCCCGCGCCGCCTGGCTGCGCTCGTTGCCGACGTCGCCACCGCGACCGACGAGGTTTACGAGGTCAAGCGCGGCCCCGCGGCCAACATCGCCTTCGATGCCGACGGTAACGCCACCAAGGCCGCCCAGGGCTTCGCCCGCAAGTGCGGTGTGGCTGCCGAGGATCTGGTCCGTCGCGAGGACACCGACGGCCGTGAGTACGTCTTTGCCGAGAAGAACATCCCTTCCGCCCCGGCCACCCCGATTCTGACGGCCCTGTGCGAGAAGACCATCGCCGGCCTGCAGTGGCCCAACTACCGCTCTCAGCGCTGGGGCCACGAGCACGCCACGTTCGTGCGTCCGGTCCGTTGGATCTGCTGCCTTCTGGGCGAGGACGTCGTGCCCGTGTCGTTTGCCGACGTGACGAGTGGCAACACCACGCGCGGACATCGCGTTCTGGGCCCCGGTGACCATGTGGTCGCCAGCCCCGCTGTTTACGAGCAGGTGCTCGAAGATGCCGGCGTGCTCTCCGCCGAGCGCCGTCGTGAGGCCATCCTTGCCGGTATCGCTGAGGTCGAGGCTGTGCGCCCCGGCTGCCACGTCGATACGCCCAAGAAGGTCTTCGAGGAGGTCATCAACCTCTGCGAGTGGCCGACGGTGCTCGTCGGTACCTTCGATGAGGAATTCCTCAAGGTCCCGCACGAGATCATCTGCGAGTCTATGCTCACCAACCAGCGCTACTTCCCGATCTATGACGGTGAGGGCAAGCTGACGCGTGAGTTCGTGATCGTCTCCAACAGCAAGCCCGAGAACGCCGAGCGCGTGATCGACGGCAACGAGCGCGTTGTGCGCGCCCGCCTGGATGACGCCAAGTTCTTCTACGAGGAGGATCTGAAGATCTCCCTCGACGAGTTCCGCGAGCGTCTGGCCAAGGTTGCCTTCCAGGAGAAGCTCGGCAGCGTGCTCGCCAAGTCCGAGCGTATTGAGCAGCTCGCGCTCGCTATTGCCCGCGAGGCTCACCTGGGTGCCCACTTGGCCGCCGATGCCGGCCGCGCCGCGCACTTGTGCAAGGCCGACCTGGTGTCCAACGCTGTCGTCGAGTTCACGAGCCAGCAGGGTGTGATGGGCGGTTACTACGCCATCGCGATGGGGGAGAACGAAGAGGTCGCTCACGCTATTCGCGATCACTATCGTCCCCGCTTTGCTGGCGACGAGCTGCCCGAGGGCACCGCTGGCTGCATCGTGGCCTGCGCCGACAAGCTCGATACCATCGCCGGTATCTTTGCCATCGGCGAGCCCCCGACCGGCTCTTCCGACCCGTATGCGCTGCGTCGTGCCGCCATCGGCATCATCAACATCCTGCGCGACCGTCTGCCGATCGACCCCACGTCGCTCATCGACTTTGCGCTCGAGCTCTATAGCGAGCAGGGCATTGAGTTTGACGCTGCCGAGGTCGCACAGCAGGTTCGTGACTTCTTCCACGGCCGTCTGGTGAGCATGGCCCGCGACGAGAAGATCCCGGCCGACACCGTTGCCGCCGTTTCCGCGGTGCATATCATTGCCCCGTCGGTCTTCTTCGCCCGCTGTGCCGCCCTCGACGAGGCCCGCAAGAACGACGCCGAGACCTTCGACAACCTGGCTACTGCCTATGCCCGCGCCGCGCACATCTCCAAGCCCGAGCTGGGCGCGGAGTACGATCGCGCCCTGATGGGCGAGGTCGAGCTTGCGCTTGCCGACGCCTCCGAGGCCGCTCAGACCGCCGTCGACGCAGCTCTCGCCGCCGAGGATTATCCTGCCGCGTTTGCCGCGCTCGCCGCCCTGCGCGCGCCCATCGACCGCTTCTTCGACGAGGTTATGGTCATGGACAAGGACGAGCAGCTCCGCGATAATCGCCTTAAGCTGCTCAACCGCTTCGAGGCCGTTTTCTCCGGCATCGCCAACATTGGTGAGCTTGCCCGCAAAAAGTAAGCTAGCCTGCGCATAAGCGCAAAAGGAGCCCCGCATGGATTGCCCGGTCACCGCTCGTCCCACCGTTATCGTTATCTCCGACTCGCTCGGTGATACCGCTTGTGAGGTGGTGCTTGCGGCCTCCGGGCAATTTGATGAAGGGGCTTTTCGTGTTTTACGTCTGTCTAAGGTGACCTCGGTGGAGCAGGTCAAGTCGTTTGTGGGCCCGCGAGTCGATGCCGACCATCGCGATATCGCCGTGTTCCATACCATCGTCGATCCGGCGCTTCGTGCTCGCGTGCTCGACTACTTGGGCATGCTGCACATTCGCTCGGTCGACCTGATCGGCCCGACGCTTGCCGTGCTGTCGTCGCTCATCGGTGTGCCTCCCAAGGGCGTTGCGGGTGTGATTCACAAGACCGACGATCGCTATTTCCATCGTATCGAGGCTATGGAGTATTTCGTTGAGCACGATGACGGGCGCGGCTGCGATGATCTGTCGGATGCCGATATCGTGCTGCTGGGTGTATCCCGCACGTCCAAGACGCCGCTGTCGATGTATTTGGCCTATCAGGGCTACAAGGTCGCCAACGTTCCGTTGGCGCACGGTATGGAGCCGCCCAAGTCGATTTACGAGGTCGATCCGTTGCGGTTGTTCGGTCTGATTTCGACCGTCGATGTGATTTCCGAGATTCGCGATAGCCGCCTGGGCGACGACTATGCCCGCGCCGTCGCCGGTTCCTATGCCGAGCCCGAGAGCGTGCGCGGCGAGCTCGAGGAGGCTCGTGCCCTCATGAAACGTCTGGGTTGCTTTGTGGTGCGCACCGACGGCAAGGCGATCGAGGAGAGTGCTTCCGAAATCATCGCTCACCTCGAGGAGATTCAAGAGGCAAGAGCCCGCCGTGCTCAACGAGAGTAGCTAATTCGGGACTTTCGTTACAGCTATTTGCTAAAGCGTTTTAGCAGTTTCTACCGCTTCTGACCTGCAATTACACTGTAGTGGTATCTTCATAAGGTAACCACCTTTACCTACCGTTTACCGCTAGTTTTAGCACGTTTACCAAACCGCGTATCCTCTGCTCAAGCCCGTTCAAATCCCGCCGTATAGTTCCCTCACGGCCCGCATCCGGCGGGTCGATTCGTCACCGCGGTCGCGCGCGAGAGCGCGTGGAAGGGGAAGTATCGTGAGCGATTGCAAGAGGGTTTACCGTTTTGGAACCGATGCCCAGGGCACATGTGTCACCGAGGGCGATAAGTCTATGAACTTCGTGCTTGGCGGCAAAGGCGCTAACCTTGCCGAGATGAGTCGTATCGGCCTGCCGGTTCCCGGTGGCTTTACCATTACCTGCCAGACCTGCGTTGAGTACTCCGGTGCCGGCAACGTGTGGCCCGCGGGTGCGCTCGACGAGATCGTTGCCGCCGAGGCCGACCTCGAGGCCCGTTGCGGCAAGAAGCTCGGCGACGCCCGTGACCCGCTGCTCGTCTCGGTGCGCTCGGGCGCTCCGTTCTCCATGCCCGGCATGATGGACACGGTCCTCAACTTGGGCCTCAACGACGATTCCGTCCAGGGCCTTATCGCCCAGACGCAGAACCCGCGCTTTGCCTGGGACAGCTATCGTCGCTTTATCCAGATGTTCTCCAACGTCGTCATGGGTGTCGATGCCGACTTGTTCGAGAACGCCCTGACCCGGGCTCGCCTGGTCGCCGGCGTTCGCGTCGACTCCGAGCTTTCGGCCGAGGACCTTCAGGAGCTCGTCGTGACCTTCAAGGGCATTTTCTCCGACAACGTCGAGGCCTCCCTGTATCCCGAGCTTGAGGTCGCCGACGGCAAGCCCATCTTCCCGCACGATCCGGAGCTCCAGTTGCGCCTTGCTATCCAGGCCGTCTTTGGTAGCTGGATGAACGAGCGCGCCTGCATCTACCGCAAGCAGCACGGCATTTCCGACGACCTTGGCACCGCCGTCAACGTCCAGGCTATGGCCTTTGGCAATAAGGGCGAGACCTCGGCGACCGGCGTCGCCTTTACGCGCAACCCGGCCGACGGCACCAAGGAGTTCTACGGTGATTTTCTGGTCAACGCCCAGGGCGAGGATGTCGTCGCCGGCATCCGTAACACCGAGCCCATCGCCGACCTCAAGACCACCCCGGGCCTCGAGTCCGCAGGTGAGGAGCTTGAGCGTGTTTTCCTGACGCTTGAGGATCACTATCGCGATATGTGCGACATTGAGTTCACCATCGAGCAGGGCAAGCTCTGGATGCTCCAGACCCGCGTGGGCAAGCGTACCGCAACCGCCGCTCTGCGCATTGCTATTGAGATGGTCGAGGAAGGCCTCATCACCCGTGAGGAGGCCGTGAGCCGCATTGACCCCGCGCAGCTCGACATGCTCCTGCACCCGCAGTTCGACTCCTCCAAGAAGTACGAGGCGCTCGCATGCGGCCTTAACGCCAGTCCCGGTGCCGCCGTGGGCGAGGTCGTGTTCTCGAGCGATGACGCCGTTGCGCGTTCTGCCGAGGGCCATAAGGTCATTCTGGTCCGTTGGGAGACCAACCCCGACGACCTGAAGGGTATGGTCGCCGCCGAGGGTATCTTGACGAGCCATGGTGGCAAGACAAGCCACGCCGCCGTTATCGCCCGCGGCATGGGTACCCCCTGCGTTTGCGGTGTCGAGCGTTTCCATATCGACGCCGCCGAGAAGGTCGTGCGCATCGAGGGCAGCGACCGCGTGCTGCATGAGGGCGATGTCATCTCCATCGACGGCACCCAGGGTATCGTCGTCGACGGCGCTGTCGATTTGGTCTCCGCCGAGCTCACCGGCGACCTGGACACCATCCTGTCCTGGGCCGACGAGATTCGCCTGGACGAGACCGTCGGCCACGCCAACCATGTGCGCGTCAACGCCGACAATCCCGAGGATGCCGAGCTCGCGCTCGAGTTTGGCGCCGAGGCCATCGGCCTGTGCCGCACCGAGCACATGTTCCTGGGCGATCGCAAGAACATCATCCAGAGCTTCATCCTGTCCGACGATGAGGCCGTGAAGCAGCAGGCCCTGTCCGACCTGCTCAAGGTCCAGACCGAGGACTTCCTGGCAATGTTCAAGACCATGTCCGGTCGCGACGTAGTTGTTCGCCTGCTCGATCCGCCGCTTCATGAGTTCCTGGATAATCCTCGCGAGCTCGAGGTCGCCATCACCAAGAAGGAAGCCGCCGGCGCCAGCGAGGAAGAGCTTGCCGTCCTGCGTGCCCGCCTGCGTCGTATCGACGGCATGGTCGAGTCCAACCCGATGCTCGGCCTGCGCGGTGTGCGCCTGTCCGTTGTCTTTAGCGATCTGCCGCTCATGCAGGTTCGCGCCGTCGCCACGGCTGCCGCTCGCCTTATCAAGCAGGGTGTCGACCCGCGTCCCGAGATCATGGTTCCGCTCGTCTCCATCACGGCGGAGCATGTCCAGACCCGCGAGGTCATCGAGCGCGTGATCGCCAAGGTTTCCGCCGAGGAGGGCGTCGAGCTCAATATTCCCGTGGGCACGATGCTCGAGCTGCCACGCGCCTGCATGGTCGCCGACGAGATCGCCCATCATGCCGACTTCTTCTGCTTTGGCACCAACGACCTCACCCAGACGACCTTCGGCTTCTCTCGTGACGATGCCGAGGCCAAGTTCATCCCCCTGTACATGCACAAGAAGATCTTGAAGGACAACCCCTTCGAGACCATCGACTCGGCGGTACTGGAGCTGGTGCGCATGGCCGTCGAGAAAGGTCGCGCCACCAACCCCGACATGCACTTTGGCGTGTGCGGCGAGCACGGCGGCGACCCCAAGTCCATCAAGGGCCTGTTTAACGTGGCCGACGTGGACTACGTGTCCTGCTCGCCCTATCGTGTACCCCTCGCGCGCCTGGCGGCCGCCCAGGCCAAGCTCGAGGCCAAGCGTTCCGCTTAACCGAGTCGCGTTCCATTTGCGCCTTTTTCGCCTCCCTTCGCGCCGTCGCGGCCCCTGTGGACGCGGCGGCGTTTTACGTTGATTCAATACATTGTCAACTGACGGGAGGACTGCGATGAAAAACCTCACCAGGTATTTGCAACGAGCGCGTCGGGGAGCACAGATGACCCTGTGCTGGGTGGTCGTTGCGGTCACAGCGCTTTGCGGGATGCCGACAGCCGGTTTTGCCCTTCAGGATGATTCGCGCGACGAGCTCTATGGCGACGTGGTCAACCCGCTCACCATTACGGTCAACGATCGCGACTGCACGTTTGTAGATATCGATGACGGCAAGCTCGAGGGCCGTACCTCGATGTACGACAACGTCTCGTTCTACACGGCCGCCGTCAAAAAGGTGCTGCCCAACTGGGCATCGCTAGCCTATAACATCCTTGGCTATGGTGGAGGCGACGACTCCGGGGACTTTTTGTACTGGGACCACGCCGGCAAGGGCTTTGAGAAGGACTTCGGTAAGGGTCACTATATCTATCTGTATGATGCGCTTTCGGGCGGCAACGGTGAGCATTCCGATGGTGCCGACAAATCGAAGCAGAGTGGTCTGACATCTGCAAAAAGCCTCAATGCGGTCTACGAGCGCTTGACCGACGATATCGCCGGCTGTATCGGTCACAAGCTGGAGGGCTCCGATTTCCGTAAATACGTGCCGCTCGACGGACTGTCGAAAGACACGACTGAGCAGGACGTCATTTATGCCACCATCGCGTGTGTGGACAAGCTCGGCGGCACCTACCAGTACGATTTCAATGGCTTTGGCATCGCGTTCTATAACTTTAGAGTTCAGCAGCTCAAAGCGTGAACAAGCTTAACTGTGCGCCCGAGGACGCGCCGGGCTATTCCTTTGTCGATTCTAAGACTGAGCAGGAGCTCGTTACCTCGGCTCTTAACGTCGGCTATGAGGACGCCTCGCGGAGCATCACGCTCGCCCGCGGTACCGAGGAGACGGTCGGCACGAGCACTTCTGAATCCGTATCGTATTCCAAAGGTGGCTCGTGGGGCGCATCGGTGAGCCTCAAGGAGTCGCTGGGCGTGCCCGCAACAGCGAGCGAGGAGATCGAGACGTCGTTTTCGGCCGAAACCACGATGTCCCAGTTGTGGGAGGCGAGCAAGACCGAGGAACAGTCGATCACCACAACGGACAATCAGTCGGTCACCGTCAATATGACGATCCCGGCGCACACGCAGGTCAATAGCAAGCAAACGAGTTCTACCACGACGCTGTCTGAGGACTATGACCAGCCGGTGGGCGTGACGTTCGACGTGATCATCTTTAACATGAACGGCGAGTGCTACGACGACAACGCCGCCGTGCAGGAGTTCCATACCGCCGGTTATGACCAGCGCTCGTTCTACACCACCTTTGGCGATCAGTCGACCGATGCCGTGCAGAACCTGTTCCTGCGCTCAATCGCCCATCGTGGCGACGACGGGTACGATACCACCGCCGGAAACGTGACGAGCTGGTCGTATCGCACCAACAACCACATGGTGCGCGCCATCGATTGGAATTCGGTCCTGGCCGATCGCGAGGTGCCCTCGCGCAACGGCGGCGCCCCGCGCACGTGCAACGTGCTCAATGACATGGCCGCGACCTATCCCATGTCCATTACGGGTTCCAATCTGTCGTTTGAGTCGGTGACGGTCGATACGCAGTTGGGCACGCCGCAGCCCGTTAAGCCCATCTCCAAGATTCTCGTGTCGCTGCAGACCGATAAGACCCGAAGGCTTACGGTTGGAGACGAAGACCCCATCTCTTCCTATCGCGTGCGTGCAAGGGACGAGGACGATGTTGATTACTACGGCTTTGTGAAGTCGTCGGGCGACTGGCGCGTGGTCGATAAAAAGGGCAAGGAATGCAAGTCCGACGTAATCGAGATCCAGACCGACCCTGTCACCCACGAGCAGGTCGTGGTGGGTAAAAAGGCCGGCACCGCCTACGTAAAGTACTTTATCCCCGAGGACACCTATGTGGACGTGAATGGGCATGTCTCGACCAATGACGAGATCGACGCCGCGGCCTATAAATATAAGGTAAGTGACGTGGCGCCCGAGCCGTTTAACGGCAGCATCAAACTCGAGGGCTCGGCACGGACCGTCGTCGGCGTCGAGGAAAATCTCAACGGCATCGAAGGCCTGACGGCTACGGTCTATGACACGACGGGCAAGGAAGTCGATAGAGTCTGCAGCTGGGAGGCCCAGGAGCTCGAGAGCAAGGGCATTTCGGTCGCGGCAGACGGCACGATGACCATCTCGCAACCGGGCACCTTCCATGTTCGCGCCTTTATTGACGGCGTTTATTCCGATTGGGCCGAAGTTGTCGCCGACCCCGCGCCCGTTGACCCGATGACGACCGTCGTGGAGACACCGGCGAGCGTTACGGCTGCCGCATCCGCAGGGGATTCTTCGACAACGACGGATAGCACGGCTCCTGCCCAGGGAGAGCAGGCCGCTTCCGATGCGAACGCGGCCGAGTCTGCTCCGGCGAGCGACGATGCCGCTGCATTGACTGACGACACCGCGCCCGCTGCCGCGAAGGATGCCTCGCCGATTCCTACAGGCCTCGTTACCGTTTTGACCGATATCTGCCGCTACGGCATCGATCACGGCCTCATCAGCGCATCAAACAAGGAAGAGATGACCAAGCAGGACTTCGACATCTTGGGCATCCTGTACCTGATGGCGGACAGCCAGGACCTGGTGCCCCAAGACGCCGAAGATGCGATGAGTCAATGGGTCCATGACAACTATAATGACGACGAGCTTGCCACCTGGAAGCAGCATGCGCTTTCGGTGCTGCTCGAATACGGCTATATCGCGCCCGGAACGACCGTGACGACGCCGACGACTGATGCTGCGGACGGCGCATAAGTGCAGAAAGAGTGCGTGTTTTTGTCTTTTTGCGCACGGGCAAAATAGTTCTTGCAGCCAAGGTCGTGGCGTGTATACTCGAATACGTTTGTTCAACTACGTGCCGGCCAAGGTGGTACGGCACCTCTAGAAGAGTAAGGAATTGCACATGGATTACATCCGCGCAATCGAGCGTCAGCAGATCCGCGAGGACATTCCTCAGGTTCGCGTCGCCGACAACGTCAAGGTTCACTACCGCATTAAGGAAGGCGACCGCGAGCGCATCCAGGTCTTCCAGGGCGACGTCATCCGCATGGCCGGCGCCGGTGCCCGCGAGACCTTCACCGTCCGCAAGATTTCCTTCGGTGTCGGTGTTGAGCGCACCTTCCCGCTTCACAGCCCCAAGATCGCCAAGCTCGAGGTCGTTCGTCATGGTCGCGTCCGTCGCGCCAAGCTGTACTACCTCCGCGACAAGGTGGGCAAGGCTGCTCGCATCCCCGAGAAGCGCTAAGAAGATCGCAGCGTCTGTCCATTCGTTTGGACACAAGGGTCACCTTCGGGTGGCCCTTCTTTTTATCTGATTTGCATGCAAGGAGGGCCTGGTATGGCCAATATGACGAGCTCGGTTTCGGCATCGCAGGTTGCCGGCGAGCTGGCGAGCGCCACGTTCGAGGAGATTCCCGCCCTCGTGGAGCATTATCGCGAGGATCCGCGCCAGCAGGTGATCAAGGCTTGCGAACGTGCCCTTAAGCGCCATGCCAAGGAACTTTCCGAACGCGAGCGCGTCAACGGCATGTACGAGCTTATGCATGAGCTCGGCGGTGATGGCGTGGTCGTGGGCGTCGACGAGGTGGGCCGTGGCTCGGTAGCGGGTCCCTTGACCGTGTGTGCCGTGTGTCTTCCGATGGAGCCGCGCATCTGGGGCATCAACGATTCCAAAAAGCTCACGCCGGCGCGCCGCGAGCTGCTCTCAGTGAAGATTGCCGAGGTGGCGACTGCTATCGGCTTTTGCCATATCGCTCCTGCGGATATCGATGAGATGGGCATGGCCCGCGCCATTCGAGCCGCTGTCGCGGGTGCGGTGGCAGATACGGGGCTTGAGCCCGATTGCGTGCTTATGGACGGTAACCCCCTGGGCGCCGTGCCCCATGAGCGCGACGTGGTCAAGGGCGATGCCAAGATCGCCTGTATCGCCGCGGCATCCATCATGGCAAAGGTCACGCGTGACGAGATGATGGTCGAGTACGATGCTGAGTATCCCGAGTACCATTTGGCCGAATCGAAAGGCTATGCGAGTCCCGAGCACATCGAGGCCATTCGCAAACATGGTCTTTCTCCGCTGCATCGTGTGAGCTTTTGCGGAAACTTTCTGCAGACTGAGCGCCTTTTTTAGGCCAATTGTGGAGACTGGGACCTTAAGGGTTCCATAAACCTGCTGGTAGGGGCCGCGTGCAACGCTATTGTTGCACGCGGCCCCTCATTTGTCGGCATTTGGTTGGTTTTTGGTTTGCTTCCGGTACTTACCCGCATGAAACCTGCCCTCATTATCGAGGCAATGCAGGGAGTGGGAAAGGAGACCCCATGTGTGCCGCAGCCAAAATGAGCAAGACGCAGCAGCTCAAGGAGCGTTGGGAAGAAGGGGAGCTCGATTGTGGGTCGATCACGCCTGAGTTTATCAAGGGGCTCAGCCCTCGCGAGCTCGGTATGCTGGGCGAGCTTATCGCAATCGATTACTTTAACGAGCGCGGCTATGCATTGCTGGAACAAGGCTATCGATGCTCGGAGGGCGAGGCCGACCTCGTTCTGCTCGACGAGCTCGACGATGTGGTGGTGATGGCCGAGGTCAAGACCAGGCGTGTTTCGCTGGATTGCGACACGCGGGTGTTTCCCGAGGAAGCGGTGAACGCCCAAAAGCAGCGGCGCTATCGTCGCATCGCGAGTTGTTATCTCATGGAGCATTATCCGCTCAAGGCGATCCGCTTCGATGCCGTGGGCGTCACCATTCGCGGCGGGCATATCGCCGAGATCGAGCACCAGTACAATGCGTTCGATTGGCAGGTGTCGTGATGGCGTTCGAGACCTTTGCCGTCCACGCTGCCTGTATCCGCGGCGTCGAGGCGATTCCCGTCACGGTCGAGGTATCGCTTGCGGGCGGCATCCCGGGCATCCAGATGCTCGGCATCCCGAGCATGGAGGTCATGGAGTCGCGCGGACGTATTCGCTGCGCGATGCGCTCTGCCGGATTCGAGATCCCGCGCTCGGGCATTACGGTCAATCTGGCGCCGGGCGATATCCGAAAGACCGGTAGTGGTTTTGACCTGCCGATAGCCATTGCGGTGCTTGCAGCCGACGGGCAGATTCCCCGCGACAATCTCGACCACTGCCTCATTGCCGGTGAGCTCGGCTTGGATGGCACGGTGCTTCCCGTCAAGGGCGAGGTGGCGTTCCAGCTGCTGGCTCGCGATATGGGGCTGTCTTTTATCGCCGGTAGGTCCGACCAGCATGTTCCGCTTGCGGGCGTCGACTGCGGTTTTATCGACCATCTGTCGCAGCTTGCCCACGGTATGGGCGAGGCAGCTCGGCATTATCTGGATTCTGAAGTGCTCGAGGCCACCTTTGAGCCTGAGCTCGATTATGCCGATGTGTTGGGGCAGGAGGTCGCCAAGCGCGGCATAGCGCTTGCGGCGGCAGGGGAGCTGGGCCTTCTCATGATCGGCTCGCCCGGTTCGGGCAAGACCATGCTTGCGCGCCGCATGACGGGTATATTGCCTGAGCTTTCCATTGAGGACCAGCAAGAGGCGCTGTGCATCCATTCGGTCTTGGGTGAGAACATCGATGGGCTGCTTGCGGGGCATCGGCCGTTTCGAAGCCCCCATCACAGCATTTCGACAGCGGGCCTTATTGGCGGAGGGCGCCCGGTGCATCCGGGCGAGATCAGCCTTGCCCATGGCGGCGTGCTCTTTTTGGACGAGCTTGCCGAGTTTCCCACCGGTGTGCTGCAGACGCTTCGTCAGCCTATCGAGCGCGGCTATGTCAGGATCGTACGCGTCGACGGTGCCTTCACGTTTCCCACGCGCTTTCAGCTGCTTGCGGCGAGCAATCCCTGTCCCTGCGGCTTTTTGGGCGATCGCGAGGTTCCGTGTCGCTGTTCGGCATCGATGGTCGAGCGCTACCGGTCCAAGCTGCGCGGTCCCTTGGCCGACCGTATCGACCTGATGCTCGATGTGACCCGCCCCGATCCGCAGGTGATTATCGAGGGCGCCGAGGGCATGTCATCGGCCGAGCTGCGCGACTACGTTGTCCGCGGTCGGGCTTTTCGTGCCTGGCGCGAGTCCCGTATGGATGATGCGGATGCCGAGGCCGAGCACGATGAGTCACGGTCCATTGACGGCGTCGTGTCGACCTTTGCACTCGACGAGGCCGCCGAGAAATGCGTACTTGGCCTGTCGAAACGCACTCATCTCACGGGGCGCGGCATCGTGCGCCTGATTCGCATCGCGCGCACGATTGCCGATGTCGCCGAAAGCGAGCGGGTGACGCAAGACCACGTGCTCGAGGCGGCGATGTACCAGGGAAGGAGGGATCAGTAATGCCCGAGGAGACTTTTGAGCTGCATCCCGGTGACGCGTTGTATCCAGATGCCGTTTTGGAGCTCTCTGATGTTCCCCAGACGCTGTTCGTGCGTGGCGACCCGGAGGTGCTTTCGACGCCGGCGCTCTCCATCATCGGCGCTCGCAAGGCCTCGCCGTACGGCCTGGCCGTGGCAGAACTGGCGGCGAAAGTTGCGGTCGAGGCGGGGGTGACGGTGGTCTCGGGCGGCGCGGTCGGCTGCGACCAGGCCTCGGGTTGGGCCGCGGTCAACGCCGGTGGCAGGCACGTCGTGGTGTTGGGTACGGGCGCCGACGTGGTCTACCCGCGCTCGAGTGCGGGGCTCATCGCGCGCACGATCGATACGGGCGGCGCGGTCGTGTCCATCTCGCCTTGGGGTATGGGGCCACGTAAGTTTGCCTTCCCGCGGCGTAACCGGGTGATTGCCGCGCTTTCGCAGGCGCTCTTCGTGTCGGAGGCTGGCATGCCTTCGGGCACGTTCTCGACGGCGGAGGCCGCCATGGACCTGGGGCGCGAGCTTCTTGCCGTGCCGGGTTCGATTTTGTCACCCGAGTCGCGCGGTACCAACTACCTCATTGCCAACGGGGCCTGCTGCATCATCGACGAGGAGTCCATCGAGATGGCCATCTCTCGAATCTACGGTACCCTGCGCTACTCGCGTCCCGATGCGCCCGGTATCGCAGATCTTGACCCCACACAGCGGGCCGTGATGCATGCCCTCATCGCCTCGCCGCTCAAGGTTGAAGACATCGCCACACTCGTCTCGCTCGATGCCGTCGGTGTGCTCAAGCTCCTGGGCTCACTCGAGCTCGAGGGCCTCATCGAGCGCATGATGGATGGAAGGTATGCGCCCTCCAAGTTTGCCCTTCACGCCCAGACGCCCTTCGGTCACAATGGAAAACGTGTCAATTAGAAAGGTGTTTGCAGATGCTGTTTGATCAGGTGACGGTTATCGGTGGCGGTCTGGCGGGATCGGAATGCGCGATTCAGCTGGCAGATCGCGGGTTCGCCGTAAAGCTGTGCGAGATGCGCCCGCAGGTAAGCTCTCCTGCCCACCATACCGATCACTTGGCGGAGCTCGTCTGCTCCAATTCGTTTAAATCGACCCGTCCCGATTCCGCCGCCGGTCTGCTGAAGGCCGAGCTCGAGCGCATGGGCTCTGTGCTGCTCGACTGCGCTCATCGTGCGGCCGTTCCTGCCGGCGGCGCCCTGGCGGTCGACCGCGTCAAGTTTTCCGAGCTCGTCGAGGCTGAGGTTGCCGCCCGCCCCAATATCGAGGTCGTCCACGGCGAGGTCACCCAGATTCCCGAGGGTCATGTGGTTATCGCCGCGGGCCCCCTATGCTCGCCGGCATTGAGCGAGGAGGTCATGAAGCTCGTCGGTGGTGACGCCCTGGCGTTCTTTGACGCGGCCGCCCCGATTGTCGATGCCTCTACGCTCGATATGGACGTGCTGTTCTCGCAGTCGCGCTATGAGGAGCAGGGGAGTGGCGACTATCTCAATGCCCCGCTCAACAAGGAAGAGTACGAGGCCTTTATCGAGGCGCTTACCACGGCCGATCGCGTGGTGCTCAAGGATTTTGAGGGCGGGGACCTGTTCCAGGCCTGCCAGCCTGCCGAGGAGGTTGCGCGCACGGGCAAGGATGCCATCCGCTTTGGCGCCATGAAGCCCGTCGGGCTCACCGACCCGCGCACCGGTCGCCGTCCCTGGGCGGCAATTCAGCTGCGCGCCGAGAACAAGGAGAAGACCGCCTATAACCTGGTTGGCTTCCAGACCAACCTGACCTTCGGCGAACAGAAGCGCGTCTTCCATATGGTTCCCGGCCTGGAGAACGCCGAGTTCTTCCGCTACGGCGTTATGCACCGCAACACCTTTGTCGATGCTCCGCACGTGCTCGACGGCACCTTTGCCGTTCCCGGCACGAGCGTGCGTCTTGCCGGTCAGATTACTGGTACCGAGGGGTACATGGAGGCCGTGGCGACGGGTCTGCTCGCTGCGCTCAACACCTATGCCGAGGCCATCGGGGCCGCGGGCGTCGAGCTGCCGCGCGTGGGCGCCCTGGGCGCGCTTGTGGGGTATGCGACCGATCCGGCTACGGTGGGCTACCAGCCCATGCACGTCAACTTTGGTCTTGTGCCGCCGCTCGAGGACGGTAAGCGTCGCAGCAAGCGCGATCGTTACCAGGCTTACGCGGACCGCGCCCTCAAGGCCCTGGATGCCTATCTGGAATCGCGCTCCGATCTGTTTGGAGGCGAGAGGTCATAGCTTTTGACCTGTACGATGCCGTCGACTCGTTCATTGCCTACATTGCACGCGTCGAAGGACTCGCTCCCAATACGGTAACCGCCTACACCTCGCGGCTCGAGCGCTTCGCCGCGTGGTGCGACCGCGAGGGCATCGACGCTCGCGCCGCCGACGTGCGGACCGTTCGCTCCTATTTGGCCGAGCTGTCGCGTGGCCAGGTGGCGGCTCGGACCCTTGCGGCACACCTGTCTGCCATACGCTCGCTCTATCGGTGGATGGCTGCCGAGGGAATCGTTGAGGGCGATGCGGTCTCGGCGATTTCCTCGCCCAAGCTGCCGCGCGATCTTCCCGGCGTGCTGACGACCCGGCAAGTCGAGTCGTTGCTCAAGACCCCGGACACCTCGACGCCTGCGGGGCTGCGAGATGCGGCGATGCTCGAGCTGCTCTATGCCTCCGGCGCGCGAATCTCGGAGCTCGCGGCGCTCAACGTGGAGTCTATCGGTTGGTCCGAGCGAACGCTGCGACTTTGGGGCAAGGGGAGCAAGGAGCGTATCGTGCCCCTGTATCGGCGCGCTCTCGAGGCTACCCGCCGCTATATTGAGGAAGGGAGGCCGCAGCTCCTTGCACAGGCAAAGCGTAACGACGGTGCGAACGGCGCGCATCCGCTGTTTATCTCGGCGCGCGGAAACCGCATGAGTGCCGCCATGCTTAGGAGGCGGTTCCATATGCTTGCGGCACTTGCCGGCATTCCTGCCGACATCGCCCCGCATGCGATGCGTCATACCTTTGCGACCGACCTGCTCGAGGGCGGCGCGGATCTCCGCTCGGTTCAGGAGCTGCTTGGGCATGCGAGCTTGTCCACGACGCAGATTTATACGCACCTCACGCCCGATCGACTCAAGCGCGCCGTGAGTCAGGCCCACCCCCGCGGCGAGTAGGAGACGGGCCCCGCGCCGCACCGAGGTGTGTGGTTTTGATTGCGGGTTGGCAGGAAGAGGCAATCCTGCTATCATTCATCGGGTTGCTTCACGGCAACAGGTTTTTATCACGCACGCGCGGCTACTTCATACCGTGGTGCCCGGGCTTTGGTAGCACATGTCTGGGTTGGTTTTGGAGGATGACCCCGCGCGGAGGCAAACCACAGGAGGTTTAACATGGCTACCAAGATTAATATCCGCACCCTGCTCGAGGCCGGCTGCCACTTCGGTCACCAGACCCGTCGCTGGAACCCCAAGATGAAGCCGTTCATCTTCGGTGAGCGCAACGGCATCTACATCCTCGACCTCAAGCAGACCATCCTTGACGCCGACCAGGCCTACACCTTCGTCAAGAACGTCGCCAAGGGCGGCAACGTGCTGTTCGTCGGTACCAAGAAGCAGGCTCAGGAGGCCGTCAAGAACGCCGCTGAGCGCGCCAACATGCCTTACATCAACCAGCGTTGGCTCGGCGGTATGCTGACCAACTTCGTCACCATCCGCTCCCGCATCAACCGCATGGAGGAGCTCGAGGCCATGGTCGAGGACGGTCGCATGGCAGTGCTGCCCAAGAAGGAGCAGGCTGTGCTCGGTAAGGAGCTCGCTAAGCTCCAGACCAACCTCGGTGGCGCCCGCGACATGAAGGGTCTGCCCCAGGCTCTCTTCGTCATCGACACCAAGCGCGAGGAGAACGCCATCAAGGAGGCCCAGCGCCTGAACATCCCCGTCGTCGCTCTGATCGACACCAACTCCGATCCCGACGAGGTCGAGTACGGCATCCCCTGCAACGATGACGCCATCTCCGCTGTCACCCTTATGTGCGAGCTCATGGCCGACGCCTGCCTCGCTGGCTCCGGCAAGGAGCAGGTCTCCGAGGCCGAGATGGCCGCCGAGCCCAAGGCCGAGTAAATCAGTCCTATTTAAGTCTTTTTCATCTCTTTGAAAGGAACCACAATGGCCCAGATTACTGCCGCTATGGTCAAGCAGCTCCGCGAGATGACCGACTCCCCGATGATGGAGTGCAAGAAGGCTCTCGTCGAGGCTGACGGCGACATGGATGCCGCCGTCGACGTTCTGCGCAAGAACGGCCTCGCCAAGGCTGCCAAGAAGGCTGGCCGTGAGACCAACGAGGGCGCTGTCGCCGCGTTCGTGTCCGAGGATGGCAAGATTGGCGCTCTGCTCGAGCTCTCCTGCGAGACCGACTTCGTCGGCTCCAACGCCAAGTTCACCGGCTTTGCTTCCAAGGTCGCCGAGGTTGTCGCTACCACTGAGCCTGCTGACGTCGACGCTCTGCTCGAGAAGCCGATGGGCGAGGAGACCGTTTCCTCCGAGCTCACCGAGATGATTCACATCATGGGCGAGAACATGAAGATCTCTCGTTTCTCCGCCCGCAAGGCCGAGAACGGCGCTCTCGCTTCTTACATCCACATGGGTGGTAAGATCGGCGTCCTCGTCGAGTTCGCTTTCGAGAAGGCCGAGACCGCTCAGGCCGAGTCCTTCAAGACCTTCGCTCACGACGTTGCCCTTCAGGTTGCCGCCGTCGCCCCGATCTGCGCTACCCGCGATCAGGTTCCGGCCGAGACCGTCGAGCACGAGAAGCAGATCTACATGGCTCAGGCTGCCGAGTCCGGCAAGCCCGAGGCCATCCAGGAGAAGATGGCTGTTGGCCGTCTGGAGAAGTTCTACAAGCAGTCCGTGCTCACCGAGCAGGAGTTCATCAAGGACAGCTCCCTCACCATCAAGAAGTACGCTGAGCAGGTCTCCAAGGAGCTCGGCGATACCATTACCGTCGTTGCCTTCGACCGTCTGGTCCGTGGCGAGTAAATAAGCTCTTGTAGCTGGTAATGAGCAGGCTGTGGGTTTTACTCACAGCCTGCTTTTTCATGGCTCTTATCAGAGCCTTTGCTATCATATTGAGAGTCTAATTAAAGGAGGATCGCTTTGTCCGACATCCGATATAAACGCGTGCTTCTTAAGCTTTCCGGCGAAGCACTGATGGGCGACGGCCAATATGGCATCGACCCCAAGGTTACCGACCATCTTGCCAAGCAGGTCAAGGAGCTGCTTGCCGTTGGCCATGAGGTCGGCGTTGTTGTCGGCGGCGGCAATATTTTCCGCGGCATGGCTGGCGCTGCCGGTGGCATGGAACGTGCTCAGGCCGACTACATGGGCATGCTGGCAACCGTTATGAACGCGCTTGCCCTGCAGGATGCCTTTGAGCACAACGATGTTCCCTGCCGTGTGATGAGCGCTATTCAGATGAACGAGATCTGCGAGCCCTATATTCGCCGTCGCGCCATCAACCACCTTTCCAAGGGCAACGTCGTTATTTTTGCCGCCGGTTCGGGCAATCCGTACTTTACGACCGACACCGCCGCGGCTCTTCGTGCCTGCGAGATCGGTGCCGAGATCCTGATTAAGGCCACCAAGGTTGACGGCATCTACGACAAGGATCCCGTCAAGTGCGCCGATGCCGTCCGTTTTGACAAGATTACCTATCACGAGGTTCTCGTCCGCGGCCTGCAGGTTATGGATTCCACGGCTACGGCACTGTGCCAGGATAACCGTATGCCGATTTTGGTCCTCAACATCGATGGCGAGGACACCGTCAAGCGCGCGCTTTCGGGTGAGCCCGTCGGCACGCTCGTCTATCAGGAGGATTAAGCATGGCAGAGAACATCACCGCCCACATGGAAAAGTCGCTTGAGTCCCTCAAGCACAACTTCTCCAAGGTTCGCACGGGTCGCGCCAACGCTAACATTCTGTCCGACATTTCGGTCGATTACTACGGTGTTCCCACGCCGGTTACCCAGGTTGCCGCCGTTAAGACCCCCGAGGCTCACATGCTGCTCATCGAGCCCTGGGACAAGGCGCTTGTCAACGCAATCGTGAAGGCTATCAGCGCTTCCGATCTGGGCATTACTCCCAACTCTGACGGTACCGTCGTACGCCTGCCGTTCCCGGCTCCCACCGAGGAGCGTCGTCGCGAGCTCGTCAAGGAGTGCCGCGAGTATGCCGAGCAGGCCAAGGTTTCCATTCGCAACATCCGTCGTGACTTTAACAACAAGCTCGAGCGCGACGAAGAGCTCACCGAGGACGATGTTCGTCGCGAGCAGGCCAAGGTCCAGAAGCATACCGATGAGTATGTTTCCAAGGTCGAGGAGCTTCTGAAGGAAAAAGAGGCCGAGGTCATGGAGATCTAAGGTGCAATACGACGAGAACAAACTGGTCGAGTACTTTGCCGACGCCCCTGCGGGCGTCGGTTTTTCCGACCTTGACCTCAATAAGATTCCGCATCATATCTCGTGCATCATGGACGGTAACGGTCGCTGGGCCACGGCGCGCGGTCTTGCCCGCACCGAGGGCCACAAGGCCGGTATCGTCTCCCTGCGCGAGATTATTACCGCATGCGTGCGCTTGGGCGTCGACGTCCTTTCGGCCTATGCGTTTTCCACCGAAAACTGGAATCGTCCACAGCACGAGGTCAACGTTTTGATGCATCTGTTTGCCAAGACGTTTATCGATGAGTTGCCGCTGCTTAAGCGCGAAAACGTGCGCGTTGTCTTTTTGGGCGATATTTCCGCGCTGCCCAAGAAGACCCGCGATGTCTTTGAGCGAGGTCTTGCCGAGTGTGCCGACCACACCGGCATGACGCTGGCGCTTGCCGTCAATTACGGCGCCCGTGCCGAGATCACCCGTGCCGTCCGTCAGATTGCGCTCGACGCCGCTGCCGGCAAGATCGACCCTGCCGCCATCGACGATGATATGGTTGCCTCCCATCTCTACACCGCTGGGCTGCCCGATCCGGAGCTTGTGATTCGCACCTCCGGCGAGCTACGCCTTTCGAACTATCTGCTGTGGCAGGTTGCCTATTCCGAGTTTTATGTCACCGATACCTATTGGCCCGACTTTGATCGCTGGGGCCTTGTCGACGCCATTTTGGCCTACCAGGGCCGCGATCGTAGGTTTGGTGGACTGAGCAAGACCGAGGAGGCTTAATCGTGTCCGATCGTCCCAAGGCGTCTGCTCCCAAGACGTCAACTCCCAAGGCGCCTTCCGCCAAGAGCGGCGCGGCTACGACTTCGTGGTTGGCCGGCTTTATTACCCGCGCCGCCGCAGGTATCGTCTACGCCGTCGTGTTTATTCTCTGCTTGGTTTTGGGTATCGTTCCCACTGCCATCTTCGTCTCCGTCATGAGCGGCCTGTGCTGCTATGAGTTTTTCCGCATGACGAAGCTCGATGGCAAGGTGGCCAACGAGCGCCTGGGTATCGCTGCCGCCGTGCTCTTTCCGCTCTCGGCGCTGGGCGACTCGCTGCTGTTGAATGCCCTGCTTTTTGCACTGATGCTTGCGGTGGGTATTTGGTACGTCTGGTCGTCGCGTACCCGTATATCCGATGTAGCCGCGACGCTCATGGGCCCCATCTACACCGGTTTTATGCTGTCGGCCATCGTGCTGCTGCGCGATGCCGTGCCCGGTTTTGCCGGCGCCCTGCTTTCGGTGGGTGTTTGCGCGTCTCTCTGGGTCTCCGATTCGTTCGCCTATATCGTGGGTAGCCGTATCGGCAAGCACAAGATGGTCCCCAAGATTTCTCCCAAAAAGAGCTGGGAGGGCTTTTTCGGCGGCATCTTGGGCTCGGTTCTCATCTGGCTTATTTTGTGGGCGACCCATTTCTATAAGCTGAGCTTGCCCTATGCGCTGCTGTGCGGCGTGGTCGTGTCCATCCTGGGCGTTATCGGCGACCTCATCGAGTCACGCATCAAGCGTGGCGTGGGCGTCAAGGATTCCGGCAATCTGATTCCGGGCCATGGCGGCATGCTCGACCGTAGCGACTCGCTTATCTTTGGCTGCATTACCGCGCAGCTGCTTTTGATGATCGGAGGCGTGCTGTAATGGCCTTTCAGACGACGTACAGCCCCGATGGCCGTCTGCGGGTTGCAATTTTGGGCTGTACGGGCTCTATTGGCACCCAGGCGCTCGATGTTTGCCGTCAGCATGCCGACCGTCTGCAGGTGACGGCGCTTTCCGTTAATTCCAGTACCGCTGAGCTTGTTGCGTTTGCCCGTGAGTTTTCGGTTCCGGCCGTTGCCGTGGCCGACACCTCCCACGGCGCGGACGCTGTGCTGCAGGAGCTGCCCGAGGGCACCGAGTTCGGTGTTGGTGCGCAGGCAGTTTGTGAGCTCGCACGTCGCGATGACGTCGACTGTGTGCTCGTCGCTATTGTGGGCGCCGCCGGGCTCGAAGCGAGCCATGCTGCCCTGACCTCGAACAAGCGCCTTGCCCTCGCCAATAAGGAGTCGCTCGTCGTTGGCGGTGACTTGCTGATGCCGTTGGCGCAGCCGGGTCAGCTTATCCCGGTCGACTCCGAGCACTCCGCCATCTACCAGTGCTATCTGGGGGAGAATCCGCGCGAGGCTCACTGCATTTGGCTCACTTGCTCGGGTGGTCCGTTCTTTGGTCGTACGCGCGACGAGCTCAATCGCGTGACACGCGCCGATGCGCTGGCACATCCCACGTGGGCCATGGGCGCTAAGATCACCATCGACTCCGCGACTCTTATGAACAAGGGCCTGGAGCGTATCGAGGCGATGCATCTGTTCGGTTGCGACCTCGACTTTATCAACGTGGTCGTTCAGCGTCAGTCAAAGATTCATTCGATGGTCGAGTTTGCCGACGGCTCCGTGATGGCGCATCTCGGTGCGTCCGACATGCGCATTCCCATCCAGTTTGCCTTTTCGTATCCCGAGCGCTGGGATACTCCGGCGCCGCGAATCGATTTTCGTGTGTTGGGGCAGCTTACCTTCGACGCGGCCGATATGGACACGTTCCGCTGCCTGGCGCTGGCCGAGCGTGCCGGCAAGACGGGTGGCACCATGCCGTGCGTGCTGAATGCCGCCAACGAAGTTGCCGTCGATGCCTTCCTGCACGATGCCTGTACCTTTACCGATATCGATCGCATCGTTGAGTCCTGCATGGATGCACACGATACGCAGGCGGTTGCATCGTTTGAGCAGCTTCGCGATATCGATACGTGGGCTCGCGCCAAGGCCGCCGAGGTGCTCGCTGCAACCCGCTCTTAATCGTAAGGATTGCTTTTCGTTTTATGGATACTGTTCTGAGCGTTCTCTCCTCGGTCTTTTGGGGCCTTTTGATGCTATCCGTCCTCGTGTTTCTGCATGAGGGCGGCCACTTTTTGGCGGCCCGTGCGTGCGGCGTGCGCGTCACTGAGTTTTTCTTGGGCCTGCCGTGCCGCTTTGACATTCATCATACGTCGCGTCGCATCGGTACCAAGTTTGGCGTGACGCCGCTGCTGCTGGGTGGTTATGCCGCTATCTGCGGTATGGACCCGACCGATGTCTCGTGCGCCGACCGTGTGCTTGCGGCGATCTATCGTCATGGTCGCGTTTCGGTTGCAGACCTTTCCGTCGAGCTGGAGCTGCCCGAGGAGGATATTCTCGAGGCTTGTGCCTTGCTTTTGGGCTGGGGCTCCGTTGCGCCTTGGTACGAGGAAGGGGAGAAGCCTTCACCCAGTTACTATCCGGTTAGGTACCAGACGCTGCCGCGCGATGCTGCAGGATATACCACCTTTGACGGTCGCAAGTTCGATCGAGAGCATGCGACTGCCGAGGGCGATGTGTGGGAGCTGCCGGTCGCCGCGTCGGAGTTTCTCGAGCAGGAGCGTTCGCATACCTATCTGGGTCAGGGTTTTCTCAAGCGTGCCTTTATGCTGCTCGCGGGCATTCTCGTCAATATTCTGACGGGCTTTTTGCTGCTTATGAGTATCTACTCTATCGCCGGCGTATCGGTGCCGGTCGATAGCAATGTGATCGGTCAGGTTGAAGAAGGCTCTATAGCCGCCAAGGCGGGCATCGAGGCCGGTGACGCAATTCTTTCGGTCGACGGCGTGTCCTGCTCTAGCTGGATGGATGTATATGATGCCATCGGCAAGGCTGCAGGTCAGGGCGATTTCGCCATTGAGTACCAGCGCTGCGGCAAGAATCTTTCGACCTCGGTTGCGCTCAAGGAGGGCGAGCGTTTGGGCGTTTATGCCTCCACGCAAGTGGTCCATTTGGACCTCATTACGTCGGCGCGCTTGTCGTTCTCCTATGTTCAGCAGACAGCTGAGGGCGTGATGCGCCTGCTGCAGCCGCAGCATACGATGGAGATACTCGATCAGTCCTCCTCGATTGTGGGCATCAGCGTCATGTCTTCTCAGGCGGCGGCAGCCGGTCCTGCGACGTTCTTGACGTTTGCCGCCTTCATTTCGTTCTCGCTTGGCTTTATGAACCTGCTGCCCATCCCACCGCTCGATGGCGGTAAGCTGGTTATCGAGATCATTCAAAAAATCGCGGGCCGCGAGCTTCCGCTCAAGGTCCAGACGATTGTGAGCTATGTGGGCATCGCACTCTTTGCGCTGCTGTTTGTCTATATGCTTCGTTCCGACATCCTTCGATTTATTCTGTAGGGGAGTGTTTGGATTGTCTTTATCCCATCCTTTGCCGCGCGAGCTGACGCGCCCCGTGCATGTGGGCGGCGTGCAGATCGGTGGCGGCGCGCCGGTGGTGGTTCAGTCCATGACCTGCACCGATACCGCCGACGCCCAGGCAACGCTTGCGCAAGTGCGCGCGTTGGCGCAGGCTGGCTGCGATATCGTGCGCGTGAGCGTGCCCACCGAGGCCGCGCTTGAGGGTTTCCGCACGATTTGTGCCGAGTCTCCGGTGCCGATCGTTGCGGATATCCACTTTAATTACAAGCTGGCCATTGGCGCTGTGGAGGCCGGTGCCGCCAAGCTTCGCATCAATCCCGGCAATATCGGCGATTGGGCTAAGGTTGACGCGGTGATCGATGCTGCGGGTGCCGCGGGCTGTGCGATTCGTATCGGCGTCAATGCCGGTTCGCTTGAGCAGGATATCGCCGAGCGCGACGACCTTACGCAACCCGAAAAGCTCGTGATGTCGAGCGAGCGTTTCGTCAAGCATTTTGAAGACCGCGGCTTTACGAACATTGTGCTTTCGGCCAAGGCCCATAGCGTGCAAACGACGCTCGATACCTATCGAGCCCTGTCGCGCGAGATTCCCCACGTTCCGCTTCACCTGGGCGTAACCGAGGCGGGTACCAAGCTGCAGGGCACCATCAAGAGCTCCGTGGGCCTTGGTATCCTGCTGTCTGAGGGTATCGGTGACACCATGCGCGTCTCGCTCACGGCCGATCCGGTTGAGGAGCCGCCGGTTGCCTGGGGAATTTTGCAGTCGCTGGGCCTGCGTCGCCGTGGTCCCGAGATTGTCTCGTGCCCCACGTGCGCCCGCTGCCAGGTTAACCTGATTCCTATCGCCGAGGAGGTCACCGAGCGGCTTAAGAACTACTCTGCGCCGCTTTCGATTGCCGTGATGGGATGTGCGGTCAATGGCCCCGGCGAGGCCTCTGACGCCGACTTGGGCGTTGCCTGCGGACGAGGTCAGGGCCTGCTCTTTTCGCACGGCCAGATCATTGGTAAAGTAGCTGAGGACCAAATTGTCGACGCGCTTATGGCCGAGGTCGACAAGCTTATTGAGGAGAAATAAATGACTCGAGCAATGTATATGTCTAAGCTGTATGCTCCGACGCTCAAAGAGGATCCGGCCGACGCCGAGCTTGCGAGCCATCGATTGCTGCTTCGTGCCGGCATGATCCGCAAGGAGGCCGCCGGTCTCTATTCCTATCTGCCACTCGCGTGGCGCTCGATTCGTAAGATCGAGAACATCGTGCGCGACGAGATGGATGCTGCCGGCGCCCAGGAGCTCATGATGCCCATCATGGTCGATGCCGAGCTGTGGCGTGAGTCCGGCCGTATCGATGCTTATGGCAAGGAGCTCGTGCGCTTTGATGACCGCCACGGACGCGAGTTCGTGCTCGGTCCCACGCACGAGGAGACCGTGACTGCCCTGGTGCGCAATGAGCTGCGTTCCTACAAACAGCTGCCGGTGAATCTCTATCACATCCAGGATAAGTTCCGCGATGAGTTCCGTCCTCGCTTTGGCCTGATGCGCGGCCGCGAGTTCATCATGAAGGACGCCTACAGCTTCTCCGCCACGCAGGAGAGCCTGCAGGAGGAGTACGACAAGATGAAGCAGGCGTACGCCAACATCTGCGAGCGCTGCTACATCAAGGCTCTGCCCGTCGTCGCCGATTCCGGCGAGATCGGCGGCGACACCTCCGTCGAGTACATGGCGCTGGCAGAGGCCGGCGAGGCTTCGCTGGTCTACTGCGACGACTGCGGCTTTGCTGCCGATGACGAAGCGGCAAGCACTAAGGTTGTCGTGACCGAGGGCCCCGGAGACGGTACGCTCACCAAGGTCGAGACTCCGGGCATGGGCACCATCGAGGCCGTTGCCAAGTTCTTCGGGTTCCCCGAGAACGGCACGCGCAAGTCCCTGGCGTTGATCGATGCCGAGGGCAAGCCCGTTGTGGCCATCGTTCCGGGCGATCATGAGCTCAACGACTGCAAGGCCGAGCACGTCTTTGGCAAGGGCTATCGCATGATGACCGACGAGGAGCTCCAGACCTACGGCCTGCATAAGGGCTTTATCGGACCGGTTAACCTGCCCGAGGGTATTCGTCTGGTCTGTGACGAGAGCCTGCGCCAGTCCAAGCAGTGGGCCTGCGGTGCCAACGAGGTCGACTATCACTTTACCGGCGCCTGCCCTGAGCGCGACTTTACCGTCGACGAGTGGGCCGACCTGGTCACCGTCGTTGCCGGCGATCCCTGCCCGCACTGCGGCAAGCCGCTCTCTGCTGCCCGCGGCATCGAGGTCTCCCAGGTGTTCCAGCTGGGCACCAAGTATTCCGAGGCCATGGGTGCCACCTTTATGGACGAGGACGGCAAGGAGAAGCCGCTTATCATGGGCTGCTACGGCGTTGGTGTGTCCCGCTCGCTCGCTGCCGTCGTGGAGCAGCACAATGATGAGCACGGTATCGTCTGGCCGGTCTCTGTCGCTCCGTACGAGGTCGCGGTGATTCCGCTCGATCCCAAGAAGGAGGAGTGCGCGACCGTTTGCGAGCAGATTGTTGATGGCCTGTGCGCCGAGGGTATCGAGGTTGTCGTGGATGACCGCGACGAGCGCCCCGGCTTTAAGTTTGCTGACAACGACCTTATGGGCTTCCCGTATCAGGTGATTCTGGGCAAGCGCGGTCTTAAGAACGGTACCGTTGAGCTCAAGGACCGTGCTACGGGCGAGCGCGAGGATGTGGCGATCGATGAGGTCGTCGCCAAGGTTGCCGAGCTTGTGAAGGCAGCACGCCGTTAATTGGCCCCGCTGCGTTGAGCGCGCTTTCGAAGCGGCCCTGCGTCTCTCGAGGGAGAGGCGTAGGGCCGCTTTTGCGTCTAAGAATCTTTAGTAGCTAAAAGGAAAACCCCACAGCCCAAATGAGCTGAGGGGTTTTCCCTGTGCCTCCGATGCGAAATAAATCGCTCAGATATTACTGATAATCGACGACGTCGATCCAGTTCTTAAGGAACTCATCGTTCACGTTGCGCTTACGAGCGAGCTCGGAAGCGGCGACGATGCTCGTCCACTGACGCACGACCTGCATGGGCATGTCGGCGCGGTCGCAGTAGAGCTCCAGGTAGGCCTCGGCCTGATCCTTGCTGTTGAGGGCAAAGAGCAGGTAGGTGGTGGCAACGTCGGCAGCAGGGGAGCCCTGGGTGGCATGTGCCCAGTCGCAGACGTACAGCTGGCCGTCCTCGCCGACGATGACGTTGGAGGGGTTGAAGTCGCCGTGGCAGACCTTGAACTCCTTGGTCATGCCGTCCAGACGCTCCTGAAGGTTGTAGCGCGTAGTGGCATTGAGCTGATCGAGGCTGTCGATCATGCGGGCGAACTTATCGCGCTGACGGTTGAGCAGCGGGGAGGTGTAGCCGTGGATCTCGATCTGGAGGTCGACGAACATCTCGAGGTACTCACCAAAGCGCTGGGGCTCGGCAGTCATCTTCTCGGCAAGCGTGGTGCCCGGAACCTTCTCGGTCACGAGCGCCCAGCCGTTGGCGTTCTCGAGCTGAGAAACCTCGAGAGCCTTGGGGCTGCGGATGCCGCACTCGTTGATGCGGGCAAGATTCAAAGCCTCGTTGAACACGTCGGAGACGGGCTTGGTCTCGTTAAAGACCTTGACGATCTTGTCGCCCAGGTCATAAACGACCTTGTTGCCGCGACGGACGAGCTCGGTCTTGGAATCGGGGAGCAGCATGATTGCATCCTTTCAACGATGCGATAGAAGCAACGGCGGGGGCGTGCGTACACCCGTGCACCCCCGCCGCAAATAACCGTGCTAAAACTAGCAGACGGCGTAGTCCTGGGGCTCGCGGCCGTAGTAGGCGTCCAGGTAGAGCTCCTTGATCTCGCTCATGAGCGGGTAGCGCGGGTTAGCGCCGGTGCACTGGTCGTTGAATGCCTGCTCGGTCATCTCGTCGAGGGTGTCGAGGAAGTACTGCTCGTCAACACCGTAGTCGGCGATGGTCTTCTTGACACCGATGAAGTCCTTGAGCTCCTCGAGCTTCGTGATGAAGTTCTCGAAGACCTCCTTGTCGTCCTTGCCCTCGATGCCGCAGTACTTGGCCATCTCGGCGTAGTTGTGCAGCGCGTTGGGGTAAGGATACTGGGAGAAGGTACCCATCTTGACGGGAGCCTCGGCGGCGTTGTAGCGCATGACGCGAGTCAGGATGACGGCGTTGGCGAGGCCGTGGGGCAGGTGATGGAAGGCGCCGAGCTTGTGAGCCATGGAGTGGTTGAGGCCCAGGAAGGCGTTGGCGAAGGCCATACCGGCCATGCAAGAGGCGTTGTGCATCTTCTCGCGGGCATGCGGGTCCTTGGCGCCGTTCGTGAAGCTGGAGGGCAGGTTCTCGAAGACGAGCTTAGCAGCGCGCTCGGAGAGGCCCTTGGTGTAGTCGGAAGCCATGATGGAGACGTAGGACTCGATGGCGTGGGTCATGACGTCGATGCCGGAGGCAGCGGTCAGGCCGCGCGGGGCGGTCATGCAGTTGTCGGCGTCGACGATAGCCATGTTGGGGAGCAGCGCGTAGTCGGCGAGCGGCCACTTGATGCCGGTCTCCTTGTCGGTGATGATGGCGAACGGCGTGCACTCGGAGCCGGTACCCGAAGAGGTCGGGACGGCGACGAAGTAGGCCTTCTTGCCCATCTCGGGGAAGGTGAAGATACGCTTGCGGATGTCCATGAAGTCCATGGCCATGTCCTCAAACTTGCACTCGGGGTGCTCGTACATCATCCACATGATCTTGCCGGCGTCCATAGCGGAGCCACCGCCGACGGCGATGATGACGTCCGGCTCAAAGAGAGCCATCTGCTTGGCACCGCGACGTGCGCACTGCAGCGACGGATCGGGCTCGACGTCATAGAAGCAGTCGTGGGCGATGCCCATCTCGTCGAGCTTGGCCTCGATGGCGCGGGTGTTGCCATTCTTGAAGAGGAACTGGTCGGTGACGATGAAGGCGCGCTTCTTGCCCATGACGTTGCCCAGCTCGTCGAGGGCGACGGGCGTGGAACCCTTCTTGAAGTAGACCTTCTCGGGAGCGCGGAACCACAGCATGTTCTCACGGCGCTCGGCCACAGTCTTAACGTTGATCAAGTGCTTCACCCCAACGTTCTCGGAGACGGAGTTGCCGCCCCAGGAGCCGCAGCCCAGGGTCAGAGACGGCTTCATGCCAAAGTTGTACAGGTCACCGATGCCGCCGTGCGAGGACGGGGTGTTGATGACGATACGGCAGGCCTTCATGACGTGCTCGAACAGGCTGATCTTCTCGGCCTGAGCGGGGTGCACATACAGAGAGGCGGTGTGGCCCGGGCCACCGGCGAGCACCAGGTGCTCGGCCTTGTCGACGGCCTCCTGGAAGTCCTTGGCGTGGTACATGGCCAGGACCGGGGAGAGCTTCTCGTGGGAGAACTCCTCCTTGGCGGGGTCGGTGGAGGTGACCTCGGCGATCAGGATCTTGGTCTTGGCGGGAACCTCGATGCCGGCGAGCTCGGCGATCTTGGCGGCAGCCATGCCGGGGATGCGGTGATCGAGGGCGCCGTTCTTGAACATGGCGGCACGCAGGGCCTCCATCTCGGCACCCTGCTTGACGAAGTAGCAGCCGCGCTTCTGGAACTCGGCCTTAACCTGGTCATAGATGGTGTCGATGACGGTCACGGACTGCTCGGAAGCGCAGATCATGCCGTTGTCGAAGGTCTTGGAGTGGATGATGGAGTTGACGGCGAGCAGCACATCGGCGGTGTCGTCGATGATGACCGGGGTGTTACCGGCGCCAACGCCCAGGGCGGGCTTGCCCGAGGAGTAAGCGGCCTTGACCATGCCCGGGCCACCGGTGGCGAGGATGATGTCGACGTCGCGCATGACCATGTTGGTCAGCTCGATGGAGGGGACATCGACCCAGCCGATGATGCCCTCGGGGGCGCCGGCCTTGACGGCGGCGTCAAGCACGAGCTTGGCGGCGGCGATGGTGCACTTGGCGGCTGCCGGGTGCGGGGAGATGATGATGCCGTTGCGGGTCTTCAGGCTGATCAGCGTCTTGAAGATCGCGGTGGAGGTGGGGTTGGTCGTCGGGATGACGGCGCCCACGATGCCGATGGGCTCGGCGATCTTGGTGATGCCGTAAGCCTCGTCGCGCTCCAGGACACCACAGGTCTTGGTGTTCTTGTAAGCGTTGTAGATGTACTCTGCGGCGTAGTGGTTCTTGATGACCTTATCCTCAAGAACGCCGCGGCCGGTCTCCTCGATGGCCATCTTCGCCAACGGGATACGAGCCTTGTTGGCGGCCATGGCGGCCTCATAGAAGATCTTGTCGACCTGCTCCTGCGTGTACGTAGCAAAAAGCGCCTGGGCCTCTCGCATCTGAGCGAGCTTAGCCTCAAGCGCCTCTACGTTGTCCACAATTGCGGGAGTAGTGTTTTCCGGTGACTTTTTCACCATTTGTGTCTCCTTGCGATCGGAGATTTACCCTACGCCTTGCATGATAGCAAGAAATTATTCGGCGAACGGTCAGATTCCTCTAAAAGGCACACTAAAACGCTTCAATAAAATGAAACGTTTTAAGCAAACTAATTACCAGTGCATCGCCTCGTTCATTGGGGATCGACTTACATGAGTGCTTTCACTCATGTAAGTCTGTCCCAAATGATTGCAAAAAGGCGCCCTCCGTTGGGGAGGACGCCTTTGGTAAGTTCTATGTGAACGCGAGGTCTTTGACCCGGAGAGTCCGAGGTACTTGTTGGTAAGACCTTATTTAGGAGCGCGCAACCTTGCCGGACTTGAGGCAGGTGGAGCAAACGTTCATCTTGCGACGGTGACCATCGACGACCACGTAGACGCGCTGGATGTTGGGGCGGAACTTACGGTTGGTGACGCGGTGAGAGTGGCTGATGGAGCGACCGGCAACGGGGTGCTTACCGCAAACTTCGCAAACTTTGGACATAACTGACCCTCCTTGGGCGACAAACGAACATGTCGCGTTAACAAACAAGCCTGAACTATAGCACAGAAGCAGTTCCCTGTGCGTAATCTACACAGAGATATTTCTCTTTTGGCGATAGTGCTCACGCCACGGCCCTGGACGTAGATCCGATTTGCGTGCAGCAGAGGGGATTATGCCAGCTCGTGCGTACGTTTTCAAGCTCGTCCCACAAATATATATAGGTTTATTGAGCATTGGGCTCCGTTTACGGATTGCCCTGTATTTATGCTCGCAATTAAGCTCGAGGTTGGCTACACTATCCCTTGACCATTAAAGGGGTACGAGATACCCACATGGAATTACATAGCTGCCAAAGAGCAGCCCTTCCTGTGGGTGTCTGGTCCGCTTTGAGCGGTCGGGCATCTATTTTTTTGACTGTGTCAGCAGTCAAGACATGTGAGGAAGGAGATCGATGGGCACGACTTCCCCCAAGGCGGTCATCATGGACGAGACCGCCGTCAATCGAGCGATGACCCGCATCGCGCACGAGATTCTCGAGCGCAACGAGGGCTGTGAAGACCTCGCTCTGGTCGGCATCGTCACGCGCGGCGACCTTCTGGCAAAGAAGCTCGCCGAGGAGATCAAGGAGATCGAGGGCGTCGACGTTCCGCTCGGCAGCCTCGACATCAGCTTCTACCGCGATGACTACGCTACCAATTTCGCTCCCGCGATCCACGCCACCAACATTCCCTTTAGCGTCGACGGCAAGCGCGTCGTGCTGGTGGACGACATCCTGTATACGGGCCGTACCATTCGCGCCGCTCTCGACGCCGTCATGGACCTGGGCCGTCCGAGCCGCATCGAGCTGGCAGTCCTCGTTGACCGCGGCCACCGCGAGCTCCCCATCTCGCCGGACTTTGTCGGCAAGAACGTTCCCTCGTCGCATGAGGAGAACGTGCACCTATATATGAAGGAAGTCGACGGCCACACCGCTGTCGAGATTAACGACGTCGCGCCGGGTTCCCACGTGGGCTCCGCGCCGCTGGGAGGTGAGTAGTACCGTGGCGTTCAACCATAAGCACCTGATCGACATTACCGAGTACTCCGAAGAGGACATCAAGCTCATCCTCGAGACCGCCAAGGCGTTCTCCGAGGTCAACGAGCGTGCGATCAAGAAGGTCCCCACGCTCAAGGGCAAGACCATCGTCAACATGTTCAACGAGCCCTCGACGCGCACCCGCAGCTCCTTCGAGCTCGCCGAGAAGCGTCTTTCGGCCGACAGCCTCAACTTTGGCGGCTCCTCGACCTCCACGGTCAAGGGCGAGAGCCTCGTCGACACCGTCGAGACCCTCAACGCCTATAAGATCGACTGCATCGTCGTGCGAGATAAGCACGCCGGTGCTCCCTACATCGTCACGCAGAACTCGCCCGCGAGCGTCATCTGCGCCGGCGACGGCAAGCACAACCATCCCACGCAGGCCCTGCTCGACCTGTACACCATCTGGGAGCACAAGGGCGACTTCCACGGTCTGAAGGTCGCCGTCGTCGGCGATATCGCGCACTCCCGTGTTTGCGGTTCACTGATCCCCGCCCTTAAGATCATGGGCTGCGAGACCTACGCCGTCGCCCCCGGCACGCTGCTGCCGCCGGCGCCCGAGGTCCTGGGCTGCGACCACGTGACGAGCGACCTCGATTCCGTCCTGCCCGAGCTGGACGTCGTCTACATGCTGCGCGTGCAGCAGGAGCGCCTCGAGGGCGCCCCGTTCCCGACCATTCGTGAGTACCACAAGCTCTTCGGTCTGACCAAGGACCGCGAGAAGCTCATGAAGCCCGATGCGATCATCTGCCACCCGGGCCCCATCAACCGCGGCGTCGAGTTCGACTCCTATATGGCCGACCACCCGCAACGCTCCGTCATCCTGGAGCAGGTCTACGCCGGTATCTGCGTGCGTATGGCTATCCTGTATCTGCTGCTTGGAGGTGCCGATAATGGCCTTGCTTCTTAAGAATGCCCACGTCGTCGACCCGTCCGTCGAGCTTGACGGTGTCGTTGACGTCGTGATTGACGGCGATAAGATCGCCGAGGTCGGCGAGAATCTCGCCGTCGAGGGAGCCGAGGTCCGCGACCTTTCCGGCAAGTACCTCGTCCCCGGCCTGGTGGATATGCACGTTCACCTTCGTGAGCCCGGCTACGAGGTCAAAGAGGACATCGAGAGCGGCACCCGCGCTGCTGCTAAGGGCGGCTTTACCGGCGTGTGCGCCATGCCCAACACCGATCCCGTCACCGATAACGGCACCGTCGTGGAGTTCGTCAAGTCCCGTGCTGCCGAGGTCGGTCACTGCCGCGTCTATCCGTCGGGCGCCATGACCCGCGGTCTTAAGGGCGAGGCCATGTCCGAGATGGGTGATATGGTCGCCCACGGCGCCGTCGCCTTCACCGACGACGGTCGCGGCGTGCAGGGCGCGGGCATGCTCCGTCGCTGCATGGACTACGGCAAGATGTTCGGCAAGGTCTTTATGAGCCACTGCCAGGACGAGGACCTGGTCGGCCACGGCCAGATCAACGAGGGCAAGGTCTCGACCCGTCTGGCTCTCGAGGGCTGGCCGGCTGCCGGCGAGGAGCTCCAGATCGCTCGCGACATCGAGATCGCCAAGCTGACCGGCGCCAAGCTGCACATTCAGCACATCTCCACCGCCCATGGCCTGGAGATCGTGCGTGCCGGTAAGGCCGCTGGTGTTCAGGTTACCTGCGAGGCCACTCCGCACCACATGTTCCTGACCGAGAACGACCTGGACGAGACCTACAACACCTCGCTCAAGGTCAACCCGCCGCTGCGCACCGACGAGGACGCCGAGGCCATCCGTCAGGGCGTCATCGACGGCACCGTCGACGCTATCGTCACCGATCACGCTCCCCACACCCCGTGGGAGAAGGCGCGCGAGTTCGAGCTTGCGCCCTTTGGCATGATCGGCCTCGAGACCTCGCTGTCGCTCGTACTCACCGAGCTGGTCAACACGGGCAAGATGAGTATGGGCCGCATGGTCGAGCTCATGGCCATCAAGCCGCGTGAGATCCTGGGCCTCGACCAGGTTCAGGTCAAGGCGGGCTCCGTTGCCGACCTGACCGTGTTCGACGCGTCCGCCACCTGGACGGTCGGCGAGGATGGATACGAGTCGCGTGCCGAGAACTCCGGTTTTGCCGGCCGCACGCTCACTGGTCGTGCCACCGATGTGTTTGTCGGCGGTAAGCAGACGCTCGCCGACGGCTGCATCTGCTAGCATAGCCTTATCGCTTTTGTGCGCGGTGCCCTTGCGGTGCCGCGCTTTCTGTTCGTTTTGACCATGCAACCGCATGGGGGATTGGAGCGTCTATGCCCACACCTTCCACTGCACGCATGCACGACTTTGAGGTCGTCTCGAACCGGGAGATTGCCGACGGCATCTTCTCGCTCGTCATCTCGGCCCCCAAGCTTGCAAGTGCGCTCAAGCCCGGTCAGTTTGTGAACATTGCCGTGCCCGGTGATGCGTCCTCGCTGCTTCGCGTGCCCCTGAGCTTCTATCGCGCCGACGCCCAGGCCGGCACCGTCGAGCTGTGGTACGCCGTCGTGGGCGACGACACCCGTCGTCTGTCGCAGATGGCCCCCGGTTCCACCTCTAATCTGCTGGGCCCCGGCGGACGCGGCTGGCTTGTGCCCGAGGGCACCAGGAAAGCGCTGCTCGTTGCGGGCGGCATCGGTGTTCCGCCCGTGCTGTGCCTTGCCGGTAAGCTTGCCGAGCAGGGTGTGGCCGTCGACGTGTGCCTGGGCTTTGGCACCGCGTCCAAGGCTGTGGGTATCGATGAGTTCCGCGCTCTGTGCGATACGGTCGACGTTTGCACCGACGACGGCTCGCTCGGCACGCACGGTTTTTGCACCGATCCTGCCGCCGAGCTGCTCGGCGAGGGCGGCTACGACTACGTCGCCAGCTGCGGTCCCGCCGTCATGATGAAGAAGGTCGCCGCCGCTGCTGCCGAGGCCGGTGCGTACTGCGAGGTGTCGCTCGAGCGCATGATGAGCTGTGGCTTTGGCGCCTGCAACACCTGCAATGTCGAGACGGTCGACGGTATGAAGGGCGCCTGCATGTGCGGCCCCGTGTTCGATGCTTCCAAGGTGGTGGTCTTCTAGTGGGTACTGTGAACATGGCCGTCGATTTCGGCGGCGTCAAGATGCAAAACCCCATCAACACCGCAGCCGGTACCTTTGGCTACGGTTGGCAGTTCCAGAACTTCTTCGATGTCTCCCAGCTGGGCGCCATCACCACCAAGGGTTGTGCTGCCGAGCCCTGGCCCGGCAACCCCGCGCCCCGCATGGCTGAGATCCCGGGCGGCATGATCAACTCCGTGGGCCTTCAGAACCCCGGCGTGGCTGCCTTTGCCCGTGAGTCCGGTCCGTGGCTCGAGCAGCTCTCCAAGGACGGTTGCCAGGTCATCTGCCAGGTCGCCGGTCACTCCGTCGAGGAGTTTGTCCGCGCGCTCGAGATGTATGTCGAGCTGTGCCCCTGGGCTGCCGGCTACGAGATCAACGTGAGCTGCCCCAATATCGCCGCCGGCGGTGCCGCCATGGGCTCCTCGCCCGAGGGCGCCTCTGCCGTTATGGCTGCCTGCCGTAAGGTGACCGATAAGCCGCTGTTCGTAAAGATGGCTCCGGTTAACGTCGCCGAGATTGCGAAGGCTCTCGAGGCCGCCGGCGCCGACGGCCTTTCGGTCATCAACTCTATCCAGGGCATGGCCATCGACGTTCACACCCGCAAGTCCCGCGTGGCCAAGCCCAAGGGCGGCCTTTCGGGCCCGCTGTGCCACCACATCGCCGTGCGCATGGTCTGGGAGGTCGCTCAGGCCGTCGATATCCCCATCAACGGTGTCGGTGGCGTCATGACGGGCGAAGATGCGGCCGAGTTTATCCTGGCCGGCGCCACCTGCGTGTCGGTCGGCATGGCCAACTTCGTCGATCCGTGCGCTTCGATTAAGATCGCACGTGAGCTCGAGGCCTGGGCGGAGTCCCAGGGCGTGAAGGACATCAACGAGCTGGTAGGTGCTTTCGAATGCTAGAGACCGATGCCCGCGACCGCGTTATCGTCGCCCTCGACTGTGACCGTGAGCGTGCGCTCGAGCTCGCCCACGAGCTTTCTGGTCACGCCGCTTGGCTTAAGGTTGGCATGACGCTCTATTACGCTGAGGGTCCCGAGATCGTCAAGACGTTCAAGGACCTGGGCTTTAAGGTCTTCCTCGATCTCAAGTTCCATGACATTCCGCATCAGGTGCGCGGTGCCGCCCGTTCTGCCTCGCTTGCCGGCGCCGACCTGCTTTCGGTCCACGGTCTGGGCTCAGGTGCTATGCTCGCTGCGTGCCGTGAGGGTGCCGAGGAGGCGCGCGAGGACCGCGCCAAGCTCGTTGCCATCACCGTGCTCACGAGCATGAATCAGGATTCGCTGGCCGAGATCGGCGTCGTCTCGCCCGTGGCCGAGGAGGCTGCCCGCCTGGCAAAGCTTGCCCAGGCCAACGGCATCGACGGCATCGTGTGCTCGCCGATGGAGGCCCATGACATGCGCGAGCTGCTCGGCCCCGACGCGCTGATCGTGACTCCGGGCGTGCGTCCGGTTGGCGCCGCCTTGGGCGATCAATCCCGCGTGGCGACGCCCTCCCAGGCTATCGAGCGCGGTGCGAGCCACATCGTGGTGGGCCGACCCATCACCGGTGCCGACGACCCGGTTGCCGCATTTGACGCCATCGTTGCCGAGCTGGTCGAAAACGTCGCCTAATAGATTCCCTCAAGTCACCACTTTTGGGTCTCATTAGCACAAATTAGCCCCTGTGCCTGCGAAAACTTTCCCATCCTTTGTGTGGAATCGCAGGTCAGGGGCTTAACTTTGACCTCCGTATATTGCACTTTTCGCAGGTATCGTCTAACCTATGGAGCCGTCGATTGGGCATTTAGTGCGTTTGACGTGCTAAAATGCCAATTATTGAATCAGATATAACCCAACTATTTGGAGGTTCGAATGGCACTCCCTCAGCTTACCGACGAGCAGCGCAAGCAGGCTCTTGAGAAGGCTGCCGCCGCACGTCACGCTCGCGCTGAGCTTCGCGAGCAGATCAAGAAGGGCGAGAAGTCCCTCGAGTCCGTGCTCAACTCCGATGACCCCATCGCTTCCCGCATGAAGGTTTCCACCCTCATCGAGTCTCTGCCCGGTTATGGCAAGGCCAAGGCCGCCAAGATCATGGAGGAGCTCGGCATCTCCGCTACCCGTCGCGTCCAGGGCCTCGGTGTCCGTCAGCGCGAGCAGCTTCTCGAGCAGCTGACCAAATAAGTGAGCGCTCAGGATTCAAAGCTCTTTGTGATTTCTGGACCGTCAGGTGCAGGCAAGGGCACGCTCGTCACTCGTGTGCGCGAGCGTCGCTCGAACCTGGGCCTGACGGTTTCGGCTACCACTCGAGCACCACGCAAAGGTGAGGTTGACGGCGTCAACTACTTTTTCCTGACGCACGAGGAGTTCGACCGCCGCGTGGCAAACGGTGAGTTTGTTGAGTGGGCTGAGGTCCACGGCAACTGCTACGGCACGTTGGTGAGCGAGGTCACATCCAAGCTCGCCTCTGGCTCGTCTCTGATCTTGGAGATTGATGTCCAGGGCGCCCTGCAGGTCAAGGAGCGTTTCCCCGAGGCCGTGTTGATCTTTATCAAGCCGCCTTCGCTCGAGGTGCTTCGCGATCGCCTGGTCGGTCGCGGTACCGAGACGCCCGAGACGATTGAGCTGCGTATGGCAAACGCCGCCGATGAACTTGCCCTTGCCGACCGCTACGACGACGTCGTGGTGAATGACGATCTCGACCGCGCGACCGATGAGCTCGTTCGCGTTCTCGATATGCATGAAAGGATCTGAGGTCCGTGTCCGTTGTAAAGCCTTGCATTGACGATCTTCTGGAGAAGACCGATCACAACCGCTTCCTGCTCGCCTCGCTTGCCTCTAAGCGCGCCTGCGACATTAACAGTATGCTGCGTGGCCAGCACAACCGTGTGCTCGCCGTCCAGGATGTCGACGACATCACCATTGCGCTCTCCGGCGCCGATACCATCTCGATGGCTATGGACGAGATTGTCGACGGCGATATCTCCTACGACGAGGCCCGTTACGAGAAGGCGCTCGGCCACAAGGTTGCTGAAGCCTAAATGGCAGCCCGCGTCTGCCTGGTCCACTATCACGAGGTTGGACTGAAGGGCAAGAACCGCGCACATTTTGAGCATATCCTCATGGATAACATCAAGGCGGGCTTGGCCGCCTTTTCCGTGAATGCCGTGTCTCGAATTTCCGGTTATATCCTCGTGACCTTTAACGAGCATCAGGCCGACGAGGCGGCGCGCGTCATTCGCACCGTCCCCGGCGTTGCCCGCGTGTCCCTGGCATATCACACGAACCGCGACCCGCAGGAGTACTGCGCCGCCGCCGTGAAGGCGCTGCGCGAGTTTGGTCCCTTCGAGTCGTTTAAGGTTCACGCCAAGCGCTCGAACACCGACTATGAGCTCACCTCGATTGATATCAATCGGCAGGTAGGCGAGGTGCTGTGCGAGGCGTTTCCCGATAAAAAGGTCCAGATGCACGACCCCGACGCGATGGTGCACGTGCTGGTGGTCCAGGGTAGCGTCTATGTGTATGCGCGCTCTGAGCGCGGTGTGGGTGGCCTTCCGGTGGGGTCTGCCGGCAAGGTCGTGACGCTGCTGTCGTCGGGTATCGATTCCCCGGTGGCGACCTGGATGCTCGCGCGTCGCGGCGCGGTGTGCGTGCCGGTACATTTCTCCGGTCGTCCGCAGACGCCCGATACGAGCGAGTATTTGGTGCAGGACATCATCCGTGCGCTTGAGCCGGGTGTCCAGATCGGCCGCCTGTATGTGGTGCCGTTTGGCGACTGCCAGCGTGAGATTTCGGTCACCTGCCCCAGCAACCTGCGTGTGATCATGTATCGCCGCATTATGTATTCGGTTGCCGAGCGCATCGCGCATATCGAGGGCGCCAAGGCCATTGTGACGGGCGAGTCGCTTGGTCAGGTTGCCTCCCAGACGCTTGAGAACATCATGGCCGTCAACGAGGCCGTGAAGATTCCCGTGTTCCGTCCGCTCATTGGTTCTGATAAGCAGGAGATCATCGCGCGTGCCCAGGAGATCGGCACGTTTGATATCTCGACCGAGGCTGCTCCCGATTGCTGCACGCTGTTTATGCCGCGCCGTCCCGAGACGCACGCTAAACTCGATGCCGTGCATGAGGCGTGGGAGCTGTTCGATCACGAGGAGATGATTGAGCGTTTGCTCAAACAGACCGAGTATATCGACTTCGAGAGCAACACGTATAAGGCCCCTAAGACCTTAAAACGCAAACATTCCGAGCTCGCTCCACGTGAGATTTACCAAGATCACGAATAATATTGTGTATAGACCGGCGGTGATTTTGCATCGTCGGTCTTTTTCTATCCGGGCATTAGGCGACAAACGGTTCATCTGTCGACGTCTGCCTGAATAAATGGACATTTTTCCGCAAGGTTTTGGTCAGCTTTTGGTTTGACCGTGAAAACTGGTGCGGGCGTGCGGAGGCTGCGGCGCTCGTTTCCTGACACGATGGTGTTGGGAGGTGTTTGCTATGGCGCAGCGCGAGCAACACGAACGGGTTAAACGGATGGACCGCTGGGCGGGCAAGCTGCTTGGTCATAAGGCGGTGGTCGTGGCGATTCTGGTTGTCATTGCCGCCGCGAGCGGCTTGGCGATGGCAAGTTTTGGTGGCCACTCTAGCGGCGTGTCGTTTGAGCGTAGTGATGAGGCGGGCACCTCGAATGTGCGCGGGGCCGGGGATGCGTCTCCTGATGATGCCGATGAGTCGTCCGCCAAGAGCTCTTCTGCTGCCGAGGTGTACGTTGATGTGGATGGCGCCGTTGTGAGGCCTGGCGTGTACCGGCTCAAAGATGGAGCACGGGTATCCCAGGCGATCGATGCCGCCGGAGGGCTTACGGCCGAGGCGGATGTGACAGGGCTTAATCGTGCGTCCAAGGTCACAGATGGTCAAAAGATCTATGTGCCGACGGTAGGGGAGCAACAGGCGGCTGCGGCGGTCGGTGGGGCCGAAAGCGGTGCTGCCACGACTCCTAGTGCGGGGTCTTCTTCGGGGCTCGTGAACATCAATACGGCAAGTGCGGCGGAGCTGCAGACGCTTTCGGGCATCGGGCCTTCTATGGCCCAGTCAATTATCGACGAACGGACGCAAAACGGGGCCTTTGCCTCGGTTGATGACCTTATGCGCGTATCGGGGATCGGTGAGAAGAAGCTCGCCAAAATCAAAGATTGCATCTGCGTATGAGTGCGACCGAGCGCGAGCATGTGATGCCACCGCGGCCCTTGATGCCGTGGACGATGGTCCTTTGTGCCGGTTTGTGTGCGAGCTGTGGCTTGGTGCTTAACGTGGCAGCCGATGTGCTGCTGGGAGAGCGGGCAGCGCCCGTTATATTGCTTATGGCCATTCCCGTTGCGGCTGCGGCGTGCATCGTATTGGCTCGGTCCTGCATACGTCTTGTGCGATGGAAGCGATGGCTGTATGCCGCGGCTCTCGGCCTCGTGGCGGGGGCGGTCGTGTCCGCTGGTTGGGCGATAGGGGCGCTGCGCGCTTCGAGGGCATTGGATAATCGGGCTGCGAGCAGTCTCGAATTTTATGTGCAGGGCGATCCGTCCATCAATGACGGTTCGTACTCCTATACCTGCGATGCGTATGCGGGCGAAAAGCGCTTGGGTCAGGTACGGCTGTCGTGTGATCATGAACTCGACGCCGGTTCGCATATACGTGCTATCGGTCGAATTTCGCGGTTTGAGAATGATGCGTATGGGCGTTCACGCGTGCTTCGGGGCGAGCTTCGAAAGGTTAAAGTCGTCCGGTTGGTATCGGTCGACGAGGGCTCTCCAGGGCCGTTGCTTCGGCTACGAAACGAGCTCCTTGCCGTTATCGCGCCCGCGACCGATTCGGCGTGCTCGCTCATTGCCGGCGTTGTCTGCGGACGCTCGTCCGAGCTGCGTGCCCAGCCGGCGGGCGATTGGTTTTCGGTAACGGGCACCGCACATCTTATCGCCGTTTCGGGCAGTCATCTTGCCATTGTGGGGTTTGTGATTGAGAGCGCCCTGCAAAAGACGCATCTCTCTCGTGGGCTGCAGCGGGGGTTGCTGGTTCTGGCCCTTGCTGCCTATTCCGTCTTTACGGGCGCCTCGCCCTCGGCCGTGCGCGCGTGCTTTATGGTGGCGGTGACGCTTGTCGCCAACGGCGCCGGACGTCGTCGGCATGGCCTCTCGGCTCTATTTTTGACCATGGCAATTTTTGTGTTGCTGCGGCCGACGGTATTGTTCGAAATGGGTTTTCAGCTTTCGTGCGCCAGTGTTTTTGCCATCCTTTGTTTTTGCCCCTACGCCACCTACGCCTTGGGCGAGCTGGGTGTGCCATCGGGCGTCGCCAGTATTTTGTCTGTCACGCTGTGCTCGCAGCTGGCGACACTTCCCGTTACGATTCCCGCATTTGAGACGTTTTCGCTCATTGCCCCGCTCGCAAATGCCGTGATCGGTCCGGTGATAAGCGTGCTGCTCGCTATATCGATTGTGCTGGTGCCCTGCTCGCTTGTGCCGCTGTTGCGTCACGGGGCGCTCGTGGTGCCCATGATTGTCGCTCGCTGCGCCCTGTTCTTTGAGCAGCTCTTTGCTGCCGTTCCGGGCGCATCCGTAAGCGTGCCGCCCGGTACACCCTTGGTATACGTGGTGCCGTTTGCGCTGGCCGTCCTCTTGGTCTGGTGGCCACGCCCCTGTGCACGGCCCATGGCAGTGGGGCTGTTGTGTTTGATGCTTGCAGCGGGTGTTCCGTATGTCTATTGGGATCGATGCGCACCGCCTTCGGTAACGGTCCTCGATGTTGGCCAGGCCGATGCGATTCTGGTTCGTCAGGGTGGCACTGTAGCGCTCGTCGACTGTGGGCTCGATGAGCGCGTGGTGTCGGCGTTGGTTCGCAACAATGTCCACCATATCGACGCCGTCTTCGTGACGCATTGGGACGAAGACCATTGGGGTGGTCTTCCCGATGTGCTCGATCAGTTTTCGGTTGGAACCATTGCGGTCGCGGCCGATGCGCTAGAAGGCGCGCCTGCTGAGGTTCTGAATCGCCCCGGCGTTACGTATCGGCAGGTGGCCCGCGGAGACACGTTCGATATCGGCGCATTTCGGGCTCGTGTGATGTGGCCGTTTGACACGGTGGATGGCGAGGGCAATGAGGACTCGCTTGTCTTGCTGCTCTCCTATGCTCAGGAAGGCAAGAGCCTGCGCGTGCTCCTCACCGGTGATGCCGAGCTCGATCAGGAGTGCGAGTTTGTGCAGGCGGTGGGCGATATCGATGTGCTCAAGCTGGGGCATCACGGCTCAAAAGTTTCCGTCGACACTGACCTACTGGAAACGCTTAAGCCCGAGCTCTCTATCGCGAGTGCGGGCGAGGGCAACCGCTACGGTCATCCATCCGATGCCTGCATCGATGCCGTTCGCGATGCGGGTGGCGCGTTCGCATGCACCATCGAACAGGGAGATATCACTGTCTCGCCGACTGCAACCGGTTTTGCCATGCGATGTCAGCGACCTTGATGCTGCCGTTGGCGTGGGACCAACCCGTGGGATAGAATGACACGGTACGAGCACGAGAGCCTGCGGGAGGGGAGCGCGATGTCCGAAACCGGTCTTTTGCCGGCGTATCTGATCGTCGGTACCGACGGAGTCAAACGCGACCACGCCGTCTCGCGTATGAAGGCTCGTCTGGAAAAGACGGGCATGGTCGAGTTCAACCTCGACGAGCGCGATATGACCAAAGACCCCGATATCGAGTCGATTATCGGGTCGCTTAACACCTTTCCCATGGGCAGCGAGTTTCGCCTGGTAATCCTTGACGGCTGCTCAAAACTCGTCAAAGCGATCTCCGAGCCGCTTGTCGAGTATCTGGCGAGTCCCAGTCCCACGACGGTTTGCCTCATCATCGCCGATTCGCTTGCCAAGAACACGCGCCTGTACAAGGCAATCGCCAAGATTGACAAGAAGGCCGTGATCGACTGTTCGGGCACCAAGCGCTGGGAGCTCCCGCGCCGCGTGCAGCAGATGGCGACGCAGCACGGAAAGTCCATCTCGACGGCGGCCGCCGAGGAGCTCGTTTCGCGCTCGGGTGAGAACACTCGCATGCTCGATAACGACTTGGCCAAGCTTGCCCAGATGGTCGAGGCGCCGCAAATTGAGCTTGCCGATGTGGAACGCTGGATTGTGCGCACGGCCGAAGTCCAGCCCTGGGATTTTCTCAACGCGGTCTCGGCTCGTGATATGCGCCGCTCGCTTGAGCTCTTTGGGCTGTTACCCACCAAGAGCTATGTGTGGACCTACACGCTGCTGTGCGGACGCATTCGCGAGCTTATCGTCGCCAAGGCACTCGATGCGCGTGGACAGGGCCGCGAGCTTGCCGCGACGCTCAAGCTCCAGTCTTGGCAGGTCAAGAATCACCTGACCTGGGCGCGTCGTTTTTCGATGACCGAGCTCGTTGCCGCGCTCGAGGGCGCGGTCGATGTGGAGCTCGCATTGAAGGGTTCGGCTGATTCCCAGACCGCGCTTTTGCTCTGGATTACGAACATCTTGAGAAAATCGTGATGATACCTGCCTATTTGACAAATTCGTTCTATCCCTTTGAGGGGGAGCGTGCTATAGTAGGCGCTTGCATGACCTCACCGTGTCTCAGAGGTGTCATACATTTTTTGCAAGGAACTCGAAAGGAACTCCAGAAGTGGCAAACATCAAGTCTCAGAAGAAGCGTATCCGCACCAATGAGGCAGCTCGCATGCGTAACAAGGCTGTCAAGTCCGAGCTCAAGACGCTGACCAAGCACGTCCAGTCCGCCGTCGCCGAGGGCGACGCCGAGAAGGCCCAGGCTGCCCTCAAGACCGTCACCAAGCGTCTCGACATGGCTGCCGCCAAGCATGTTATCCACAAGAACCAGGCTTCCAACCGCAAGTCCGGTCTTGCCAAGCTCGTGAACAGCATCAACGCCTAAGTTGTAAATTTCACACCACACAGATTACGCGCATAAATGGAGCCTGTTTTATGGAACAGGCTCCATTTTTTGTACCGCTCGGGTAAGATAGTCCGCATGGATACTTCAATTGACATTTCCCACATCCGCAACTTCTCGATCGTTGCGCACATTGACCATGGCAAGTCCACGATTAGTGACCGCATCCTCGAGCTCACCCATACCGTCGACGAGCGCGACATGGAGTCGCAGCTGCTCGATACCATGGATATTGAGCGCGAGCGCGGCATCACGATCAAGTCCAATGCCGTTCGCGTCTCCTATGACGCCGACGATGGCGAGACGTATCAGTTCAACCTGATCGATACGCCGGGCCACGTGGACTTTACCTATGAGGTCTCGCGTTCGCTTGCCGCCTGCGAGGGTGCGGTGCTTGTCGTCGACGCCACGCAGGGCGTCGAGGCGCAGACCGTCTCCAACGCGACGCTCGCCATGAACGCCAACTTGGATATCGTGCCCGCCATCAATAAGATCGACCTGCCGTCGGCACACCCCGACGAGGTCAAGACCGAGATCGAGGACGACCTGGCGATCCCTGCCGACGATGCCGTATGCGTATCGGGCAAGACCGGCGAGGGCATCCACGATCTGCTGGAGTCCATCGTCTTTTTGATCTCTCCGCCCAAGGGCGATGCAAACGCGCCGCTCAAGGCGCTCATCCTGGACTCGTATTTTGATGAGTACCGCGGCGTCGTTGCCACGGTCCGCGTGTTTGACGGCTCCATCAAAAAGGGCGATACCCTCCTTATGATGCAGGCAAAGGGTGACTTTTTGGTCGATGGCGTGGGCGTCAAGCGTCCCGCCGAGACACCGGTCGACGCACTGACGGTCGGCGAGGTGGGCTACGTGGTCACGGGCCTGAAGGACCCCGAGGCCGTGCGCGTGGGCGATACCCTTACGTGGGCGTCGAATCCCTGCCCCGAGCCGCTTCCCGGCTACCGTGAGGCCAAGCCCATGGTCTACACGGGCCTGTTCCCGATCGACAACAAGGATTACGAGAACCTGCGCGACGCTCTCGATAAGCTGCATGTCAACGACCCGTCGTTGGTGTGGGAGCCCGAGACTTCGGTGGCGCTCGGCTTTGGTTTCCGCGTTGGCTTCTTGGGCCTGCTGCATATGGAGGTCGTCAAGGAGCGCCTGGAGCGCGAGTTCAACCTGGACCTGATTGCCACGAGCCCTTCGGTGGACTATCACGTCTACAAGACCGACGGCGAGATGATTGATGTTCGCAGCCCGCAGGATCTGCCCGAGGCTACGCGCATCGAGCGCATCGAGGAGCCCTACCTCAAGGCCAAGATTATCTGTCCGCCCGAGTATACGGGTGCCGTCATGCAGCTCGCTATCGAGCATCGCGGCATTACAACCGACATGATCCATCTCACGAGCAAATCGGTCGAGATGCGTTTCGACATGCCGCTTGCCGAGCTCATTCTGGACTTTTTTGACCAGCTCAAGAGCCGCACCAAGGGTTACGCCTCGCTCGACTACGAGTTCAACGAATATCGCCCCTCCGAGCTCGTCAAGCTCGACATCCTGCTTTCGGGCGACGAGGTGGACGCGCTGTCGTTTATCGTGCACAAGGATAAGGCTTATGGCCTGGCCCGCGGTCTGTGCGACAAGCTCAAGGAAATCATTCCGCGCCAGCTGTTCGAGGTGCCTATCCAGGGCGCCATCGGCAACAAGATCATTGCCCGCTCTACCGTCAAAGCGCGCCGCAAGGACGTGCTGGCCAAGTGTTATGGCGGCGATATCTCGCGAAAGCGCAAGCTGCTCGAGAAGCAGAAAGAGGGCAAAAAGCGCATGAAGGCCATCGGCTCGGTCGAGGTTCCGCAGGAGGCCTTTATGGCGATTCTCAAGGTGGACGAGTAGGTCCATGGCACTTTCTGAATACAGCAAGCGGTTGCTTGGCGCCTATGCCGAGCAACCGTTCCTTATGGCTCCCATGGCGGGCGTGACCGATCCCGCCTATCGCATCATGTGCCGCCGTCGCGGTGCCCATCTTGCCTATAGCGAGATGGTGAGCGTGGCGGGCCTTGCCTATGCCAGCAATAAGACGTGGCGCCTGGTACTGCCGGCCGATGAGGAGCAGCAGATCTGCGTGCAGCTCTTTGGCTCCAAGCCCGATCAGTTTGCGAGCGCCGTCGCTGCCGTCGAGGAGCGTGTGGGCGATCGCCTGTCGCTGATCGATATCAACATGGCCTGCCCGGCTCGCAAGGTCGTCACCAAGGGCGAGGGCTCGGCGCTTATGCGCACTCCCGATCTGGCCGAGCAGATCGTCGAGGCGGCGGTGGGCGCGGCGCATGTGCCCGTGACCGTAAAAATCCGTAAGGGCTTTTACGCCGAAGACCGCAACGCCGCGACGTTTGCCCAGATGCTCGAGGGGGCAGGGGCGGCTGCGGTGGCGGTACATGGTCGCTGCGCCACGCAGCTCTACACGGGCCAGGCCGATTGGTCGGTCGTCGATGAGGTGGCCGACGCCGTCGAGATTCCCGTTATCGGTTCGGGCGATGTGTTCTCGGCAGAGGACGCTGCTGAGCATCTGCAAAGCTCGGGTGCCAGCGCGGTGTTTATCGCGCGCGGCATCTACGGCAATCCATGGGTGTTCGGCGATGCCCGAGCCCTTGCACTCGATGGCACGCCGGTTCCTTCTCGCTCCTCGGTTGAGCGCCTGGATGCCCTGCGCGAGCACCTGACGCTCACGCACGAGCTGTTGCCGCTCATGTCGCGTGCCCGCACGTACGCAAGCTGGTATCTAAAGGGCATGCCCCATGCTGCCGCCTGGCGCGCTCAGGTGGTGCGTTGCTCCACATACGAGGAGTTCATGGCACTGGTCGATGATATCGAGCACGATGTGGTGGCCTGTGAGGCCGCACTTGCCGCCGGCGAGTCGGTGCCCGCTCATCCGTTGGAGGCCTAACGGTGGCCGTTACCGCGCTGTACGTGCATGTGCCGTTTTGCGCCCAAAAATGCCGGTACTGTGACTTTGACTCACGCAGTTTTGCTCCGTGCAACATGAGCGTTGCGCTCGATACCTATTTTGAGCAGTTGTATGCGCGCCTCGATGCTTTTGGCGACGCAGGCGCGCTTGCACAGATCCGCACCGTCTATGTTGGCGGCGGCACGCCGTCGCTGGCGGGGGAGCGTTTGGTAGAATTTGCCCGGCGTATCTCTGCGTGGTGCAAGCCTGTTGAGTTTACCTGCGAGGCCAATCCCGAATCGCTGACCGCAGAGCTTGCCACTGCGCTTGCCGGGGTGGGTGTCACGCGCGTCTCTCTGGGCGTGCAAACGCTCGATAACGCCGAACTTACCGCCATCGGCCGCATTCACGATGCCGATCGGGCGCTCGCTGCCATCACGACGGTCAAGGACGCTGGGCTTGTCGTGTCGTGTGACCTGATGTGCGGCCTTCCCGGGCAGACCGACCTAAGCTGGCAGCGCACACTCGATGGCGTGTTGGCGGCGGCGCCGCATCATGTGTCGGTGTACCCGCTCACGCTCGAGGAGGGCACGCCGCTCTATCGCATGGCGTGTCGCGACGAGTCGCTCGAGCCCGACGAGGATTTTCAGGCTGCATGCATGGATGCGGCGCGTGAGCGCCTGAGTGCGGCCGGCTATCACCCGTATGAGGTGGCAAGCTACGCGCTCGACGGCCATGAGTGCGCCCACAACATTGCCTATTGGACCGGACAGGGCTATCTGGGTTTGGGCCGCTCTGCCGCCGGTATGCTCGACGCCGAGGATTTCGATCGCTTGGCCGGGCTGTTTCCCGACGTGCTTGCTCGCGGCGATGCGTATCGCGTGCGCTTGGTGCAACGCGACGATGCCGCGACGACGTTTGATGCCGAGTATCTGTCGCAGCGCGAGGCGGCGGCCGAGGATTTGATGCTTGCCTGTCGCATGACGCGTGGCATTGGGCCCGATCTGTTGGTTCGCTCGGCAAGCGTGATCGCTGCAGATGAGTTGGCGGCGGCCTGCGACCGTGCGGTCGAGTTGGGCCTTGCCACCTGGGTGCCCGATCATATTGAAGGACATGCGGGGCGCGTCACCTCGAAAGACGTTATCGCAGGTCGCGTCCGTGCTCGTTTAGCGCCCACTCACTTGGGCTGGCTCGATGGAAATGTGCTGTTCGAGCTGTTTTGGGGTCTAGCCTAGGCCGCTCGGGTAGAATTACCGCAATATATACGCTGCTGTGAGCAGGAGGTTGCCGCGCATGGCGACGATGAACGAAAAAGATTACTACGAGATTTTGGGTGTCTCCAAGGACGCCACCTCGCGTGATATACAGAAAGCCTTCCAGCAAAAGGCCCGCAAGCTCCATCCGGACGTCAACAAAGAACCGGATGCCGAGGAAAAGTTCAAAGAGGTTTCCGAGGCCTATGCTGTGCTTTCGGACGAGCAGAAGCGTGCGCGCTACGACGCCATGCGCTCGGGCAATCCCTTTGCCGGCGCTCCCACGGCTTCGCCCTATGGCGGCGGTTACGCCGGCAGCGCGGGCTACGGCAATCCCTTTGAGGGCGGCTTTCCCTTTGGTGGCGCCTGGGGTCAGCCGCGTCGCGGGCAGGCTGCCTATAATCCCGAGAACGGCGCCAACGTGGTCGTCGATATTAAGCTCGACGCCAAGGAGGCCAAGGGCGGTGCCCGCAAGACCGTTCGCTATACGCGCTTCGATACCTGTGGTCACTGCGGAGGCTCGGGTTCTGTTTCGTCCGAGCATGCACATACCTGTCCGAGCTGCGGCGGTCGCGGCCACATCGACGTCGACCTGTCCTTCCTGTTCGGTGCCGGCACGTTCCAGTCGGTCTGCCCCGAGTGCGGAGGTTCCGGTAAGGTCGTCGCCGACCCCTGTCCCGATTGCGGCGGCAGCGGTCGAACCCGTGTGACCTCCGAGCAGACAATTGAGTTTCCTGCCGGCACGCACGATGGTGACGAGGTCCGCGTTAGCGGCATGGGTCACGCCGGCACCAACGGTGCCTCGGGCGGTGATCTGGTCGGTCGGGCCCATGTTGAGGCCGAGCGCCTGGAAGGCAAGGCCCGTACCGGTTTTTACCTGATGGGCATCGTGGCGCCGTTTTTGGTGCTATCGGCCATCTCGGGCGTGTTCTCGGCCTTTGCCGTGATGTGCTTTATTCCGTTTGCCATGGGCCTGTTCATGGTGCTCTCGGACGGCGTGCTGCACCGCAGCCTGCTGTGGTGGAAGCGCGGCGCGATGCAGTTTGCCAACGGTTTTGCCAACGGATTTATGTTTGCGCTCGTGTCGGTTTGGTTTGCGAGCTGCTCGCAACGTGCCATGCTTTCGCCCTACGCAATGCAATAACATCAAACCCTCTGTTTGCGGCCGGCCCAGCTTGGGTATAGGACGCACTGTGACAATAATGAAAGTCGGAAGGATTCGGTCGTGTCGGAAAATAGGGATTACTACGAGGTGCTTGGCGTCGACAAGGATGCCGACGCGCGGACGATTAAGCGCGCGTTTCTAAAGAAGGCCCGTACCGTACACCCGGACGTTTCGGACGACCCCGAGGCCGAGGCTAAGTTCAAAGAGCTCAACGAGGCATATTCCGTTCTTTCCGATGAGCAGAAGCGTGCTAACTACGACCGTTACGGCACTGCCGACGGCCCCGGTGGCTCCGGCTACGTCGATATCAACGATATCTTTGGTGGCATGGGCATGGACGACTTGTTCTCGTCGTTCTTTGGCGGCGGTGCCGGCGGTGGCGCCCGAAATCGCCGCGAGCGTCGTCGCGGCCGCGATATGGCCATCTCCCTTTCGGTGACCCTTGAGGAGGCGGCACTCGGCTGCAAAAAGACCATCAGCTATGACCGCCTTGCCCCCTGTGAGGATTGCAACGGCTCCGGTAGAGCCGAGGGTGCACAGGAAAAGCAGTGCAGCCGCTGCCACGGCACGGGCTATGTCACGACGGTCCAGCGCTCGTTCCTGGGCCAGGTTCAGTCCTCTTCGCCTTGCCCTGACTGCCACGGCGAGGGCACGGTTATCGACCATCCCTGCGAGACCTGCGACGGTCAGGGCCGCACGCCTTCGCATGAAAAGATCGACATCGATATTCCCGCCGGCGTTTCGACCGGTCGCCAGCTGCGCGTGAGCGGCTTTGGCGAGGCAGGCCTTCGCGGCGAGCCCTCGGGCGACCTGATCGTCAACGTGCGCGTTGCCGACCGTGAGCGCTTTAAGCGCAACGGTGATGACCTGTACCTGGTGAGTGATATCTCGATTGCGCAGGCTGCGCTCGGCTGCGAGATTGAGGTCGAGGGCATTATGCCCGACGAAGTCGTCAAGGTGACGGTCCCCGCCGGTACGCAGTACGGCGACACCGTTAGCGTCAACAATTTCGGCATGCCGCGCATCGGCGGTGGCGGCTCACGCGGTCGACTGATCGTGCAGCTGCGCGTGGTCGTCCCCACCAATCTCTCCAACAAGCAGCGCGAGCTGCTTCGCGCTTTTGCCGACGAGATGGGCGATGACGTCGCTTCCGGTAAGAAGTCGGTAACTGATCGCATCAAGAGCGCTCTCGACGACATCCTCGATTAAGGAGCCCGCGTGCTCGCACCTCATATCTCTGTCGTCAACCTCGGCTGCCGCGTCAACCGGGTTGAGTCCGACCGTATCACTGCCGATCTTATGCGCCTGGGGTTTGCGATGGTGGAGCCTCAGGATGCTGAGCTGATTGTCATTAACACCTGTGCCGTTACGGGCGAGGCCGAGGCCAAGACCCGTAAGGCCGTTCGCCATGCGCTGGGCTATCCAAACGAGCCCTATGTGGTCGTGACCGGATGCGTGGTCAATCTGCACCCCGAGGAGCTATTGGAGCTTTCGGACCGCGTGATCGCCGAGCCGTCCAAGATTGATGTTGCCGAACGCGTCTGCGAGGTGTTGGGCGTTGAGTCCGATAATGTTCCCGCCTGCAGCGACGGCGAGGTGGTCGATGCACTCGGTCGCTCGCGTCTGGGCGTGAAGATCCAGGACGGCTGCAACCATCGTTGCACCTATTGTATTGTGTGGAAGGCCCGCGGCCCCGAGCGCTCTGTGCCGGTCGAGTCCGTGCTCGAGCAGGTTCGCGAGGCCCAGGAGGCCGGCGTGCCCGAGGTGGTGCTGACAGGTGTGAACCTGGGCGCCTACGATGGCAAGAGCGCGACTGATGAACACGTCGAGATCGATGAGCTGCTCGAGGCGATTATGGAGCGCACGTCTATTCCGCATGTGCGCATTTCCTCGGTCGAGCCCATGGATATCTCCGAGTCCCTGCTTAAGGTCATGGCGCGCTATCCGCAGCGCATCGCCCCGTTTTTACACCTGCCCGTGCAGTCCGGCTGCACACGGACGCTGCATCGCATGGGCCGTCCCTATAGCGCCGAGGCCTTCGAGGAGACGGTGCGCATGATTCGCACCAACTTGCCTCAGGCGTCCCTTTCGTGCGATGTCATCGTCGGTTTTCCCGGCGAGACGGACGAGGATTTTGAGGAGTCGCTGGCGCTGTGCCGCCGCGTGGGCTTCTCGCGTATGCACGTGTTCCGCTACAGCAAGCGTCCCGGTACCCTTGCTGCCGATATGCCCGACCAGGTGCCGCCCGAGGTCATGGCCGAGCGCAGCCGCCGCATGCGAGCCGCGGCGCAGGAGCTCGCCATTGCCGACGCTCGCCGTCGCGTGGGAACCGTCGAGCGTGCCGTGCTCGAATATGGCGACAACCTGACGCTCGGTTCGTTCCATCATGCCCGTCTTGACGATACCTGTGGACTCACAGCCCCGTGCCTGCTCGATGTTGCTATCATCGGAGTCGATGATTCCGGCTTGGTCCATGCACGCAGGGAGGTTCATGGAAGCCTCGAAGATTAGACTTACCGTTCCCGAGGGTATTGACCCCTCGCGCGTTTTGGGCGCCGGCGACGGCGTCCTTCGTGCGCTGGAGAGCTTGGTTCGCGCCCATGTGGTCGCCCGTGGCGACAGCATCGCCGTGAGCGGTGACCCTGACGAGGTCGAGCTCGTGGCGCGCTTTTTCGAGCATGCTTTTCGCGAGGCGGCTGCCGGACGCACGCTGTCTGCCGACGATGTCTCTCGCTGCCTTGCCGTCTTGCGCGACGGTGAGCACGAGGCTACGTCGCTTCGCGACGACGTGCTGCTTTCGTATCGCGGCCGTGCCATTCGCCCCAAGACGCTCGGCCAAAAGCGCTACGTGGATGCTATCCGCTCGCATACCATCACGTTTGGCCTGGGCCCCGCCGGTACCGGTAAGACCTATCTGGCCATGGCACTCGCCGTTGCCGCGCTCAAGCGTCACGAGGTGGGCCGTCTGATCTTGACGCGTCCGGTTGTCGAGGCGGGGGAGAACCTGGGCTTTTTGCCCGGAACCCTCGAGGAAAAGATTGACCCCTACATGCGTCCGCTCTACGACGCCCTTTTTGACATGATGGATCGCGAACGCACCGATGAGCTCATGGAGCGCGGCGTGATCGAGATCGCCCCGCTTGCCTACATGCGCGGCCGCACGCTGAGTGATGCCTTTGTGGTGCTCGACGAGGCTCAAAATACCACGCCCGAGCAGATGAAGATGTTCCTGACACGCCTGGGCTTTAACTCCAAGTTTGTGATTACCGGCGACCTGAGTCAGCGCGACCTGGTGGGTCGTCGTGGCGGTCTTGCCGACGTTGAGCAGATTTTGGGCCGTGTCGACGATGTCGCATTTTCGCACCTCGAGCGTGCCGACGTGGTGCGTCATGCCTTGGTGGGGCGTATCGTCGAGGCATACGACGCTTATGATGATGTACGCGAGAAACGCGTGCACGACCGAAAGGAGTCCCGTTGAGTGTATTGATCAGCAACGATGCCGAGCTCGATACGCTGCTCGACGCGCAGGAGGTAGAGCACATCTGCGAGGTCGTGCTTGCCGCCGAGGGCGTTGAGCGTGAAGTTGAGATTTCCCTTTCGTACGTCGATGAGGACGAGATGCACGAGCTCAACCACGAGTGGCGCGGTATCGACCGTACCACCGATGTCCTCTCGTTTGAATGCGACTCGGCCTTTGACGAGGATATTCCCGCCGATGAGACGCTCGAGCTCGGCGATATCATCCTGGCCCCGCAGGTCATTGCCCGTCAGGCCCCTGGCTTTGGCAATAGCCCTGCCGACGAGTGCCGCCTGATGCTCGTGCATGGCATGCTGCACCTGCTGGGCTATGACCATATCGAGGACGACGAGGCCGAGGTCATGGAGGCTCGCGAGGACGCCATCCTTCGCGATCTGGCGCTCGAGCGCGGCGAGGACCCCAAGCTGGTCCACGTCGGCCCCATCACCAACCACGCCCACGACTAGGAGCCGTCTATGATTCCCGGATCGAACAAGGACCATCCATCCTTCTTAAAGTCGTTCTCCTACGCCATGGAGGGCTTCGTCACCGCCGTCAAGACCGAGCGCAACATTAAGGTCATGCTCGTTGTGGGCGTGTGCACTGTCATTGCCGGCTGCATCGTGGGGCTCGACATTGCCGAGTGGGCCACGATTATCATCTGTTGTGGCCTGGTGATTCACGGCGAGCTGTGCAACACCGCCATGGAGGCGATTGTCGATCTAGCGACCCAGGAACTCCATCCGCTGGCAAAGCGCGCGAAGGATATCGCCGCCGCCTCCGTTTACGTACTTTCCATTACCGCCGCGATTGTGGGCTTGCTGGTATTTGCCCACGCGCTCGGCTTTATTTAGAAAGGGATTTCCATGTCCGACAATATGCAGCCTATCGAAGAAATTTTGGACGACGAGTCCCTGGATGCGGTGGATGCCGAAGCGAACGATGCCTATGAGGATGTCGAGGAGTTCGATCCGTTTGAGGGCATGAGCGACGAGGAGCTCGACGCCCTGTGCGACGAGGACGATAGCCTCGCGGGCTTTGGCGACGTTGAGCCCGGTTTCCGCAGCGGCTTCGTGGCCCTGGTCGGCCGCCCCAACGCCGGCAAGTCCACACTGCTCAATGCCTGCTATGGCAAAAAGGTCGCCATCACCTCGCCAGTGGCCCAGACGACCCGCCGCCGCATGCGCGCCGTCGTCAACCGTCCCGGCTACCAGCTGGTCTTTGTCGATACCCCGGGTATCCATAAGCCCAAGGACGGCCTGGGGTCCGAGCTCAACAAGAGCGCGCTGTTCGAGTTGAACGATGTCGACGTCGTCGCGTTTTTGATTGATGCCACCAAGCCGATCGGCAGGGGAGACGCCTGGGTTGCCGAGCGCGTCAAGAACGCTCGTTCCAAGAAGGTCCTGGTGCTCACCAAGGCCGATGAGGCCGACCCCGCACAGGTCATGGAGCAGCTTAAGGCAGCCCACGAGCTCATGGAATATGACGACGAGATCGTGACGTCGTCGGTCAAGAACTTCAACGTCGATGCCTTTATCGAGACCGTTGCGCACTTTTTGCCCGAGGGCCCGCGTTGGTTCCCCGAGGACATGGGTACCGACGCTTCCGATGAGACGCTCGTTGCCGAGTTTGTGCGCGAGAAGGTCTTGCGCCGCACCCGTGATGAGATCCCTCACTCCGTTGGCGTAATCTGCGACGCGCTCGAGCAGACCAAGAAGGTGCTGCGCGTGCACGCCACCATTTACGTCGAGCGCGAGGGCCAAAAGGGCATCATCATCGGCAAGGGCGGCGAGATGATCAAGCATATCGGTATCGACGCCCGCCGCGATCTTGAGCGTATCTTTGGCACGCAGGTCTTTTTGGAGCTGGACGTGAAGGTCAAGGCCGGCTGGCGTGACGACGAGGCCCAGATTCGCCGCTTTGGCTACAACGCCGAGGACTAAGGGCGCGCGGCGCGCATGGCAGGCTCCCGGACATATCGCACGAAGGTGCTCGTCCTCGACAAGACGAAGCTCAAAGAGACGGACCTGATCCTGACGATGCTTGACGAGCGGGGTCGGCAGGTTCGTGCCGTGGCAAAGGGCGCCCGCAAACCCGGTGGGCGCCTGGCTGCGCGCTGCGAGCTGTTCTGTACTGTCGATATGCTGCTCGCGCATGGACGGTCGCTCGATGTGGTTTCCCAGGCCGAGCTTATGGAGGCGCCGCTCGGAGCTGCGCCCGATTACGAGACGACCTGCGCCGCAAGCGCGATCGCCGAGGTCGCGCGCGTGTGCTCGTTCGAGGATGCCGAGGACCCGTTTACCTTTGCCATCACGCAGCGAGCGCTTGCCCTGGTGGGCAGCGGGCTCGACACGGCGCACATGGATCTACTTGTGGCGGCATATGTGTTTAAGCTGCTATCGCACGTTGGCTATCGACCCGATTTCTCGGCCTGCGTGCTGTGCGGAGACCCCATGCTGTCGTATTTTTCGCCCCAGGCCGGCGGGCTCATGTGCGGCTCGTGCGCGTCGAGCGTTCCGGGTGCAGAGTTGGTATCGACCGGTGAGGTCGCATGGCTGCGCGCCCTCATGTCCATGACCTTCGATGCGCTTTTGGCTGAGAGGATCGATCCCCATACTGCCGCTTTTTTGTTGGGGCTTTCGCATGTCTGGGCGGCAACACATGCCGATCAGCGCCTCCGTACGATGGAATTCATGTTGGGTCGGTGATGATGCGCGGGCGCGGGCTGCTTGTGGTAACATACCGACCTGTTGGTACCTCGACCTTGGTTGCTCGCTCCACCGGCGGCTTCCCAGTCCGAGGCGAATCGAGTCGCCCGCGGGCGACGTAAAACGAAAGGTGAAACAATGACTGTTTCCAAAGAGCGCAAGGCGGAGCTGACTGCCCAGTTCGGTAACACCCCGGTCGACACCGGTAACCCCAAGGTTCAGGTCGCCATCCTGTCCGAGCGCATCAAGGAGCTGACCGAGCACATGAAGTCCCACCAGAAGGACTTCCACACCCGTCGCGGTCTGCTCATGCTCGTCGGCCGTCGTCGTCGTCTTCTCTCCTACATCAAGAAGAACGACATCGTCGAGTACCGTGAGCTCATCAAGGCTCTGGGCATCCGCGACAACATCCAGTAGGATTTGTACATGCTAAGAGCGTCCTGCGCAGCGGGGCGCTCTTTTTGTGTAAGGGCGTGAACAATCACGCTCTGAAGCGTGGCGGGGGCAGGGGGCCCGCGTCACATGAGAAGCCCGCAGGCAAGGGGCCTGTGGGGGTAAAGGAGAACAATGACACTCGTATCCAAGACCTTTGAGCTGTACGGCAAGACCTACACCTTTGAGTCGGGCGAGCTTGCCAAGCAGGCTACCGGCGCGTGCCTGGTCAAGCAGGGCGACACCACGATGCTCGACACCGTGGTCGTCTCCAAGGAGCGCAAGAACTACGACTTCTTCCCGCTGACCGTCGACTTCAACGAGAAGATGTACGCCGCCGGCCGCATCCCGGGTGGTTACCTCAAGCGTGAGGGCCGTCCCAGCGAGAAGGCCACGCTTACCGCGCGCATGATCGACCGTCCGATTCGCCCGAGCTTCCCGGACGGCTTCCGCAACGAGGTGCACATCGTCGCCACCTCGCTCGTCGCCGATCAGGTCAACCCCTTCGACGTCATCAACGTCATGGGTGCCTCTCTGGCCATGACGCTTGGCGGCGTGCCCTTCGAGGGCCCGCTTGCCTGCGTGCGCATCGGCCGCAACGTGGAGACCGGCGAGTTTATCGTCAACCCCACCTATGAGGAGCGCGAGAACTCCGACCTGGACCTGGAGCTGGGCGGCTCTGCCGACTTCATCTCGATGGTCGAGGCCGGCGCCGAGGAGATCTCCGAGGACGACATGCTCGCCGCCATGAAGTTTGGCCAGGAGGCCCTTGCTGCCTTCTGCCAGGCTCAGGACGAGTTCGTCGCCGAGTGGGAGCAGGTCAACGGCCCCATCGTCAAGAAGGAGTACCCGCTCGACCAGCCCGTCGAGGAGGTCCAGGAGCGCATCTTCGCCCACTACGACGAGATGGCAGCCGCCCTTCGCGACGCCGACAAGCTCTCCCGTATCGGCAAGGTCGAGGCTCTGAAGGAGTCCATCCGTGCCGAGTTCACCGAGGAGGAGCAGGCCGCTTGGGAGCGCGAGATCCCCGTGGCGCTCAAGAAGCTCGAGAAGAAGGCCATGCGCACCATGGTCGTCGAGACCGGTGAGCGCGTCGACGGCCGTGCCGCCGATGAGATCCGTCCCATCATGGTGAAGGACAACTACTTGCCGCTCGTTCACGGCTCCGGCCTGTTCCAGCGCGGCCAGACCCAGGTGCTCTCCGTCTTGTCGCTCGGCATGCTCAACGAGGGCCAGCGTCTGGATACCATCGAGCCCACCGAGGGCAAGCGCTACATGCACCACTACAACTTCCCGCCGTTCTGCACCGGCGAGACAGGCCGCATGGGCAGCCCCAAGCGCCGCGAGATCGGCCACGGCAACCTGGCCGAGCGCGCCCTGCTTCCGGTGCTCCCCGACGAGAACGAGTTCCCCTACGCCATCCGTGTCGTCTCCGAGGTCATGGAGTCAAATGGTTCCTCTTCGATGGCTTCGACCTGTGGTTCCACGCTCGCCCTTATGGACGGCGGCGTGCCCATTAAGCGCCCGGTCTCCGGTATCGCCATGGGTCTGATCCAGGAGGAGGGCAAGACCGTGGTCCTGTCCGACATCCAGGGTCTCGAGGACTTCCTGGGCGACATGGACTTTAAGGTCACCGGTACCACCGAGGGCATCACCGCCCTGCAGATGGACAACAAGGCCACCGGCCTCACCTTCGACATCCTGGCCCGCGCCCTGCAGCAGGCCAAGGAGGGTCGCGCCTTCATTCTGCAGAAGATGCTCGATGTGATCCCCGAGCCGCGCCACACCACGCGCAGCACTGCTCCGCGCATCGTTTCCATCCAGGTTCCTACCGACAAGATTCGCGACGTCATCGGTTCCGGCGGCAAGGTCATCCGCGGCATCCAGGACGAGACCGGCGCTTCGGTCGACATCCAGGAGGACGGTACCGTCTTTGTCGGCGGCACCGGCGAGTCCGTCGACCAGGCCGTCGAGCGCATCAAGCTCATCATCAAGGTTCCCGAGCCGGGCGAGGAGTACACCGGTCGCGTGGTCTCCATCCAGCCCTTCGGCGCCTTCGTGAACCTGCTGCCCGGTAAGGACGGCCTGCTGCACATCTCCCGCGTCGCCAAGGGCCGCGTGGAGAAGGTCGAGGACGTCCTCAACGTGGGCGACGAGGTCAAGGTCGTCGTCATCGAGGTCGACGATCGCGGCAAGATCTCGCTCGATCGTCTGGATAAGCCCGAGGCCCCGGCTCGCGCCGAGGGTGCCTCCGAGGGCGATGGCGAGCACTTCCAGCGCCGTGAGCGTCCGCGTCGCGAGCGCTCCGAGCGCAGCGACCGTCCGCGCCGTCCCGGCGACAACGGAGGCCGCAAGCCCCGCCGTCACCACGACGCCGAGTAACAGCCGTACATACACTGCTCAATAAGGGCGACTCCAGACAGGGGTCGCCCTTTTGCTTGCGCCCGGGAGGGCCGCATATGAAGTTTCCTGCTCTACAGTCCTGCGCAAGACGGAAAGCACATTAAGTGCTTTCCTTTGCGTG
>CAUEMA010000009.1 GCA_959018755.1 uncultured Collinsella sp. | reverse complement strand
ATCCCAAGCGCGCCGGCCGCCGTTTTATGTCGCAGCTGTTTACTCGGCAAGCTGCTTTAGCAGATCACAGACGATCTCGATGGCATCGTCGATGCAACCAGGGCAGCTGCGGAGCGGACCCTTATCCGATCCGATGCCCTTGAGCGTGCCGCAGACGGTCGTCGTGTTCTTCTCGCCAAAACGCTTGGCGATTTCGCGCGACAGCTTGTAGGTCTGGCCCTTGGTCTTGGGGTTTTCCATGCCGTCGCTCATTACAAAGCCCATGATGGCCACGGCTCCCGAGATGGCGCCGCAGGTTTCGGTCATGCCGCCCATGCCGGCACCAAAGCCCTCGGTGAGGGTAAAGGCGATCTGGGGGTCGAGCCCGACGGCGGGCGCGAGCGTGCAGGCGACGGCCTGGGCGCAGTTAAAGCCACGGGCGTGGTACTCGGCAGCCTGAGCCTGACAGGCGGTGATGTCGAGCTGGGCCGTATCGATTTGCTTCATCGTTGTCTCCTTGGTCACGGTGTACCCGCCTATGGTACCCGTGACGGTGCGTGTAATCATCGAGAGCTTCATGGATGCCTCATTTTATCTATCGAGCAAATGCCCAAGGCTTGAGATAAATACCCCTGATCAATTAGTCACATAACCTACCTTGGGGATGGGTTGAGAGGGGTGCGGGGTAGCGGTATCGTGAACCGAATAAAACTAAAACCCAGGCAAGGGAGCTAGATATGAGCAAGCAGACCATCGGTACGACGTGTGTTCAGGGCGGCTATCACCCGGGAGATGCCGAGCCGCGTCAGGTGCCCATCTACCAGTCCACCACGTGGAAGTACGACACGTCCGAGCACATGGGCAAGCTTTTTGATCTGGAGGAGTCGGGCTACTTCTATAGCCGTCTGCAGAACCCCACGTGCGATCTGGTTGCCGCCAAGATCTGCGAGATGGAGGGCGGCACTGCCGCGATGCTCACGAGCTCGGGCATGGCCGCGAATTTCCTTGCGATCTTTAACGTGGCCGGTGCCGGCGATCACGTAGTCGCGAGCTCTGCCATCTATGGCGGCACGTACAACTTGCTCGCGCACACCATGGGCCGTATGGGGCTGACCTGCACGTTCGTTGCCCCCGACTGCACCGATGAGGAGTTGGAGGCAGCCTTCCAACCCAACACTAAGCTCGTCTTTGGCGAGACCATCGCCAACCCCGCCCTTGCCGTGCTCGATATTGAGCGCTTTGCCAAGGCCGCGCATGACCACGGCGTGCCGCTGATGGTCGACAACACCTTCCCGACGCCCGTGATGTGCCGTCCCTTTGAGTGGGGCGCCGACATCGTTACGCACTCCACCACCAAGTACATGGATGGACATGCTGCCTACCTGGGCGGCGTAATCGTCGACCACGGTCAGTTTGACTGGATGGCCCATGCGGACAAGTTCCCGGGTCTCACCACGCCCGACGAGAGCTACCACGGCGTGACGTATGCCGAGAAGTTCGGTCGCGAGGGCGCCTTCATTACCAAAGCAACCGCTCAGCTCATGCGCGACCTCGGCCCCATGCAGAACCCGCAGGCGGCGTTCTTCTTGAACAGCTCGCTCGAGAGCCTGCATGTGCGCATGCCGCGTCATTGCGAGAATGGCCTGGCCGTTGCCAAGTTCCTGCAGAGCCATCCCAAGGTGCGCTTCGTGAGCTATCCGGGTTTGGAGGGCGACAAGTACTATGACCTGGCTCAGAAGTACATGCCCAACGGTACCTGCGGCGTCGTGAGCTTTGGCTTTAACGGTGGTCGCGCGGCGGCCGAGACCTTTATGAAGAGCCTCAAGCTCGCCCAGATCGCGACACACGTGGCCGACGCCCGCACTTGCTGCCTGCATCCTGCTAACGCCACGCATCGCCAGATGAACGATGAGGAGCTCATCGCCTGTGGCATCTCCGCCGACATGGTGCGCCTGTCGTGCGGTCTCGAGGACACGGCCGATCTGATTGCCGACCTTGAGCAGGCGCTCGAGCAGTGCTAGGCTAGCGTTCGTGCAAGGCGCCGATGCTGGCAGAAAGCTTCGGCGACCTTTCGTTCCGATTCCGTAGGCGGGACCCCAATCGCAACTGTTCGCAGGCGATGGGGCCCCGTTTTTTGTGTTGCGCCACTCGAAAGGATGGATATGGAGAAAACTGCAGAGCAGCTGCGCCGCGAGCACATTGCTCTAGAGGGCGACACCCATGGCAAGAACAAATGGGCGATTCTGTTTACCGTGCTCATCATGACGTTTATGGTGTGTCTGGATTCGACCGTCGTGACCGTGGCGCTGCCCGTGATGCAAAAGGAGCTGGGCGTGGGCCTCGATCGCATCCAGCTGGTAAGCTCGGTGTATCTGCTTGCGACTTGCGTGGCCATGTTGCCGTTTGGCCGTCTGGGCGACGTGCGCGGCAAGGTGAATGTGTTCCAGCTGGGCGTCATCGTCTTTTCGGTCGGTTCGCTGCTGTGCGGCCTTTCGGCCTCGCTCGAGGTTCTTATCCTGGCACGCATTGCTCAGGGCGTCGGTTGCGCGGCGGCCATGGCTAATAACATGGGTATCATCACCGAGTCGTTCCCGGCGCGCGAACGAGGCCGTGCCATGGGTATTCTCGCGACCTTCGTGGCCCTCGGCATGATGTGTGGCCCCGTGCTGGGCGGCATGCTGGTGGCAAGCTTTCCCTGGGAGAGTATCTTCCTCATCAACCTGCCTATTGGCGTCATCTCGTTTATCGTTGGGCTCTACACACTGCCGCATGTTAAGCCGGAGGCCGGCGAGCGCCCCATGTCGTTGGCGGAGGCCGCGCGTCGCTGCTTTGCAAATTCGGCCTTCACCATCAACCTTGCCTGCATGCTCATCGTGTTCGTTGGTATCGGCGCATCCGAGTTTATTCTGCCGTTCTATTTTCAGGACGCCCACGGCTTTGGTTCTGACATTTCCGGACTGCTCTTTTTGGCGCTGCCGATGGTGAATGCCTTTATCGGTCCGCTTTCGGGTACGGTTTCGGACCGTGTTGGCTGTGAGGGTCCCACGGCGGTCGGCCTGGGCGTGTACGTGTGCGGCCTCTTTGCGGTAAGCACGCTCGACGAGCACTCTTCTATCCCTGTAATCGTGTGTTGCGTCGCGTTTATGTCGTGCGGCACGTCGATTTTCCAGAGCCCCAATAACTCGCTGTATATGGGCTCGGCTCCGCGCGAAGCGCTCGGTTTTGCGGGCAGCTTGGGCAGTTTGGCGCGCTACGCCGGCATGGCACTCGGCATTACGGTGGCGTCGAATATCCTGTATGGGCAGATGAGCGTGGCGATGGGCGAGGCCGTGACCAGTTTTGTTGCGGGCCGTCCGGATGTGTTTTTGTTTGGTTTCCGTTCGGTGTTCTATGTGTTGATGGCTGTGGCCGCTGTGGGCTTTGCGCTCGCCATGGTGCGTTTGGTGAGGGTGCGCGCCCGCCATTAGCTTGTGGAGGCAGGCTTGCCACGAATCGGGCCTATCTACTCGTCTTGCGGCTTTATGGTGCGATGCGGCTTGTGGGACGGGCGGGGGTCGGTCCGTGGTAGACTATCGAACAACGTTTATTAATCGCGCGGTATCGTTGCCGCGAGAAGGGGTTGCGCCATGCAGGAGCTTGAGGATCGTATTCGCCATGACGGCATCGTAAAGGCCGGTAACGTCCTTAAGGTTGATGCCTTCCTCAACCACCAGTGCGACGTTGAACTGTTCGACCACATGGGCGCCGAGTGGGCCCGTCTGTTCGAGGGTGTCGAGATCAACAAGATCCTGACGATCGAGGCTTCGGGCATTGGCATGGCTTGCATCGCGGCCCAGCATTTTGGCGGCGTGCCGGTTGTCTTTGCCAAGAAGGCGCAGTCCATCAACCTCGACGGCGAGCAGTATGCCACGACCATCTACTCCTTTACCAAGCAGAAGGAGTACCCGGTCATCGTTGGCAAGCGCTTCCTGTCCGAGGGCGACAAGGTCCTGATTATCGACGACTTCCTGGCCAATGGCTGCGCGCTCGAGGGTCTTATCAAGATCTGCGAGGCTGCGGGTGCCGAGGTATCCGGTATTGGCATTGCGGTGGAGAAGGGCTTCCAGGGCGGTGGCGATAAGCTCCGCGAGCGCGGCTTCCGCGTCGAGAGCCTGGCCCGTATCGCCGATATGGACTGCGAGACCGGCGAGATCACCTTCGCCTAAGTGCGCAACACAAGCGATTGGTATGCGATGTGACAAAGGGACTGTCCCTTTGTCACATTTTTTGTATGAGGGGAGGTGTTGATATGGATGAGAACAAGATGGGATGGCGTGAGTATGCGCACTATGCCGAGATGTCGGTCGAGGAGTTGGCACGCGATTGCGAGGTTCAGGTGTTTCGCGCGACGGGCCCGGGCGGACAGGGCGTCAACACGACGGACTCGGCGGTGCGCATGAAGCATGGGCCCACGGGGATTACCGTGACGGCGCGCGAGAGCCGCAGTCAGTTCCAAAACCGTAGCAGCTGCCTGCGTAAGCTGCGCGCTGAGCTTGAGCGTCGCGGGCGTCCACCGCGCCGACGCGTAAAGACCAAGGTGCCTCAGCGCTCTCGCCAGCGCAGGCTCAATGACAAGCACTTCAACGCCATTAAAAAGGCCAACCGTCGCAAGCCGGGCAGCGACGAATAGCTTCCTCATAAGTTGCGGTGAAATAGGGACTGTTTTGCGGCTTTAACTGCATAAACAGTCCCTATTTCACCGCAACTTATGGGGGGGTTAGCGGGTTGGGTGCCAGACTTCGAGAGCGGCGGGAAGGACGTCGACCTCGATGCGCGAGGCGACAACGGGCTCGCCGTCGGCTTGGATGGGGTAGTCGGGCTCCTCAAAAGTAAGCTCGGCATGGCGGCAGCGGCGCATGCGAATCGGTGGCAATTTGGTATGGTGGCCGTCCTTGGCCGAAAGAAACATAGGCAGGGCAACCGCGCGAGGGACGGGGCCGCAGGCGTAGCAGACGTCGAGCATGTCGTCGCAGGGGTCGGCATCGGGGCAGATGCGATAGCCCGAGCCATACGTGGGGCCCAGCTGAATCGCCATGATGATCGCCCTCACGCGCTCGGCGGGCGCGCCGTCAAAGCTGACTGTCATGGGGTAGTTGCGATAGCGCAGGCCAAACTGCTCAAGTCCCGAGAGGGTGTAGAGCGGAGCGCCCGTCAGGCCAGTCTTTTTGCGCAGTTCGGTGGTGCCAAGGCCGATGGCGGCATCGATGCCGACCGAAAGCGTCTGGTCGTAGTACTCAACGGTAGCCTCGCCGCTGCCGCATGCGGGGTTCCATGAGCGAATCCGCCCGATGTCCTGACGCTGCAGCTCACAGGTGAGCAGCGCGCCAAAATTCTTGCCGGAGAAATCTTCGATGCCGAGCGTCTGGGCAAAATCGTTGCCGGAGCCCACGGGCAGGACGGCAAGAGCGGGGCGGGCGTCCTCCTTTTGCGTCATAAGCCCGTTGACGACCTCGTGGATCACGCCGTCGCCGCCGAGTGCGATAACGGTGCGATAGCTCTGAGCCTGTGCGGCAAGCTCCTTGGCGTGTCCCATGTGCTCGGTTAGCACCAGGTCAAACTGGGATGCGCGCGCGGTCATATCCAAAAAGCGTTGCAGGCGCTCGGCAACTTCGCGTGCCGCACCCGACTGGGCGGCTGGGTTGGCGATGATGAGCGTGCGACCAAAATCAGTTCCGTGCATGGGGTGACTCCCGGCGTATGACGTGACGGTGCGGTCTCGCTCGGGTCGAATTGCTCCCGATTGTGGCTGCACGGCGAATACTAACGTCTACTCTATCAGGTCGTTGTGGCGCTCGATAGCCTCTGCCACCGTGCCGCCCTCGTCCACAATAAGCGAGCGGCGCTTGGGTGAGATGATGCGCTGGGCGGGGTACACGCCGCGGTGGCCGCCGGCGAGATAGCTGATAAACGCCACGATCACGAAGAAGCCGGCGGCCGTGCCGTGGAACAGGTCGATGGCCATCATACAGGTGGTGATGGGCACGTTGAGGCCGGCGCAGAAGACGCCGAGCATGCCGAGAGCCGCCAGAAAACTGGGGTCGAGACCGGTGAGGCAGCCGATCCAGCCACCGAGTGCCGCACCGATGCCAAACAGGGGCGTGACCTCGCCGCCTTGGAAGCCCGCGCCCAGGGTAAGCGCTGTGACGACCAACTTGATGGCTGCGTCCGCCAGGGTGGTGTTGCCTGCAAATCCGGCGCCGGAAAGCCACGTGGAAAGGCCGGCGTAGTCCCAGGCGTCGAGGAGGGCATAGGCGGCCAAAACCACGAGTGCGCCGATGAGTGCGCGAACAAGGTAATTGGTGATAAAGCGACCGTACAGGCTCTTGACGGTTCGAACCGACCAGGCAAAGAGACGTGCCGTCAGACCGAAGATGATGGCGCTGATAACAACGATGACAACCGTCCGTGGTGTCATGGTGGGAACGCTGGCGATGACATTCGCTTCGTACTCGGTACCCAGGGCGAGTGATGTAAAGTAGCCGGTAAACGAGGCGACCAGACAGTAGATGCCCGCGGTGTAGTCGATCTTGCCGATAAAGCACATTTCCATGCCAAAGAACGCGCCGGCAAGGGGCGAACCGAATACGGCGCCAAAAGCGGATGAGATGCCGGCGAGCATGAGGTCGTGGTGGTCATGCTTTTTGAGGTGGGCGAGGCTCGAGATGTTGCTGGCGATGGTGCCGCCAATCTGCACCGCGGCTCCCTCGCGACCGGCCGACCCGCCCGTGAGGTGCGTGAGCGTGGAGCAGACGAAGGTGAGAACGGCCATGCGTATATGGATAAGGCGTGTGCCCAGGGCGGAGTCGATGACCAGGTTGTTACCTCGTTTGGCGGCAAGGCCGTGGTTTTTGTACACCCATGCGGTGGCAACGCCCACAACGGGAAGCAACGCGTAAATCCACACGTGGTGCTCGCGATAATCGGTCGCGATATTCAGCGAGGCCAAAAATGCCCAAGCGGCAACACCCATGGCGAGCGAGACGATGACGACGAGCGCGAGCAGTTTGGCGCTTGCAAACAGGTTGCGGGCGTTGCGGCGTGTGTCGGCGGCCAAGAGCTGCTCGGAGCGGGTGAGTTGACGCCTGCCGGCCATGATGACGTCGCTAAGGGAGAAAAAGCCGCCATCGTCGAGCGGCTGGGAATGATCCTGCGCTTCGTTTGCGCTTTCGGGTTTGTTGTTATGAGCCATATATTCCTCTTTTAGGTTGCAACGCAAGCATTATAAAACGCGGCAAGCGCGACGAGCCGGTGGGTTGGTTTCCATTCTGTTTCGCGGCTTGCGGCCGACAGGTGTATTTGCGGGTACAGGCCAAATCGCGGTCGCGCGTCGGGGATTATACTGAGACAAGCATAAAGAATCGGCGCTCCTGTTGTGCGCCGTGGCATTAAGAGGTGCATATGGCAGAGAAACTCATTCCGCTGGAGGACGCGCAGTCGATTGTTCTGTCGCACGTTGCTCCGACCAATCTCGTAGAGATTCCCGTGTGGCAGGCGGCTGGTTTTCCCTTGGCCGAGGATGCTGTGGCCGATACCGACATTTCGCCGTTTGCCAACAGCGCTATGGACGGATATGCCGTGCGCTCGGCGGACTTGGCGCAGGCGTCTGGTGAGACGCCGGTGACGCTCGACGTTATCGGACACGAGGCTGCGGGCCATGTGTTTGAGGGTGCTCTTGGCCCGGGCGAGACGGTCCGCATTATGACAGGCGCGCCGGTGCCCGAGGGTGCCGACGCCGTAGTGAAATACGAGATCGTCGAGGTGCTTGACGGCGATGGCAACGAGGGCTCGCACGTCCTCTTCTCGGCGCCGGCCAAGGTGGGGGAGAACGTTCGCTCTGCCGCCGAGGAGGCCCATGCCGGCGATGTTGTGATACACGCCGGCGAGGTCGTGGCTCCGGCGGGCGCGGGCCTGCTGGCAAGCGCCGGTTACGCGAGCGTGAAGGTGCACGCTGCCCCACGTGTGGGCATCATCTCGCTGGGCACGGAATTGGTCGCACCGAGTAAAGTACCGGCGCGCGGTCAGATTCGCGATTCCAACTCCTCGGCGTTGATGGCCGAAGCACTCGATGCAGGAGCCGAGCCCGTGTTCTACGGCATTGCGTCTGATGATGAGCAGGCGATTGCCGAGCTCGTGCATCGCGCGGTGCAAGAGTGCGATTTTGTCATTACGAGCGGAGGCGCCTCGGCGGGCGATTACGACTATGTGACGGCACTCGTCCGGCGCGAGGGCGAGGTGCTGTTCGATCGCATCTCGATGCGTCCGGGCAAGGCCATCACGTTTGGCTTGCTCGGGGGTAAGCCCTACCTGGGGCTTTCAGGCAATCCGGCTGCGGCGTATGTGGGCTTTGAGATGCTCGCCCGTCCGGCGATTCGCAAGATGCGCGGCTTTGCCGAGGGTCCGCGTCCCGTGCAGCAGGCGACGCTCACACACGGTGTGAAAAAGCGCCAGGACCGACGCTTCTTCGATCGCGCCACGGTTTTGCGCGACCCCAAGACCGGTGAGCTGATGGTGACCGAGGCCAAGACGCAGAATTCGGCGCTGCTCGGCACGATGCAGCGGGCCAACTGCCTGCTGCGTATTGACGAAGGACCGTGCGAGCTCAAGGCGGGAGATGTCGTGGACGTTGTTCGCGTCGACCTGCCCGAGGGCACCGTGTTGTAGGAGGAATGCTGTGGAGTTGAAGATATCGATTGTGACGTGCTCGGATACGCGTGATCTTGCCCAGGACGAGGCTGGAGCCGCACTCGAGGAACTTATCGAGGCACAGGGCTGGACGGTCGCCTCACATGTGGTCGTGCGCGATGACGTCAGCGAGATTGGTGATGCCATTGTGGAAGCCGCCGGTGAGTGCCACGCCAATGTCGTGCTCACCTGCGGCGGCACGGGGCTTTCGATGCGCGATGTGACGCCCGAGGCGACGCGTGCCGTCTGCGACCGCGATGTGCCGGGTATTGCAGAGGCGATTCGCGCGTACTCCATGACCAAGACGCGCCGCGCCATGCTCTCGCGCGCTATTTGCATGCAACGAGGTCATACACTTGTCGTAAACTTTCCCGGTTCTACGAAGGCCGCCCGCGAAAGCTGGGAGGCCATAGCAGACCAGCTGGAGCATGCGGCTCAGATGACAGCGGGCGGCGGACATACCAACTAAGCGGTTTACCTGCGGCGGGGCGACCTGAACGGCTGCTCCGCCTTTGTTTTCCACCGAAGCGACGCCGAGGTGCACGCTAACTCGAAACTATAGTCTCTGACGAGAATAATTTCTCACTACTATTATTCGCGCGAAAGTATAATCTGATTGCAGATTATAGCCCGCGGTGGGGTACCCGGGCACAAGGTCCGAAAGGGTTGAATATGTTCGATATGGTTTCTCGCCGCGGATTCGTCTCGCTTTCTGCTGTCGCCGCTGCCGGCCTTGGTCTTGCCGGCTGCTCGGGCAGCAAGACGTCCGAGCCGGCCGGATCCGATGCCGGTTCTGCCAAGGCATCTTCCAAGAAAGCCGTCGAGCTGCAAGTCTTTGCCGCCAACTCGCTCGAGAAGGCTCTGCCCGAGGTCCAAGAGCTTTACACCGACCAGACCGGCACCACCTTTGCCGACACACAGTTTAAGGCCTCCGGCGACCTCGTTGAGCAGATGCGTGCCGGCGCCACGGTCGACGTGCTCATCACGGCCTCCAAGGGCACCATGGATGACGCTGAGACCGCCGAGCTCGTCGACGCCGACACGCGTGAGGACATGTTCGTCAACGACCTCGTGATCATTCGCGCCGAGGGCTCTGACACCAAGGTCGAGGCCATTGCCGACGTTGCGAACCTGGAAGGCATGATTGCCATTGGCGACGCCAAGACCGTTCCCGCCGGCAAGTACGCTAACCAGGCCCTGGCCTCCGTGGGCCTCTACACCGGCATCGAGGGCGACGACGGCGAGTATGCTCCCGAGATCGCCGACAAGGTCGCACTGGCCGATAAGGTCGGCACCGCTGCCGCCTACGTCTCTACAGGCGACTGCGTGGCTGGTTTTGTCTACAGCTCCGATATCTTCCGCTACGACGGCATCGAGGAGGCCTTCGTGTGCCCCGAGGATTCGCACAAGCCCATCGTGTACCCGGGTGCCGTTGCCGAGAGCTCCGAGCATGACGACGAGGCCAAGGCGTTCATCGACTTCTGTCTGACCAACAAGAAAGCTCAGAAGATTTGGGCTAAGTACGGCTTTGAACTTTCCGCGTAGTGCGGCTTGGCGCGATAATTCCATCGTTTTGCGTTTCACTCCGTCCTTGTATTCTCTTGGAGCTTTTCGTGCTTAATAGATTCCGCATGCTTGTCGCCTGTGCTTTGACCTTCGCGCTTTGTTGGGTGCCGGGATTTGCGTTTGCTGGGGACACTGAGGACGGGGCCCAGGTTGCTGCGACCGCTCATGGGCTTTCCTATGGGATCGAGGGTTTTGAGCGGTTGGCCAAGGGGACCGCCCGTATCATGGAGGGCCAGCCTGAGGGCTACCGGTTTCCCGCTGACGAGGACGTGGACCTTGTAGTGGCGCCTGCTGCCGATCACGTTGTGGTGTGGATATCGCCCAAGGCGGTCGAGAAATATGGATTGGATCCGCAGGACAACGAGTGCGTATCGGGTCTCAAGGCCCTCGTCTGTGATCTCGACAGCGCAAACTGCATGGGAGGTGCGCAGCTGGGTGACGTGGACCTTCCTTGGTATGTCACGGCGGAAACAACGTTTGATGCTGGCGGGTATACCTATGGCTTTGACGAGCGTGGCGCGGATGGGGACCGCTATGTGGTGATTGCATCAGCCTCGGGTGATGCCAAGGGCGGCGCGCGTTGGCTTGATAGCGCTCAAATGGTAGAAGCATCGTCTGTCGTGATGCGGGATGAGCAGGGGCCCTTGACCTCTCTGGCTTCCTTTTTGGGCGACATCGACTATCGCCCGTTTTGGGTGTCCATAAAAACGAGTGGCCTTGCCCTGCTGATCTCCTTTGCGCTGGGCCTGTTCGCCGCGTGGAAGACTATGGGTACCTCGAGTCGCATCAAGGGCCTGCTCGATTCGGTCTTTACGGTTCCTATGGTGCTGCCGCCCACGGTCTGCGGCTTTCTGCTCCTCATGCTGTTTGGCCGCTCGACCGGGGTGGGCCAGTGGCTCATCGCGCACGGCATCTCGATCGTCTTTACCTGGCCCGCGGCGGTGATCTCTGCCGTCGTCGTGTCATTCCCGCTCGTCTATCGTACGGCGCTCGGAGCCTTCGAGAGCCTCGACACGCAGATGCTCGATGCGGCGCGCACGCTGGGCTGGTCCGAGCGTCGCATCTTTACCAAGCTTATGATGCCGCTCGGCTGGCCCTCGATTGCCGCCGGCACGGTGCTTGCCTTTGCCCGCGCGATGGGCGAGTTTGGCTGCACCCTGTTCTTTGCGGGCAACTACGCTGGTATTACGCAGACCATTCCCATCGCCATCTACTTTGAGTGGATGGGCGGAAACACGTCCGTGGCCCTCTTTTGGGTCGTCGTCGTAATCGCCTTTAGCTTCTTGGTCATCCTGTTTATCAACATGTACACCGCTCATTCGCAAAAGTATCGCGAGCGGGGCCTTTCCCGTGCGGAGCGTAAACAGGCCAAAGATCTCGCCGGACAGGCCGATTCGCTCGACCCGGCGGGCGGCGATGCCCTGCGTATCGATCGCGAGGCGCTGGCCGAGCTCATGCGCGATGATGCCGCTTTGCAGGGAGGTCGATAGGCCATGTCGCTCGTTCTGGATATCAAAAAGCGCTATCCCGGGTTTATGCTCGACATGCAGCTTGAGGCCGGCGAGGAGCGTGTGGCGCTGCTGGGCGCCTCGGGTTGCGGCAAGAGCTGTACGCTGCGCTGCATTGCCGGTGTGGAGGCGCCCGACGAGGGCAAGATCGTCGTCAACGGCGTGACCTTTTTTGACTCGGCGGCGGGCATCAACCTGTCGCCTCAGGAGCGAAAATGCGCCCTGTTGTTCCAAAACTATCAGTTGTTTCCCAACATGACGGTGGCCGATAACGTATGTGCCGGTGTAAAGGGCGCGGGCGACGCCGCGGCGCGCAAAAGGCTGGCCGAGCGCTATCTGGGCATTTTCGGTCTGGCTGATTTCGCCGACCGCTATCCCGCGCGCCTCTCGGGCGGCCAGCAGCAGCGCGTGGCGCTCGCGCGCATGGTGGCGGCGCACCCGGGCATCTTTATGTTCGACGAGCCCATGAGCGCACTCGATTCCTATCTTAAGAGCGCGCTCGAACAGAACATGCTCGACCTGTTCGATGTATGCAACCGCACCGTGCTCTACGTGAGTCACGATATCGACGAGGCGTGCCGTCTGTGCGAGCGCATCTGCGTGATGCACAACGGGCATGTTGAGGAGATCGGCTCCATCGAGGATGTGGTCCGCCGTCCGCAGACGCTGGCGGCGCTGCGCCTGACGGGCTGCAAGAACACAAGCCGGGCGCGCAAGATCGGCGAAGAAGAAGTTGAAGCCCTCGACTGGGGCATGACCTTTAACGTGGGTCGCGAGGTTCCCGATAATGTGGAGTACCTGGGCATTCGCGCAAGCTACTTCCATGTTGACAATCGCGCTGAGCGGGGTCGCAACAGCTACGACCTGCACGTGGCGCGCGTGAGCGACTCGCGTTTTGAGCGCCTGGTGCTGTTGGATGCGCCGCGGGCCGATGCGCCCACCCGTCTTCAGTGGAAGGTCAACAAGGTGAGCATGCCTGTCGACGAGCTGCCGCAAGCAGGCGAGACGCTGCGCATGCATTTTGATGCCAGCAGGATCCATTTGGTTTGTCGATAGCGCTGGGTAATGCCGTCGGGGTATAAGCCTCGGCGGTTTTGTTTGCCGTTCGCTGAATGAGAGATGACAAACTCTTATTAATCAAGATAATAATTTATTAAACGACGGCACACGATGCTGTCGTACGAATGTCAACGGTGTTCGCATGGTCGATGACCGTTGATATAGTTGACATCAACTGGTTAAGGAGGGTGCGCACATGCCGCAGACGACATACATTTGCCGCGTTGCCGCGCGTGCCCTATATATCGCTCGGAGCCGCATATGAGCAGGTATGTTCACGACTCCGGGAGAGACGACGCACAACTAAATAATCAGCTGCAAAGCAGGTTCCCCAACATTCCGGGTTTTCGCACGGCCGGGCAATCGCCGTCCGTCGTGCATCGATACCGTTGTTATCCGATTTTGGTTCGAGAGGGGAACCGTTATGGCTGAAGAATTTGATTTCCATCCGATGTGGGAGAGCCTCGGCATGAATCTTGCCGACCACGACATGCTGCTGGGCGCTGTGGGCCAGATGTACGGCGATATGTTCCTGACGCAGAATAATCGCCCCAAGTCCACGTCCTACCTGGATTTTGTCGCCACCAACATCCACAGCGGCCGTATTAAGGAGATGCTCGACAAGAAGGAGGCCGGCGAGGCCACCAAGATCGTCGGTTCGTTCTGCGTGTACGTGCCCGAGGAGATCGTGCTTGCCTGTGACGGCATTCCCGTTGGTCTGTGCTCGGGTGCCGACTGGGCGACGGACAAGGTCGAGGAGCACCTGCCGCGCAACACCTGCCCGCTCATCAAGAGCTTTGCCGGCTTTAAGCTGGGCGAGGTCTGCCCCTACATTGAGTCGAGTGACCTGGTGGTGGGCGAGAACACCTGCGATGGCAAGAAGAAGGCTTATGAGTTCTTTGCCACGCAAAAGAACATGTACGTCATGGATATTCCCAACGTGCACGACGAGTCGACGCTCGTGACCTGGAAGGCCGAGGTCAAGAAGCTCGCCGCCAAGATCGAGGAAGAGTGCGGCGTCACGATTACGCCTGAGCGTCTGAAGGCCGCCATCCACGCCGTCAATGAGAAGCGTCGCGCCCTGCAGCGCCTCGCTGCCACGCGCGCTGCAGACCCTGCGCCCATCAGCGGTCTCGACAGCCTGCTGACCGTTCAGGCCGCCTTTATGGACGACACGCCGCGTCTGACCGGAGCCATCAACGATATGGCGGCTGAGTGCGAGCAGCGTGTCGAGGCCGGCGAGGGCGTGGCGCCCAAGGGGACCAAGCGCATCCTGTACACCGGTACGCCCATGGCCGTGCCCAACTGGAAACTATTCAACCTCATCGAGAAGGCCGGCGGCGTTGTGGTAGGCGAGGAGTCCTGCACGGGCTCGCGCTACTACAAGGACCTGGTCGACGAGTCCGGCGAGACGGTCGACGAGATGCTCGATGCCATCGCCGAGCGCTACTTTAAGATCAACTGTGCCGTCTTTACGCCCAACGACCAGCGTATGAAGGACATTGTCCAGATGGCCAAGGACCTGCATGCCGACGGCATCGTGGATGTGGCGCTGCAGTTCTGCACGCTCTACGAGATGGAGTCGTTTGCCGTGGAGAAGGCCGCCGAGGAGGCAGGCATTCCGTTTATGCACATCACGACCGACTACGCCGGCGAGGACGCAGGCCAGCTGCAAACCAGGATCGAGGCTTTCTTGGAAACCATTTAGGGTTATCCGTCTCGGCGGTTTCCCCAGGCGCCCGATCTTGCCGTTCAAACCGTCGCTTGCGTACCAAAGTATGCGCCGCTTCTCTTTCACGGCAACCTCGGGCACCTGGGAAAGCCGTTTCCTTGGTTGGTTGAAAGGTTTGTTAAGGAGTTATATGTCGGAAAATAATGAGCAGCCGTTGCCGTCCACGTTTGAGGAGTTCAACGAGCAGCGTAAGGCCGCGTTTATTCGCGTTAAGGATTACAAGCAGGCCGGTAATCGCCTGGTCGGCTTCCTGTGCAGCTATACGCCACTCGAGATTATCGATGCCGCGGGGGCTGCGAGCGTGGCGCTGTGCGGCACGTCCGACGAGGTGATTCCCGAGGCCGAGAAGGTGCTGCCGGCAAATCTCTGCCCGCTCATCAAGTCGACCTACGGCTTTGCTTACTCGCAAAAGTGCCCGTTTACGTACTTTAGCGACATGATCATCGGTGAGACAACCTGCGACGGCAAGAAGAAGATGTACGAGCTACTCAACGAGCTCAAGCGCACGCACATTCTGCATCTTCCGCAGGGTCGCGATCGCGCCTACGAGCGCGAGGGCTGGTACGAGGAGTGTCGCCTGCTCAAGGAGGAGCTCGAGGGCTTCTACGGCATCACGATTACCGATGACGACCTGCGCGCCGCCGTGCGTCGTCGCAATCGCTTGCGTGCGGCCCAGCTCGAGATGTTCGCGCTGCAGGCCAACCAGCCGGCGGCCATGAGCGGCGTCGACCTGATGAGCACCATGTTCGCCGGTACGTTCAGCTTTGATATCGAGGCCTATACACAGCAGCTGGAGCAAAAGGTCGCCAAGCTGCGTGAGGCCTACGACGCGGGCGAGCGCCCGGTCGCGGCAGATGCCAAGCGCATTCTGATCACCGGCTGCCCGGTGGGCGGCGTGATTAACAAGATCGGCCGTACTATCGAGTCCAACGGCGGCGTGGTCGTGTGCATGGACGACTGCTCGGGCGAGCGCACGGCGGCCATGATGATCGATCCGGAGGCTCCCGACATCCTGCGCGCCATCGCCGACCGCTATCTGGATATCAACTGCTCGGTCATGACGCCCAACGACGGTCGTATGAAAAACACGCTGGTCATGTGCGAGAAGTATCACGTCGATGGCGTGGTAGAGAGCGTGCTACAGGCCTGCCATACCTTCAACGTTGAGAGCGCGCGCATGCAGGAGGCCGTCGAGGGTGCGGGTATTCCGTACATGAAGATCGAGACCGACTACAGCAATGGCGACATGGGCCAGATCGAGACCCGCATCGCCGCCTTCATCGAAACCCTGTAGGTGACGGTATGTGACAAAGGTACTGTCCCTTTGTTACATGTGAGGGAGGATGCCAAGGCGCCTGAACGCGCCGCTACCTTTGATGTTTAGATTGGGAGAGAGCCATGATAGGGATCGGGATCGATATCGGGTCTACGGCGGCTAAGGCTGCTGTGGTCGACGGGGAGGGTTCGGTGGCGTGGACGTGCGTGCAGCCAACCGGGTTCTCCTCGGTCGATGCTTCCGAGCGGCTGCGCGAGGCGCTGGCAGCGGCCGGCTATGACGTGACGGGCGACGATGTTCGCGTGGTCGCGACTGGCTACGGCCGTGTCGCCGTGCCCTATGCGCACAAGGTTGTGACCGAGATCACCTGCCACGGTACCGGTGCCGTGCGCCTATTTGGCGACCACGGCACCGTGATCGATGTGGGCGGCCAGGACACCAAGGTCATTCAGCTTAAAAGTGGCCGCGTGGCCAAGTTTGCCATGAACGACAAGTGCGCCGCCGGCACGGGGCGCTTTTTGGAGATTATGGCCGACCGCCTAGGCATTTCCCAGCAGCAGATGGCCGACCTGGCGCGTTCCGGCGAGCCCACCAAGATCAGCAGCATGTGCACGGTGTTTGCCGAAAGCGAGGTCATCAGCCTGATCGGCCGCGGTGAGCCGCGCGAGAACATCGCCCGTGGTGTGATCGAGAGTGTCGTGTCGCGCGTTGCCACTATGGCCGGGCAGGCCGCGGGCGCCCCGTACTACCTGACCGGTGGCCTGTGCGAGAACGCTTACGTTGTGGAGAGGCTGGCAGCGCTGCTGGGGTCGCCGATCACCACCTCGCCCCAGGCTCGCTTTGCCGGAGCGATCGGCGCGGCGATTCGCGCACAGGCGCTCAATTAATGCACCCGCTGCAGGCTCGCATTCATGCGTATACTGGGAGAAAATGATTGACCGAAGAGAGAGGAGGTATCGATGGCTGACGATCAGATTAAGCTCACGTCCATGACGGCCGCGAGCGGTTGAGCCGCTAAGTTGGCTCCCGGAGCCCTCGCCCAGGTCCTGGGCGACTTACCCAATGTGCATAACGACAACTTGCTCGTGGGGTTCGATACCTCCGACGATGCGAGCGTCTTTCGCGTCGGCGATAACCTGGGCCTCGTTCAGTCCGTCGACTTCTTCCCGCCGATGGTCGACGACCCGTTTCTGTTTGGCCAGATCGCCGCGGCCAACTCGCTGTCGGACATCTACGCCATGGGCGGGCGGCCGAGCCATGCCATGAACCTGCTTTGCATACCCAGCTGCCTGGGCGTCGAGGTCGCCGGTCAGATTCTGGCGGGCGGCGCTGACAAGTGCGTCGAGGCCGGTTGCTCCATCGCGGGCGGTCACACCATCAACGATGACGAGCCCAAGTACGGCCTGTCCGTGAGCGGTTTTGTCGCGCTCGACCGCATGCTCGCCAACAGCGGCGCGCGCGTGGGCGATGTCCTGCTGCTGACCAAGGCGATCGGCTCGGGCATCATCACCACGGCCATTAAGGGCGAGCTCATCGAGCAGGACGAGGCCACAGCCATGTTTGACTCGATGCGCACCCTCAACGAGGCTCCGATCCGTTTGGCCGAGGGGCTCGAACTTCACGGGTGCACCGACATTACGGGCTTTGGCCTGATCGGGCACGCGTGCGAGATGGCCGAGGGCTCGGGCGTGCAGATTGAGCTTGCGTCGGGGGCGGTGCCGCTCTTTGACCAGGTGCTCGACATGGCGCGTCTGGGCATTATCCCCGCGGGCTCCTACCGCAACCAGGACTTCTTTGGCCCGCGTGTGGCTGCCGACGAGGACCTGGGGCCGGGCATGTTGGATGCGCTGTACGATCCGCAGACTTCGGGCGGCTTGCTCATTGCGGCACCTGCTGCCGATGTGGATGAGCTTGCGCGCCGTTTGCATGCCGAAGGACGTATCGCCGCCGCCGTCGGTCGCGTGTGCGAGCCGGTGCCAGGCGGTCCTGCCGTCCGCGTTGTCCGTTAACGACACGTTTATTGAGCTATGTACCGTTCTAAAACGATTTATTCGAAAGGAAAAGCTATGTCTACCAAAATTGAAGTCAATGCCATGGGCGATGCCTGCCCGCTGCCCGTCGTCAAGACGCTTAAGGCCCTCAAGCAGCTCGATGGCGAGGGCGCCGTCGTGACCTCGGTCGACAACGAGACCGCCGTCAAGAACATCTCCAAGATGGCGCAGGAGAAGGGCTGCACGGCCTCAGTCGAGAAGGTTTCTGACGCCGAGTGGCACGTGACCGTGGCGACCTCTGGCGCCGTTGCCGTTGCGGACCCCGAGCAGGATGGCGCTGCCTTCTGTGATGCCAGCGCCGGCAAGGGCAAGCTCGTCATTTCCGTCTACACCGATTGCATGGGCCGTGGCGACGACGAGCTGGGCCACAAGCTCATGAAGGCCTTTATCTTTGCCGTGACGCAGCAGGAGGAGCTGCCCGCGGCCATGCTGTTCTACAACGGTGGCGCCAAGCTCACCGTCGAGGGCTCTCCGGTGCTCGACGACCTGAAGGGCCTGGCCGAGCAGGGCGTCGAGATCCTTACCTGTGGCACCTGCCTCGACCACTATGGCATTAAGGACCAGCTTGCCGTGGGCGAGGTCACCAACATGTACGTGATCGTGGAGAAGATGGAGCAGGCCGTGCGCGTCGTGCGCCCGTAGCGTATTGGTTGGAGTTGCCATGAGGGAGAAGCGCCCGGCGCTTGTCATCACGTTTCCCACCACGGCGGCCGCCATGGGTTGCGAGTCCCTGTGCATCGAGCGCGGCCTTCCCGGGCGAACGATTCCCGTGCCCGGGGAGGTCGCTGCCGGCTGCGGTTTGGCATGGAAGGCGTTGCCTGCCGATGAGGAGCTGCTGCACGGCGAACTCGCCGCGGCGGGCGTTCCCACCGAGGGCTATACCGTGATTGATATGTGGGAGGTCGTGCGATGATCTATCTGGATAACGCGGCGACGACCATGCACAAGCCGCAGACGGTCATTGATGCCGTGACGCAGGCGATGTGCTCGCTCGGCAATGCCGGGCGCGGCGCGACGTCGGGTGCGCTCGACGCGGCGCGTACCATCCACGGCTGTCGCGCCAAGCTTGCGCACCTGTTGGGCTGCCCGCGGGCCGACCATGTTTGTTTTACGCCCAACTCCACCGCGGCCCTCAACACCGTCATCAATGGCGTGGTGCGCCCCGGCGACCGTGTGGTCACAACGGTGCTCGAGCACAACTCGGTGTTGCGTCCGCTCAACCGCCTGGCGGCTGAGCAGGGTGTGACCGTTGAGCATGCGGGCTGCGACGCGAACGGCGCGCTCGACTACGACGAGCTCGAACGGCTGGTCACGCCCGGTACGCGTGCCGTGGTGGTGACGCACGCCTCCAATGTGACCGGCAACGCGGTCGACATTGCACGCGTAGCCGCCATGGCCCATGCGGCCGGTGCACTCGTGATCGTCGATGCCTCGCAGTCTGCCGGCACGGCGCATATCGATATGCAAGCCATGGGGCTCGATGTCGTGTGCTTTACCGGCCACAAGGGGCTCATGGGACCCCAAGGCACCGGCGGTCTGGCCGTGGCAGAGGGCATTGACGTGTCTCCGTGGGCCATGGGCGGCACGGGCGTGCACAGCTTCGACCCACTGCAGCCGCTTGAGTGGCCTACGCGCCTGGAGGCGGGCACGCTCAACGGTCACGGCATCGCGGGCCTTTCTGCCGGCCTCGACTTTATCGAGGCCCAGGGTGGGGTCGAGGCGATTGCTGCCCACGAGCGTGCGCACGCTGATCGCTTCCTTGCCGGTGTGTGCAAGATTCCGGGGATTAAGCTCTACGGTGCGTTTGACCAACCCGCGCGCTCGGCGATCGTGTCGCTCAACGTTGGCGATATCGACTCTGCCGAGATCTCGGATGCGCTCATGCAGGGGTGGGGGATTGCGACGCGCCCCGGCGCCCATTGCGCCCCGCTCATGCACTGTGCGCTGGGGACCGAGCGCCAGGGCGTTGTCCGTTTCTCGTTTGGGTATTTCAACACGACCGAAGAAGTCGACACGGCTATCGATGCTCTGTGCGATTTAGCCTGCTAAAGCTGCTAGACCGTTTATACTTGCGGGACGGGTGTTTTTGCCCGTCCCGTTTTTGTTTCGACCCGAAAGGTGGTCCCATGGCTTCATCCGCCCCGCGCGGTCTGCGCTCCGACCATGTCGTCACCGTCGGCATCGCCCTGTTCTCGATGCTCTTTGGCGCCGGCAACCTCATTATTCCGCCGCTGCTGGCGCTGCAGGCAGGTTCTGCCACGCCGGTCGCCATGCTCGGCTTTCTGATTGCCGCCATCGGCCTGCCCGTCATGGGTTTTATCGCCGTGGCGCTTGCTGGAACGGCGCGCGAGCTTGCCGGCCGCGTGCACCCCAAGTTTGGTGAGTTCTTTGTCGCGGCGGTGTATCTGGCCATCGGCCCGTGCCTGGCCATTCCGCGCACGAGCTCCACGGCCTTCGAGATGCTGGTGCCGCTGCTGCCCGAGGGCGTCTCGCTCGGCACGGCTCGCCTGGTCTTTGCCATCGGGTTCTTCGTGGTCGCGTTTGCGCTCACGCTGCGCCCGGGTGTCATCACACGCGTACTCGGTCGCATTACGGGCCCCGCGCTCATTGCGCTCATCGTGCTGGTCGTGGGTGCTGCCGTGATCTCGCCACTGGGACCGGCTGCCGCGCCTCAGGCTCCCTACGATGCGGGCGCCGCCGTGCAGGGCTTCCTGACCGGCTATCAGACCATGGACCTGCTCGCGTCGCTCGCCTTCGGCATCATCATTGCCGAGACCATCCACGAGTTGGGTGTTACCGATGACAAGCGCGTGGCCTTCGAGATTTCGCGCTCCGGTGTGATCGCCGGTGTGCTCATGGCCGTCATCTACTGCGGCCTGGCGCTTGCCGGCATGCAGCTCGGCACGGTCATGCCCGATGCCGCTAACGGCGCCGCCATCCTCGCCCGCTCTGCCTCCATGCACTTTGGCCTTGTCGGCACGGTCGTGGTCTTTGCAATCTTTTTCCTCGCCTGCACGAACGTGTGCATCGGCCTCATCAGCTGCTGCTCGCGTTACTTCTGCGAGACGTATGTGGTTAAAGGGGGAGCGGAGGCTTCCGAGGAGGCCATGCGCCGTCCCTTTGCGGTTCTCGCCTTTGTGTTCGCGGCGTTTTCGTGCGTGCTCTCCAACGTGGGCCTCGACGTGATCCTCATGTTCTCGGTGCCCATGCTCAACGCCTTGTACCCCGTCGCCATCGTGCTGGTGCTTATGGGCCTGGTGCATGGTTTTTGCGACGCGCATCCGCAGGTGTGGGTCTGGGTCGGCGGCGTGGTCGCGGTGCAGAGCGTAATCACTTCGGTCCGCGATGCGTTCTTTGCTGGCGCGTGGCTGCCGTTCGATGCGTTGCCGCTGGCAGATATCGGTGCTGCGTGGGCACCGGTTGCTGTGGCGGCGTTTGTGATCGGTCTGGTTCATAGCCAGTTTGTCACACATTCGAGGAGCTAGGGTATCGCCGCTTGCACAGGCGGGAAGTCTCCCCTATAATTTCCTTCGCTTTGGGACACGCAAGGTTTATGCCTTAGCTGCTCAACACCTTCGGGACGTGGCGCAGTTTGGTAGCGCGCCTGCTTTGGGAGCAGGATGTCGCAGGTTCAAATCCTGTCGTCCCGACCATATCTTGCGGGCGTAGTTCAATGGTAGAACCCCAGCCTTCCAAGCTGATGACGCGGGTTCGATTCCCGTCGCCCGCTCCAGAAAAACCGCAGGTCAGAGGTATTAGAGCTTCTGGCCTGCTTTTTTAGTCGCAATGAATAGTCGCAAAATAGTCGCAAAATACCATTCGATTGCGCTTTGATTGCGACCGTTCCAGCCCTGTCAAAGCGCCCCTTTTTTCACTTGCCCGTGCGCCCTGCGGTGCTGTCGGTTTCGCCTTTCCCGTGCCATGAAAAAAGCCGCCCACGGTGATTGTGGACGGCTCTGAGCGCCTTGTTTCGGTCTTGTGCTGCGTGGTTGCTGTTCGGCGCTGTGCGCCGTTTTGGGGCTTCTGGTTGGCTCTGCTAGGGTTCTCGGTTCTGCTTCCGCGCCCGCTCCTTCTCCCTTTGGCACTCTCTCTTTTTCGCCGTGTAGCGCCTGCGGGCTTTCATATAGTCCACGCGCTCTGCCATAGCGTCAGCCTTGACGATCTCGTAGCACGTTGGGCACAGCCCCATGTTGTACGCGCGTGTGCTGGTTTCCCTCATCCTGTGCCGACCGCAGTTGGGGCAGAGACCGCCCAGCCTTGGGCGCATGGTCATGCGTACGCCCATCTCATCGGCTTTCGACCTTATCGCGCTCTCCGTCCTGCCCATCGCCATTGCTAGGAAAACGTACCCGTCTGCGGCGTGGGCTATCAGGTAGCGCTTATCTTCGTCCGTCCATGGCTTGCCGCTCTTCTGCGCGTCCCCGCGCTCGTTTTCCCGCTTCACTATGTCGTATGCGGTCGGGTTGTCGGTCGTGCCGCCCTTGTTTTGGCGTTTCTTGCCCTTTGGTGGGCTTCCAGCGTCCTTTTTGGCGTTTCCTTCCATCCCGCTACCTCCTTGGGCGTTTCATCCGCAGGGCTACAGCCCCGCTAGTATGGTCGGGGAGAGAGGAATGGGGCACACGCGGATGGTAGTCCGTGGGCGGTTCGATGCGATCCGTTACCGCCCCTCCCTTGCCGTGCCCGCGTCCTCTTGTTTCGCTTCCTTCACCTCGGCAAAACAGTTGTACGCGGGCAAATATTTGAGTTTCAAAGCGCACGGTTTATAGCTCTTGTTTTTCACTATGTGCAGAGTGACCGATTTAACGCTTTTCTCGCCTTGCTCTGCTCTCATCTCGGTTATCGTCTCCACATCGTACGAAAGCCGCGCGCTGCCGTTTACGTTCATCATGTTTGGCTTGTTAGAGCGTATGGCTTCTACGCTCATACTGCTAATTACTATTATGGGTATCTTCAATTCCATCGCTGCGTTAGATAGCAGATCAAGGATTTGGACGGTTTTCTGGTATTCATCGCCGCCGCCGTTTTTCGGTGCGATTTTCAGCCTTTGCAAGAAGTCAACCACGCACAGACGCACGTTGCCCACTGCGTACAGATAGGTAAGCAGCAGTTCGACCTCATCGCCCTGCGGGTGGTTGCCTATAAGGTGGTTCTTTTCCAGCTCTTCATAGGAGTAATAGTCTTTTAGCATTTCGCGGGCTGTGTCCATGTCTTTGTATCCATCGTCTTCGTAGACGTATGGTTTGAGTTGCAGCAGGTTCTCTAGCATCTGGGAATGGTTTTCACAGGCATTGGGTCTACAGTCCTCGCCCAGTATTTCGCTAATCTCATTGCGCGTTCTGTCGGTCGGTTTCATGAATCTAAACCATGGAACGCCGTCAAACATTGTCCTTTCAACCTCATTGGTGGCTTTCAGATAATCGCCCACGGTGCCGCCCATGATCTCTTTAATAGCTTCTTTGCACTCCCTTAATTCGCGCTCATGGTTGGCGGGGTTCTTCCTGTAGCGCTCAACGTCATTCATGAGTTGGTTTAGCCGTATGAGTTCATCGCTCGGAACGTCTTTGTATGCAAACGGCTCTATGCCAAGCTCTTTTCCTTTCAGCATTGATACGCAGCTTGCCAAACGCGCCCGCACGTCTGGTTCGCTCGTGTCCAAGCCCCAGTAGAGAACTTGTTCGTATTCCCAGTCGTTTGCTTTATCACTGATAGCCTTTTGGCATATGAACAGGGATTGTGCCGTCTTTCCCGTACTGGGCGGTGCCATGAGTATGTGCACGCCCGCAGCTAAACCGCCGCCCAGCTTTTCATCCAGCGATGGTATACCCGTCTTGAGTCTGGGTATGGCGTTTTTCGCCGCCGTTCTGATAATCCTTGTCGAGTCCGATAACATCCCATCAATTTCCCGTAGCAGGTCGCGCGATTCGGCGGTTTCGCTGTCGGGTTCATCCCCATCGCCCTCGGTCGCGCCCGTCTCTAGTTTTGCCCCTCCATCGCCCTGTTTCTCGCCCTCGGGTTGCTGGCCGTGGTCGGTGGCGCTTTCCCGTTTCTCATCGTGGTCGGTGTTGGGCGTTTCGACCTGCCGCGCGGCTTCTTCTTCGTCCATCAATTGCGAACACTCCCTTTCGATTTCCCTCTGCCGTTCGCGTTCCATATACCTTTTCAACCGCTCTTGTTCGTAGTACTCGCAATTCAGGGTGAACAGGTACCATTCATGCTCGGCTATATCCGCTCGCGTTTTCAGGTCGGTAATCCCCATAGCCGTGAGCCGCCCGAGCACATCATCGAAATACGCGAACTTTTCTCTACGTGATCGCTCCCTTTCCGTCTCATCCATTCGGGTGCATCGCCCCCTCTCGTGCCACGCGCGAATACTTCTAGACCGCCCACGTGATTCGCCGTCATGAGTGGTCGGTAGTGGTCGCGCGGTTTTTTATTTTTGAAAGTAGGAGTAGGGGTGCTATCGTCCCACCGCGAATAAAGCGGTGGGCGTATAGCAGCCCCCTTCTTCTCTTCTTATGGGTGTAGCTATGGGGCTATACCTAAACGTGCCTTCCTGCTACACCTTTAAGCTCGATAGGTTTAGCCCAATGCGCTACACCTTTAAGCCGTTTGGTTTAGCGATAGCGGCTATACCTTTTAATACGGCTTTGGTTTAGCCTAACTGCTACACCTTTACAGCCCTATTTCCACAGCCCTAGCTTCTCGGCTATTTCTGTGGGCGTTAGTTCCCGCTCTGGTTCGGCTGCTTGGTCGGTGTCGTTACGCTTGCGCTTGCGTGCCTTTGGTTTCCCGTTGTGGGGGTTCTTTTTGTCGAGCAACTTAACCTCAATCGGCGTGTCGGGCATAACGTAATACACGGAACATCTGTTTCTGTGTCCCGCGCTTTTCAGTTCAAGACCGCGTATGTTTCGCCCCTTGGCTGGGTTCGGCTTGGTTAGCCTATGAATCGCGCTCGATACGCTGCCCGTGGTCATTCCAGTTAGCCGCGCTAGCTCTTCGCGTGATCGCCAAGCGTATAGCCTGCCGTTCTCATCGGCTTCCAAGTTTTGCGCTAACGCCATGATGATTAGCATTTCGTTCTTGCTGAAATTGTTTTCAGCAATCTGCCAATACCACTTTTCGAACATCCTCGAAAACAGCTCATTAGTTTCAAACTTCATAGAGCTAAGCCATTAGGCGGCTGTGTCGATGCCGATATATTCGAGCAGCGCCGCCTTGTTGATGCGCCACATGCTCATAACCTTGGCGGCTTTAATCATGCCGCGCTCGCACGCTCGGCAAACCGAACGTTCGCTGCAATCCAGCAGGGTTGCCGCCTGCTTGACGGTCAGAACGAGCGCGTCAGAGTTCAAGATTTCCTCTAGCGTCTCCGCGCTGCGGGCTTTCTCTTGGCTGGTTGTGGTCTTGGTATCAGCGTCCATGTTCTTACCTCTTTCGATTGTGGACGGTCTTACAAGTCGAAAGATACCCGTAGGGGAGAAGCGCCGCCGCGCACGTCTGGGCGGCTTTCGTTGCGCTTTCGGTGCAACGGCTGAGCGCCTTATTTTCCATAGGCGCGTATAGCCCTCTGTGGGAGCGATGCGAATTGTATAAGGCGGCTGTAGCCCTGCGGCTACCGCACCGTTGCGCGAATTGTGCAATGGCGGCTATTTACGTCTGGGTCGGAAAACACACGGGCTGTTCATATTTGAGATATGGGCACTAATGGGCGCTATGAGCCGTTGCCATGCTTCTGCAACCTCTCGACCATCAGCTCTACAAGCTCTATGTCGCTGTCGGTCAGATTATCTAGCATCTGGGCGATATTCATAATGGCTATGTCGCGTGGGGTGGTCGGTGGCTCCAACGTGTTCGCTTCTTCCAGCTCGCTAATGAACCGTTTGGCAACTTCGTTGGGTGATCTGGGCGGCGTAGTGCTAGTCTCGGCTACGGCTTCCAGTATTTGGTAGATGTGTTCTTGGTCGCGCTCTGATAGACCCTTTAGCTTGTCTAGCCGCCTGCTTAGCGTCCCGCCGTCAATGCTTATATGTTTCGCTATCTTGGTTTGCGATACGCCGTAATGCTTGAATAGAGCTTGTAGCGCCGTCTTGACCTTGCCGTTGGGTAGCAAAGCCATTGCGCCTGTCATTTGCACTTTTAGGCGTTCTTCAATCATGGGCGCTAGACCTCCAAGTGCCGCGCGTGTCCCAGCGATGCGCTAGAATGGCGGGGTATACATTTCCCGTTTGCAGCGCGGGGAGTTACGAAAAAGGGGCGTTCGGCTTTCGAGCGCCCCGACCTGTCTATATTCTATTCCCGCTCGGCGATAGCGCTAGATGGTTGGTATGGCTGGGCTATCGCTTTCAAGTAGGTAATCCAGTGTGCAATCTTGGCAGAAAACATCGCGGATGCGTTTGGCTTCCACAACGGTCATAGGTGCTTGCTCGTCCAGTTTTAAGTTGAAGCTGTCCAGATCAGTCCCGAGAAGATCGGCGCATTGTTGATAGCTGATTGCGGAACGCTCTAGCTCCGCTCGCATGTTTGGGAAAGCCATTAACCTATGTCCCTTCCAAGTGCCATGGGTGTGCGTTCATCGGTCAAGCCAAGCAGGTAATCGGCTGAGCATCGAAACAGTTTTGTCAGATTCAGCAGCTGGGTTGCTGTGATAGGGGTAACGCCCTTTTCCCATTCGCTTACCGTGATTTCGGTTACTGATGGGGTCAGCGCCGCCCCTAGCTCGATTCGGCTTAGCCCCTTGCGCTCGCGTTCAGATTCTATAAGGGTTTCCATCTGTCTCCGTCCTTCCACGGTTCCGCTCTATGCCGCGTTTCTCGGGTATGCGCTGTCCATCGCATTTCGTACGTGGGCTATCTTCCTGTCCAGCAGTTCGGCTAGATCATTTAGCTGTGCCCCTTCCAGCGATTCGTTGCTGTCGAACTTGCCCATCAGCTCCGTCAGCGTTTCGAGCGTGCAGATAGAGCCGCGCAACTCGTTAATGTCTGCATCGCCCATGACCCATACGGTTTCGTTCGCCTTGTCGCTCACTTCTCTTACCTTCCTAGTCCTCGGTTCCCGTCCTGTTCAGCTCTATAACTGAGCCGTCCTTGGCGTGCTGGGCAACGTCTGCCATGTACGCCTGCTCAACCACAGCCGCGCCGCGCTTCTTGGCTTCTCTGTCGGCGCTCGCGTATATGTTTAGCGTCATAGCTGCGTTGGCGTGTCCCATCATGCTCGCCACGGTCTTAATATCCGTGCCTGCCGTAACCGCCGCCGTTGCGAACGTGTGGCGCAGGTCATGAAACGTTGGGCGGTTGCCCTCCGTACCGATAAGCTCCAAAGCGTCAGCCGCAATCCTCCACCTATGCGAAAGATAGTGGGGCTGCATAAACGAGCCGTCAGCGCCGCCCGTCACGTACATGTTTTCATCGAACGGAACGCCCAACTCTAGGCACTCGGCTTTGGCGTTGGCTAGGCGTGCCGTGAGCATGTCGGCGATGATGGAGGGGGCGTACAGCTCGCGCCTGCTGCCGCCCGTCTTGGGTTCCTTCACGTACCACTTTGAGCCGTCACGCCCTATGGTGCGCTCGATGCTTACGGTTCCCTCGTCCAGATCAACGCACTTCCACGTCAGTCCGCATATCTCGCCCTCGCGCAAACCCATATACATTGCTAGGGCAAACCCAACATTTAGGGGCTTGTCGGGGTCTAGAGCGATGAACTGCGCTACCTTGGCGCGTCCCTTTGCATCTAGGGCGTTGGGGTTCCTGTGCGCCTGCTTGGGGTTCTTAACGCCGCGCGTGGGGTCTTTAACGAGCCTGTCGCGGTCTACCGCCTGCCGCATAGCAGAGCGCAGGTTGGTTAGGCACTTCTTCACCGTGGCGGGTGAGTACTTCTTGCCCAGCTTTGTAACCCATGCCGCCACATCGTCTGGGGTCAGCTCGTCCAGCTCGATTTTCCCGATGCTGGGCGCAATGTAGCTTTTGAGTATGCGCCTTAGCTCGTTGGCTGATGAACGCTCGATGCTGTTTGCGCGTTCCTCTACGTACTTCCCGAAATACTCGGCTACCGTCTCGCCTCTGTGGGGGTCTTTTACAGCCTGCTCGTTGAGCTGTTGGCGGATTGCTTCGGCTTCTTGGTTCGCCGCCTTTTCGACCTGCTTTGAGCGTCCGTTGTCGCGTCCCTCGGTCTTGAGCGTGACGGTCTTTTTCTTCCATTTGCCGTTTTCGTCCTTGTAAGGGTACTGGGCTTTCCATTTGTAGTCGGTCGTGCCGTCTTTGCGCACATAGTCGTGTTTGATTAGCGAATAGGTGGCGAACGTTTCCGCAGGTAGCAGGGTATCCATGTCTCTCCTTTTTGGTCGCAATCTTGGTCGCAAAATAGTCGCAAAATGGCGTTGACTGAACTATAAAACATAGCTTTTTTAGACGCAATAGACGGAAAAACAGCAGGTAGAGCGTCCGCGTTTTCGCAGGTAGACAGCACAGTGCAAAATGTCGCAACACTTCCAAGCTGATGACGCGGGTTCGATTCCCGTCGCCCGCTCCATAGGATAGTTTTAACGGCTTTGGCTCCATTTGGTGCCAGAGCCGTTTTCATAAGCGTGCCGGGCGACGGGAATCGAAACCGGCAGGGTGCGAAGCTGAGAAAATGCGTGAGCATTTTCCAGCGCAGCACGCAAGGGCCAACGGCCCGCAGCGAAACAAGGGTTTGCGAAGCAAACCCTTGGACTTCCCGTCGCCCGCTCCATAAGATAGATGAATGGCTCTGGTTCCTTTTGGGACCAGAGCCATTTTCATATACATGCCGAGGACCCCAAATCCCCTCCTATGTTGCGGTGAAATAGTTCCTGGATTAGCCGCAAAAGCTGTTATCCAGGAACTATTTCACCGCAACTTATTGAGGCCGAGCGGGTTGGGTCGATGATGGGTTCTGTTGCCGAGAAGATGAGGGCAGCCGGTCAGGAGTCTACGTAGGGTTTTGTGGTTGGTATACCGTAGTCGCGCATCATTGAGCCGAACGCTTTGACATCGTAGGTGTCTGAGAGCTTGAAATGGATGACGTTGTGGCCCATGGCACGCAGGTTCGCATCGCGCATGAGGGCAGCTCGATAGGTTTTTGCCGCAGTATGTTCCGGATCATTTTGGGCATCGTCCTCAAACTTGCCTAGTCCATGCAGCTCAGCCAGCATCCAAGAGCCGTTTGGCATCTGCCAGCCGTAATCTGCCAAATAATAGCCGGCGTTTCCCGGTCGAGTGATTTCAACCTGAAGTTCGGGAGCGGCAACTCCCGCCAGAATCATTGCCGCCCGTGCTTCGGATTCTCCGCCGTTATCCGATCTGCCATCCATGTGTTCAAAAACGTCAAATGCGCGCGCAATGCCGTGCAGTCCGCGGCAGTTCGCTTGTGCATATGCACGCAATTCTTCACGCTCGACACCGTACTCACGAGCCAACCCGTCGACATAGCCTAGTGCATATCGAAAAGCGCTCGTTCGAGCGATGTCGACCACCGTGCGATATGGATCCGTTAACGTAAACGGGCCGAGTTGCCATACGTCGCCCGGCCGCCAGCGTCGGTATTCAACGAATTCGTACATATCGCGTCTGGTGGAACGCGGCAGCAGCACTTGCACCTTGTCGAGAAGCGAATATGCAGAACCGATGCCATAGAGCAGAGCCGCCGTTGCTCCACGAAACACGGCATCCGGTTCAACGACCGCAATAGCGGATGCCAATTGAAAGATGCGATCTTCGACGCCGAGGTCATTCCAATACGCGGGGTCAGCGTAGACATGGTTGTAGAGTCGAATAATCATCTCTTTTTGCATGAGCGCGTAGGCACGGCGTTCATCCCATTTTTTGGTAGCTACAAACAGGTGTCCGCCATGATGAGCCTCGAATAACTGGAAGAACAGCTCTATTTGCGGTTTGGAACAGCGTTTATCATGACTCATTTTCGACCCCATGGTCTCGAGGGGGAGTGAATGACACTACGCTATCCCATATTTGGTCCGCCAGACCTTGCCATGAACTGACCAAAAGCTTGACGGGGCAGGTCAGAGCCATGAGTCAGAGCCAAACATATCGGCAAACGGTTGATTAGTGCCCCTCGGCGGCACTAAAAACCACCCTTACAGAAAGTTGCGGTGAAATAGTTCCTGAAAAGCTCGAATAAGCCTAAATCCAGGAACTATTTCACCGCAACTTAGGAGGGGATGGGGCTGAGGGGCGGGCGATGCCGTTGCCTGTCGGTTAGTGGCGGGGTTGGTGGCGGAGCTTGTCGATGGTGGCGTCGGTGCTGTGACTGCGGGCGTCGGTGCTTCGGCTGCGGGCTTCGGCTGCGGGCTTCGGCTGCGGTTTGGCGCTTGTGGCGGTAATCGATCATGCCTTGGATGATGGGCTTGCCAAAGCTCACGACATCATCGTTGTAGATGGCGGTTCGGGCTGCGAGGAGGCAGTCGGTAAAGTCCATATGGGTCTTGCCAAAGAGTTTGATGGCAAGGGCGACAACGGTGGGCTCGTCGACCATGACGTCATCGAGCAGCCTTCTCATGGCCGTAGCAATCTCAACGCGGGGAACCTTATAGACGTCGCGCAGCGTGACCACGACACGCGTGATGATTTCGGGGTAGACGCGAGCGGTGCGCGTGGCGATGACCTTGGCGGCGCGCGGGGACAGAACTTCGTCGTCGTCAAGCAGGTAGCGCAGGATGACGGTCTCGTCGATGATGGTGCTACTCATGGATATCTACTTCCTCGGGGCCCAAAATAGAATCGTTGCTTTCTGTAGCAAGGTATTCAATCCAGGCATTGCGCTCCTCGGAGCGGCGATTGGGGTCACCATATGCTTTGAGCGATCCATAGGCGGCGGTGCCGTCCTTTGAGCGCACGGCGACTGGCTGAAAGGGAAGCTTGCGCATCAAAATGCTCTGCGCGACAAAAAGGCGCACGGCCTCGGCGAGCGATGTGCCCATGGCGTCGTAGAGACGCTCGGCATGCTGCTTGTCTTCCTCGCGAATGCGCACCTGCAGGATGGCTCGTTTTTGAGTCGATGACATCACTGGCCTCCCTTAATGAGCGTGCAATTTGAATAGTCAAATACAGCATTGGCTAATAATAGCCAATCTTACAACCACTACATTATTGCATTAGAGTAATTGAGTGTAAACGATATTACAAACGTACTACATCCTTCAGAAATGAGCGTGAAATCTTTCTTGGGCGTACGCATGTAATACACTCACCTTTATAGCTACCCAAGAATAATTTCAACCTGCCAAAACCCCTGCAATACACCCGTATTGCAGGGCCTATGCTCAAGTTTGCCCCCTTCAGCTGCGTATATTTAACCCGTATACCGTTGGAGAAATTCTACCGAGTGCCTGTTTCGCCGCATGCATTCGATACGCCGATGCCAGGCCACGGGCGGTCTGGGACAACATCGACAGGGTCTCTCCGGCATGGGATTCAGGAGGGAGTGAACAACATGGGCAATAAACGAGTCGTGGCTGATTCTTCACGCTGCATTGGGTGCCAAACCTGTATGGCGGCGTGTATCGAGGCACACGATATTCCAGGCAACATCGCCGCACCTCGTTTGCGCGTAACGCGCACCTACGAGATTTCCGCGCCGGTGGCATGTCACCACTGCGAGGACGCTCCGTGCGCCAAGGCCTGCCCCACGGGCGCCTTGTTCTTTGATCCAAAGAACCATCGCATCGGCGTGAACGAGGACAACTGCATTGGCTGCAAGAGCTGCGTCATGGCATGCCCCTTTGGCGCCGTGAGCGTGGCGACCACGCAGGTCCCCGTCTTGATGGGCGACGTGCGCGTGGGTTCGCAGACTAAGAGCTTCGTGCTCAAGTGCGACCTGTGCGTGGACCGTCCCGGCGGTCCGGCGTGTGCCGAGGCGTGCCCGACCAAGGGCCTCACCCTGGTAGACGAGGAACGCCTGGCGGAGCTGACTGCCGAGCGTGCCCGCGCCACCATCGAAAACGAGGCGTAAGCGGGCGGCCAAACAGGCCCAATGATTGTCAAATAAGTACCGAGCATTCGGTAGCAGAGAAAGGAAGGAGGGTGTCATGGAGAAGCATAAAGTGATCTGCCCGTACTGCGGCGCCGGTTGCCAGTTTAACCTCCTGGTCCAAAACGGCCAGGTCGTGGGTACCGAACCGCTCAACGGCATCACCAATCAGGGCGAGCTGTGCCTTAAGGGTATGAGCGGCTACGACTTCATCAACGACACCAAGATCTTGACTCCTCGCGTACTGCACCCGATGATCCGCCGCACTAAGGGCGCGGATCTTGAGCGCGTAAGCTGGGACGAGGCACTGGATTTCACCGCATCTAAGATGCAGGCCATAATTGACGAATATGGTCCTAACGCTGTCATGACCACCGGCTCCTCGCGAGGCGGCGGCAATGAGGCGAACTACGTCATGCAGAAGTTTACGCGTGCGTGCATCGGCACCCACAGCGTGGACAACTGCGCCCGTACTTGACACGGCCCTACTGTCCTCGGTCTGATGGACACGGTTGGTTCAGGTTGCATGTCATGCTCCATCCCCGGTATGGAGGATGCGGGCTGCATTTTCCTCTTCGGCTATAACCCTGCCGATTCGCACCCCATCGTCGCAAGGCGTATCGTGCGAGCCAAAGAAAAGGGTTGCAAGATCATCGTCGCCGACCCGCGCCATATCGAAACCGCGCGTATCGCCGATCTCTACCTTCCGATCAAGAACGGTTGCAACGTTGCGTTCCTCAACGCCTTTGCCAACTGCTTGGTCAACGATGGCCTCTACGACAAGGAATTCGTCGCCGAGCACACGAACGGCTTTGACGAGTGGTGGGAGACCATCAAGAACTACACTCCCGAATCCGTACAGGACATCACGGGTGTCGAGCCCGCGTTGATCCACCAAGCTGCCGAGATGTACGCCACGGCGAAGCCTTCTGCCATCATTGGCTGGGGCATGGGCGTATGCCAGCAGAAGCAGAACCTGAAGACGGTGCACACCATCGCCTCCATCGCCTGCGTTGCCGGCCAGATCGGCAAACCCAATTCCGGCCTCGCGCCCGTGCGCGGTCAGAATAACGTCCAGGGCTCCTGCGATATGGGCATGCTGCCCAACCTGTACCCTGGCTACCAGAAAGTCACCGACCCCGCCGCTCGCGCCAAGTTTGCCAAGGCTTGGGGCGTGCCCGAGGAAAAGCTCCCGCTCGAGGAGGGCTACAAGCTCACCGACCTGGGCCACCTGGTCGACGAGGGCAAGGTGCACTGCTTCTACAACTACGGCGAGGACCCGGTGCAGACCGAGCCCGATTCGGCCGGTATGCGCAAGACGCTCTCCGAGCTGGATCTGTTCATTTGCCAGGACATCTTTATGACGCAGACGACTATGCTCGCCGACGTCATCCTGCCCGCTACTTCTTGGGGCGAGCACGAGGGTGTCTTTACCGCATCCGACCGTAGCTTTCAGCACTTTGACGCGGCTGTTCCGCCCAAGGGCGAGTGCCGTCACGACTGGGAGATCTTCGCGGACCTGTCTACGCGCATGGGTTACCCCATGCACTATGACAACACCGAGCAGATCTGGAACGAGTGCATTAGCCTGTGCCCCAACTTTGTGGGCGCGACCTACGAGAAGATGGCTCCCGAGGGCGGTTACGCCCAGTGGCCGGTCAAGAGCACCGATGTGAACGACCACGGTACGCCCGACATGTTCGCTGGTGGCAAGTTCACCACCAAGGACGGCCGCGCCAACCTGATGGCGCACGACTGGGAGGCTCCCTCCGAGCTTCCCGACGATGAGTATCCGCTCATCCTGTGCACCGTCCGCGAGGTCGGCCACTACAGCTGCCGCTCGATGACCGGCAACTGCAAGACGCTGGCGCTGCTCGCCGACGAGCCCGGCTTTGTCCGCATGAATCCCGCGGACGCCGAGGCACGCGGCATCAAGAATGGCGACATCGTCTCGATTCACAGCCGCCGCGGCCAGGTATACAGCCGCGCCGATGTGAGCGACCGCATCAACAAGGGCACGGTCTATATGACCTACCAGTGGTGGATCGGCAAGTGCAACGAGCTGACCATTCACAAGGTCGACCCGGTCTCGCATACGCCCGAGGACAAGTTCTCCGCCTGCCAGGTAGACGCCATTGCCGACCAGGTCTGGGCCGAGGGCGAGGTCGAGCGTCAGTACACCGAGCTCAAGCAGGCTCTGGTGGATGCCGCCGCCCCCCAAGACGTTGAGCCCGGCGCCGCCAAGTTCGACGACGAGACGCACGTGAACCAAATCGTGTAGTCCCGTTCTCGTTGGCTTTTTGGGCCGGGCGTCCCGTACGTTCGGGAGCCCGGCCCGTTATTTTGAAAGGAAGTGGGGATGAACCGCTTCATCGACATCAACCCGGAGAGGTGCATCGGCTGCGGAACATGCCAGTCCGCCTGTGCCGACGCCCACCGGATGCAGGGTCTTCAGGATACGCCGCGTCTGGCGCTCGTGAAGACCGGCGGCATTTCGGCCGCCCTTGCCTGCCACCATTGCGAGGGTGCCCCCTGCGCCGAGGTTTGCCCGGTGAATGCCATCGAGCACGATGGCGACCGCATCCACGTCAAGGAGCAGGAGTGCATCGGGTGCAGGCTGTGCGCCATCGCGTGCCCCTTCGGTGCCATCCATCCCGATGGCACGTCTATCGCCGGTGTCGCAGGCATGTGCGACCCGACGCCTTCGTATCCTAAGTCCCTGAGCAGCCTGCTTACGTGGGCTCCCGGCCAGTACACCTGCGCTGTGAAGTGCGACCTTTGCGCCTTCGATCCGGACGGCCCGCATTGTGTGGCGGCGTGCCCCACCAAGGCGCTGACCGTCATGGGCGGCGCGGCCGATCGCGAGCTCGACGAGGCCAAGCGCCTGCGCTCGATCGAAAACGGTCCGGCCGTCGACGTTGCCGCTGTGGCCCAGGGCCTGTCCGAGAAAGCAGAAGGGAGCGAAAACAATGGATAGCATGACGCTGTTTATCGCATCGCTTGCCGTCTCGTGCATCGGTGCGCTCGCCTCGGTTCTGCTGATCAAGGCCGATAGCGCCGCCAAGACCGCCGGCTGCCTTATCGGTGCCGTCGCCGCGGTGCTTTCGTTTGCGGCCGGTATCCAGGCCGTGCTGGGCGATGTCACGTCGGTCGACACCATCGTGTTCTTCCCGTTTGCCCATTTCCAGCTGCTGCTCAATCAGCTGTCCGGCCTGTTCGTGGCGCTCATCTCGGTGCTCGCGTTTGCCGGTTCGATCTACGGTCTCAACTACTTTGATGAGTACCCGGGCAAAAAGGGCCGCGCCGGCTTCTTCTTTAACACCTTCGTGGCGTCCATGATGCTCGTCATCACCGCCGACAACGTGTTTTGGTTCCTGGTCGCCTTTGAGCTCATGTCGCTGACCTCGTACTTCCTGGTCGTGATCGAGGAGAACGAGAACTCCATCCACGGCGGTTGGCTCTACTTTGTGATCGCGCATGTGGGCTTTGTGCTCATCATGGCGAGCTTCCTCACCATGACCAACTTCGCCGGTGGCTCGTTTGCCTTTGCGGATTTCCGCGCCACGCAGTTTAGCCCCGCGGTCGCATCCGTGTGCTTCGTGCTCGCCTTCTTTGGCTTTGGCGCCAAGGCCGGTATCATCCCGCTGCACGGCTGGCTGCCCAAGGCACATCCCGAGGCGCCGTCCAACGTGTCTGCCCTCATGTCCGGCGGCATGATCAAGATCGGTATCTTCGGCATCCTCAAGGTTGGTCTCGACCTGCTCTCCGCCTCGGGCGTTCAGGTCTGGTGGGGCCTTATGGTCATGGTCTTCGGTGCGATCTCGTCGGTCCTCGGCGTGGCCTTCGCCCTGCAGGAGCATGACATCAAGCGCCTGCTGGCCTATCACTCCGTCGAGAACATCGGCATCATTCTGCTCGGCGTCGGCGCTTCCATGGCCGCCATGGCGCTCAACTCTGTCGGCATCGCCGTCCTGGCTCTGATGGCCGCCCTCTACCACACGTTTAACCACGCGATGTTTAAGGGCGAGCTGTTCTTGGGCGCCGGTGCGCTGCTGTACTCCACGGGTACGCGCAATATGGAGAAGATGGGCGGCCTGTTCCGTCGTATGCCGGCAACGGCCATCTGCTTCCTTATTGGCGCGCTTGCCATCTCGGCCATCCCGCCCTTCAACGGATTTGTGTCCGAGTGGTTTACCTACCAGTCGCTGTTTAACGCCGCCATGCAGGGCGACAAGGCCGTCATGATCGTGGCCGTGTTCGCTGCCGTCGCGCTCGCAATTACCGGCGCACTGGCCGTCACGTGCTTCGTCAAGGCCTATGGCGTCTCCTTTGCCTCCGCGCCCCGCTCCGAGGCCGCGGCCAATGCCAAGGAGGTTCCCGCCCCCATGGTGTTTGCACAGGGCCTGCTCGCGGCCATCTGCGTCGTGCTGGGCATTGGCGCTCCCGTGATCGCGTCCGTGCTGGTCGATGTCGCCGCGTCCGTGCTGCATCCGTACGGTGGCGTGTTTGCCGCCGAGGGCATGGAGCTCATGAACCAGTACTCCGGCGCTGCCACCTCCACGCCCGCGATCGCCATTGCGCTCGTGGTGCTCGTCGGCCTTGCCTGCGGTTATCGCAAGCTCAAGACCGTCGGCAAGGTGCAGAAGTCCCAGCCGTGGGCATGCGGTTATGCTCCCAACGAGCATATGCCCGTCGTGGCCACGACCTTTGCCTCCGAGGTGTCCTGGTTTATGCAGCCGCTCTACACGCTGCGCGACCGCTGCACGGCCGTCTGCTGGTCCATCGCGCACTTCTTCCAGAAGCTCACCGGTGTGGCCGAGGCTGTGGAGCCCGTACCCGACAAGGTTCTCGTCGATGCCCCGCATAAGGGTGTCGAGAAGCTCGCCGACCTCGCGACTAAGCTCGAAGGCGGCAACTACAGCATCTATATCTGCTACATCGTCGCGGCACTCGTGGTGTTCCTCGTGCTCGCCGTGCAAATGGGTTAAGGAGGGGAGAGCATGAACAACATCGTACTTGCCGTTCTGCAGGGCGTGGTCGTTATGGCCGTCGCGCCGTTCTTCTCCGGTCTCGGCCGCGTGATCCGCGCCAAGATGCACAACCGTCGCGGCCCCAGCATCATGCAGGACTATCGCGACCTGGCCAAGCTCTTTGCGCGCCCCGAGTCCCAGAGCGAGGACGCGAGCTTTGCGCTGCGCATTATGCCGCCGCTGTTCTTCGCCGTCGCCTTTATGCTCGCGATGGGCCTGCCGCTCTTTACGGCACAAAGCCCCATCCCGGTCTTTGGTGACGCCATCACCATCATGTACAGCCTGGCGCTCGCCCGCTTCTTCTTCGCCCTCTGCGGCGTGGATTCGTCCAACGCCTACGCCGGTATCGGCGGCGTCCGCGAGCTGCTCATGAGCGTGCTCATCGAGCCGTCCATGCTGCTGGCGCTGTTTGCCGCCGCCCTGGTGTGCGGCTCCACCGACATCGCTACCATGGGTCAGCACATCATGACTGGCGCCATCGATGCGCCGGTCGCCGTGATCCTCGCCGGCATCGCCTTTGCGATCGCCTGCTACATGGAACTCGGCAAGCTGCCGTTTGATCAGGCCGAGGCCGAGCAAGAGCTTCAGGAAGGTCCGCTCGCCGAGCTTTCCGGCCCGTCGCTTGCGATGGCCAAGCTCGCCATGTCCATGAAGCAGGTCCTGGTCGTCGCCTGGTTCTGCGCGATCTTCGTCCCCTGGGGCGAGCCCGCGACCGTGGGCGCCGCCGCCGTTCTGGGTGCGGTCATCTTCCTGGTGAAGTGCCTGATCGACTTTGTCGTATGCGGCGTGATCGAGAACTCCTGCTCGCGCTCGCGTTTTAAGGTGCTTGGCAATCAGACCTGGGCCGTCGTGGGCATCGCCGTTCTGGCGTTTGTCTTCGTGGTCGTCGGCGTGTAGGAGAAGGGAGAAACAATGTCATTTGCAGTCAGTCTGTCCCTTCTCGGCTTGGTCGCTATCGCGGCCCCGATGGTGGCCTCGGTGCTCGTCGCCCTGTTCCCCCGTCCGTACGCCAAGTGGTTCAGCGTTTTGGGTGCCGCCGTCTCGACGGTCTGCACCATCGCCCTCGCCGCGAATTTCGCTGGCGCCGGCATGCCCGACACTCAGGTCCCCCTGATCTCGTTTGGGCAGACCCTCGTCATGGGATTCACCTTCGATCGCATGAGCACGCTGCTCGCGCCCGCCTTTGTGGGTATCGGCCTGCTTGTCGTGATCTATTCGATTCCCTATATGAGCGAGAATAACCGTGAGCATCCCGACGCACCGCGTCGTCGCTTCTACGCGTACCTCGCGACCTTCATCGGCGCCATGGCCGGCCTTGTGTACAGCTCGACCCTTTTGGGCCAGCTCGTGTTCTTTGAGATCACGGGTGCGTGCTCTTGGGGCCTCATTAGCTACTACATGTCGCCTACGGCCAAGAAGGCCGGCATGAAGGCCCTGATCATCACGCATATCGGTGCGCTCGGCCTGTATCTGGGCGCCGCCATCGTGTTTGCCCACACCGGTACCTTCGCCATCACCGCGATCGCCGGCCTCGACGCCAAGCTCAAGGCCATCGTCCTTCTGCTGGTGCTCTTTGCCGCTTGGGCCAAGTCCGCGCAGGTCCCCATGTACATGTGGCTGCCTTCGGCTATGGAGGCCCCGACGCCTGTTTCGGCCTACCTGCATGGCGCCTCGATGGTCAAGGTCGGCGTGTGCGTGTTCGCGCGCGCACTCGTCTCTGCCGGCGAGATTCCCGAGATCGTTGGCTGGGTTGCCATTATCGACGCCATGGTCACCATGCTCTTTGGTTTCCTTATGTACCTGCCGCAAAAGGACATGAAGCGCCTGCTGGCCTTCTCCACGATCGCCCAGCTCTCCTATGTGTTCTTTGGTCTGGGCCTTTCGGTCTTTGGCAGCCAGCTGGCCTTTGATGGCGCCGTGTGCCACATCTTTAACCACGCTTTCGCCAAGACGCTGTTCTTCCTGATCGCCGGTTCGTTCTCCTTTACGCTCGGCACGCGTATGCTGCCCAAGCTTCGCGGCATCGTAAAGAAGTACCCGATCTCGGGCGTGGGCTTTGGTGTCGCGGCGCTCGCCATTGCCGGCGTGCCGCCCATGAACACGTTCTTCTCGAAGTTCCAGATCATCGCCGGTGGCTTCTCTGTGGGTGCCGGCAACGTCGCGATCCTGGTGCTCGTGTGCATCATGGTCGCCGAGACCGTCGCCACCTTCGCCTGGTTCCTCAAGTGGATGGGCTATTGCCTGCCCGGCGAGCCGAGCGAAGAGGTCGCTGCGGGAGCCCCGCTTCCCCGCGCGATGGCGTTTGTGTTCATCGTGCTCATCATCATGGTCATCGTCAGCGGCCCGCTTTCGGCCAGCTGGATCGGTTAGGAGGTAGAACGACATGGGTTATTCGATCGTCAACATCCTTGGCGGCCTTCTGATCGTCACGTCCACCATGGTGGTTGTCTCCAAGAACATCAAACATTCCATCCACTGGTATGCGGTGCAGTCGCTGGTGCTCGTGGGGCTTCTCGCCACACTCGGTGTCACCACTGGTGCGCAGGAGCTGCTTATGTGGGCTGGATCTGCCTTTATCACCAAGGTCGTCCTGGTCCCTTATATCCTCAACCGCGCATACAAGAAGATGGGTGAGCCGAGCGACGCATCGCTCAAGGCCGGCCTTAAGCCCGCGTGGGCCATTTGCATCATCGCCGTCGAGGTCGCTATTTGCTTTGCCGTCGTGACGCAGATCAGCCTGCCCACGGCCGAGGTCGCAACGCCTGCGCTCGCTATTAGCTTCGCTCACTTCTTTGTGGGCCTCACCTGCATCATTTCGCAGCGCAACATCATGAAGCAGATCTTTGGATACTGCCTTATGGAAAACGGCAGCCATGTGACGCTCGCGCTTTTGGCCCCCACCGCTCCCGAGATCATCGAGATCGGTATCGCCACCGACGCCATCTTTGCCGTCATCATCATGTCCATCGTCGTGCGTCGCATTTGGGACGACTCCCACTCGCTCGATGCGCGCGACCTGTCCGAGCTGAGGGGGTAGTCCATGGAAACGTTGATTCTCGCCCTGCTCGCGACTCCTTTGGTGTTCTCGCTGGTCATGGCGTTTTTGCCCAAGAACACGTCCTATAACGTGTTTGCCGGTCTCAACCTGGTCTCCGTCGCAGCCGTCCTGGTGCTGTCGATTATGACGGCCGGCGACGTCCTTATGAGCGGCGACACCGCGAGCGCTCTTGGCCTGTGGTTCCACCTCGATTCGCTGGGCGCCATCTTTGTGCTGCTTATCGGCTTTATCGGTTTTCTTACGGGGCTGTTCTCGCTGCCCTATGTAAAGGCCGATATCGAGGAGGGCTCCATGCCCGCCGAGCGCGCCAAGCAGTATTTTGCGCTGTTTAGCCTGTTTGTGTTCACCATGCTGCTCGCGTGCCTGTCCAACAACATGATCCTCACGTGGGCCGCCGTGGAGGCAACCACGCTTTCCACCGTGTTCCTCGTGGGTATCTACAAGAACAAGACGGCCCTCGAGGCTTCTTGGAAGTATGCGATGGTCTGCACCGCCGGCGTGGCCTTTGGCCTGTTCGGTACGCTGCTGATCTACGCCAACGCCGCCGACGTGATTCCCAACGCCCACGAGGCCGCATTTCTGTCGTGCGTGCTGCCGTATGCCGACCAGTTCGACCCGACGCTCATGCGCCTCGCCTTTGCGTTTATCGTGATCGGCTTTGGCACCAAGGCCGGCCTGTTCCCCATGCACACTTGGCTGCCCGATGCCCACTCCCAGGCCCCGAGCCCTGTCTCGGCCCTGCTCTCGGGCGTGCTGCTTAAATGCGCCATGCTTGTGATCATGCGCTTCTACGGCTTTACCATCCAGGCCGTGGGCGCCGAGTATCCGCAGCTTTTGCTGCTGATCGTCGGCACGCTGTCCATTTTGGTGGCGGCACTTTCGATGTTTCGCCAGGACGACCTCAAGCGCCGCTTTGCGTACTCGTCTGTGGAGAACGTGGGCGTTATCGCCCTGTGCCTGGGTATCGGTGGCCCGCTGGGTATCGCCGCGGCCCTGCTGCACTGCGTGTTCCACGGCTTTACCAAGACGCTTGCCTTCTGCGTGTCCGGCAACATTCAGCACGCCTTTGGCACGCGTAGCCTGGCTAAGATCCAGGGTGTCGTCGAGGTTGCCCCCGCAACCGCCGCGCTCGCCGTCCTGGCGCTGCTCGGCCTTGGTGCCTTCCCGCCCTTCGGTATGTTTATCTCCGAGTTCCTGACTTTTGTCGCCGGTGTTACCGCCGGTCCCATGTGGCTGGTCGTCGTGGTCGCCCTCGGTCTTACCGTGGCCATCTCCGCGCTCACCCGCATCGCACTCAAGTCGGTGTTTGGCCATGCGCCCCAGGGCATGGGCAAGCATGAGGCCCCGGCGCTCATGCTTATCCCCGAAATCATCCTGGCCGTCATGATCTTGTGGTTTGGCATCGCCACCCCGCTGCCTCTCGTGCACGGTGTGGAGACCGCGACCGGCATTGTGCTCGAGCAGAGCACCGAGGAACTTCACGCGACGCCGATGTACCGCGCTGTGTTCGGTACCGAGACCGCTCAGAGCGAGGTGGAGTAACGAATGATTGAAACTGAGAACAAGGTGTATGCCCGTCGCTGCGAGAGCCATGTCGAGGCCCTGCGCCGCGCCGTTCCGGGCTGCATCGAGAAGGTCGAGTGGCAGTGCGAGGACCAGCTGACGATTACCGTCAAGCAGGACAAGCTGCCCGAGGCCGTCCACTACCTGTACTACGAGCGCTACGGCTGGATTCCTGTGATCATCGGCAACGATGAGCGCAGCCTGTGCGGCCGTTACGCCGTGTACTATGTCATCTCCATGGAGGGGGAGGACCCCGGTTGGGTGACCGTGCGCACCGAGGTCGATCCCGCCAAGATGACGTTCCCGTCCGTGACACCGTTCGTCCCCGCCTGTGTGTGGGGCGAGCGCGAGCTTCGCGACATGTTCGGCCTGATCCCCGAGGGTCTGCCCGACCGTCGTCGCCTGGTGCTGCCCGACGATTGGCCCAGCGGCCTGTACCCGCTGCGCAAGGACTCCATGGACTACCGCTTCCGTCCCGCTCCCGCGAGTGACATGGAAAACTACGAGTTCTTGGCCGATACCAAGGGCAAGGAGACGACGCTTGTCCCCATGGGCCCGTTGCACATTACCTCCGACGAGCCCGGCCACTTCCGCCTGTTCGTTGAGGGCGAGACGATCGTCGACGCCGACTACCGTCTGTTCTACGTGCACCGCGGCATGGAGAAGGTCGCCGAGACGCGCCTGAACTATGACGCCGTGACGTTCCTCGCCGACCGCATCTGCGGCATCTGCGGCTGCGCCCACTCGGTGGCCTATGCCGAGGCCGTCGAGCGCGCCCAGGGCATCCATGTGCCGCCGCGCGCCCAGTACATCCGCGCCATCATGCTCGAGGTCGAGCGTCTGCACTCGCATCTGCTCAACATTGGCCTGGCGTCGCACTACACGGGCTTCGACTCCGGCTTCCAGCAGTTCTTCCGCGTCCGCGAGAAGTCCATGGATCTGGCCGAGAAGCTCTCCGGTCACCGTAAGACCTACGGCCTCAACGTGATCGGCGGCGTGCGTCGCGATATTTTGGCCGAGCAGAAGCTCTCCACGCTCACGACCATCCACCAGCTGCGCTCCGAGGTTCAAGAACTCGTCGACGTGCTGCTCTCTACGCCCAACTTTATCGAGCGTACGAGCGGTATCGGCATTCTGGACCGCAAGATCGCACGCGACTTCTCGCCGGTTGGCCCGCTCATGCGTGGCTCGGGCTATGCCCGCGACGTGCGCTTTGACCATCCCTTCGACGGCTACGCCGATCCGGATGTCCAAAAGATGCACGCCGCTACGGCCGACACCTGCGATGCCTTCGGCCGTACCGCCGTTCGCATCCAGGAGGTCTACGATTCGATCGACATGATCGAGACCATGCTCGAGAACTGCCCGTCGGGCCCCATCCTCACCACGGATTGGGAGTACACCCCGCACAAGTACGCCATCGGCGCCACCGAGGCACCGCGCGGCGAGGACGTGCACTGGGCCATGCTCGGCAATAACCAGAAGTGCTACCGCTGGCGCGCCAAGGCCGCCACGTACAGCAACTGGCCGGTCCTGCGCTACATGTTCCGCGGCAACACCGTGGGCGACGCGGCGCTGATCGTCGGTTCGCTGGACCCGTGCTACTCCTGCACCGACCGCGTGACGGTGACCGATGTCGCCGCCAAGCGCGACCACGTGCTCGACAAGGAGCAGTTCGAGAACGTCTGGCGCGACAAGGCGCCGCTTGCGGGCGAGGGCACCATGGCCGCTCCGCTTGATGAGGAGGCGCTCTAATATGCTGAAGCTTTGGAAGGTCAACGCCAAGGCCGGCGACGCGACGGTCAAGTACCCGTTTGCGCCGTTCCCCACCAACAAGGACATGCGCGGCAAGCCCGAGCACAATGCCGAGCTCTGCATCGCCTGCGGAGCCTGCGGCGTGGCTTGCCCGGCCGATGCCATTCGCATGGACACCGACCTTGCGGCCGACACCATCACCTGGTCGATCGACTACGGCCGCTGCATCTTTTGCGGCCGCTGCGAGGAAGCCTGCCCCATGGAGGCCATCAAGCTCACCGAGGAGTTTGAGCTGGCCGTCATGAGCAAGGACGACCTCACCAGCAAGAGCGTCTACACGCTCGAGCACTGCTCGCGCTGCGGCAAGCCGTTTGCCCCGCACAAGGAGATTGACTACGCCAAGCGCCTGCTGCAAAAGGCCGGCGGCATGGAGGCCGAGCAGGCCGCCCGTACCGTCGGTATGTGCCAGGAGTGCAAGCGCGAGCTCGACGCCCTGCGCGCCGCCTCGGCCGTAAAGACCGGCAACGCTGCCGGCATGGCTGCCAACGAGACGCTTGCGTCCGGCGAGCCCCAGGGCCCCGGCATGGAGTATCTGGGCGGCCACGGCGTGAACCCGGAGTATATCGACCGCGAGCTCAACCCCGATGCGCCCGAGATTCCCGCCGGACCGGCGCCGGTCGAGGGCATCATCATGGATTTTGATACGAAGGAGGAGTAACCATGGCCGAACCCACGCTTTTGCCCGAGCGGCTTCAGTACCGCCCGACCAAGATCGAGCTCGACGAGAGCATCGAGAAGGCCAAGGCGACCCTTCTTAAGAAGATCAAGCGCTCGGTGTACATCTACCGCGTTGACTGCGGCGGCTGCAACGGCTGCGAGATCGAGATCTTCGGTTCCATCACGCCCGTCTTCGACGTCGAGCGCTTTGGCATCAAGGTCGTGCCCTCGCCCCGTCACGCCGATGTGCTGCTGTACACCGGTGCCGTGACGCGTGCCATGCGCATGCCGGCCCTGCGCGCCTTTGAGGCCGCACCCGATCCCAAGATCGTGGTGTCCTATGGCGCGTGCGGCTGCACCGGTGGCATCTTCTACGACAACTACTGCGTCTGGGGCGGCACGGACAAGATCTTGCCGGTCGATGTCTATATCCCCGGCTGCCCGCCCAGCCCCGCGCAGACCATCTACGGTTTTGCCATGGCACTTGGCCTGCTGGACCAAAAGCTCCATGCCGAGACCACGGTGGAGGCCGCCGGCGAACAGGCCGATATCCTGCACCCCGGCGTGCCGTACAAGCTGCGCGTTGCCATCGAGCGCGAGGCTCGCGCCATGAGCGGCTACCGTTACGGCCGCGACCTGGCCAACGAGTTTATGGACACGCTCGAGGGCGCGCCCAAGGGCGATATCCGCGGTGCCATGGCACTGCTCATCGATAAGCAGGACGATCCGCGCCGCGTTGAAGTCTACTCGGCGCTGCAGGATCTGGTGCTGGCCGGAGGTCGCTAGATGGAGCTCACGGACCGCTCTGGTTACTTTGCGGGTCCCGGTATGCTCGGCGGCTCCTTTGGCGATGCCTCGCGCGCAAGCGACGAGGCCGCCGAGGGCGTCGCCGACCCCTGCCTGGGCCATGCGCCCGACCAGGTGGTCTTCTACGAGCTCACGCGTAAGTTTGTGGAGACCGAGGAAGACGTTCCCCAGGAGGCCTGCGACGTGCTGTACTACACGCTCGCCGTGGGCCACCACACCGGCGTGCTCGATTGCTTTGAGCCGCGCCTGTCGGTGCCGGTGAACGTGTTCTATACGCTTATCGACGCGTTGCCGGAGGGGGAGGCCAAGACCAAGTTCGAGGCCATCCGCTCCTTTGGCGAGTGCCAGCTCGACAAGGCGGCGGTGCCGTCGCTGCTCGAGGCCTGCGACACGCTGCTCGACGAGCGCGGTTTTCGCGGCTCGGCCAAGGCCGGCATCCCGGTGTTCGACGACGACTTTGGCCTGCATGCCCAGCAGGTCGCGTTTCTGATGAAGTTCCGCGATCTGGTTGAGCGCGTGCGCGATGTGTCGGGCGTGTACCTGACGGGGAGGTTGCAGTAATGGGTCGCGTTGTGGATGGACGTGTGAACGGCGCCCCGTTTGCGGGTATCGTGCTCACGGCGGGAAGCGTGCTGCGTGCCGACGATGCCGCCGGCCCCGTGCTCTCCAAAAAGATGGAGGATGCGCCCATTGCCGGTTGGTACACCATCGACGGTGGCCAAACGCCCGAGGACGACATCATCGAGGTCAAGCGCGAGCGTCCGCCTCGCCTGGTCTTGGTCGATGCCGCCGACATGGCGCTGCCCGTCGGGTCTATCCGCCTGCTCGATAAGCGCGATGTGGCCCGCAAGTCGATGTTCACCACGCATTCGCTCCCTTTGTCGATTCTGATCGAGGAAATCGAGCAATCGTGCGAAGATATCGTCTTCATAGGGATTCAGCCGGGCGATACGGAGTTTTACAACCCTATGTCCCCGGAGGTCTTTGACGCCGTCGACGCCGTGTACGACGCCGTGACCGCCAACGACTTTTCCCACTTTGTCCGCTTGGGACAAGAGCAATAGGAGCGCTTGTCCCTGCTGATTAGGAAAGAAGTGATTGACATGGCAGATTCCAAGGCGGAGTACCCCGCTCCCGATTGCCTTGCGCCCGCCGCGATCGAGGCCAAGACCGAGGCCGCCGGCGTGTCCAAGGCCAACCTGCCGGTCGCAAAGGCCTTTGTTTTGGCGATGTTCGCCGGCGCGTTCATTGCCTTCGGCGGCCTGTTCTTTACCGTGTTCTTGAGCGATAGCACGCTGGGCTGGGGCGCCCAGCGCGTCGTGGGCGGCCTGTGCTTTTGCCTGGGCCTGGTGCTCGTGCTGGTGTGCGGCGCCGAGCTGTTTACCGGTAATTCGCTTATGGTCTGCGCACTCAAGAGCAAAAAGATCACCCTGGTCCAGATGCTCAAGGCTTGGGTCGTCGTATGGGCCGGTAACTTTGTCGGTGCCCTGTTCATCGTCTTTTTGGTGTACATGGCCGGCATTTACAAGCTCAACGGCGAGGCGGTCGCCAATTCCATGGTGAGCGTCGCCGCCGGCAAGGTGACGGTCGACTGGGTGACGATCTTCTTTCGCGCCATCCTGTGCAACATCTTTGTGTGCCTGGCCGTGTGGATCGGTACCGCCGGCAAGACCGTGGTCGATAAGGTTGTGGGCATTCTGCTGCCCATCGCCGCCTTTGTGGCCTGCGGTTTTGAGCACTGCGTCGCCAACATGTACTTTTTGCCCATGGGTGCCGTGATGCAGGCGTGCGGCTACGGTGCCGACGTCGCCGGTGCCGATGCGCTCAACGCCGTGGGCATTGCGTTTAACCTGTCCGCCGCCACGTTGGGCAACATCGTGGGCGGCGCGCTTCTGGTCGCGCTCGGCTACTGGTTTATCTACGCCAAGAAGTCCGAGGCGTAAGGTATCGCCTGTTTGACGTTGGGCCTCCCGCGGGGCGTTGCCGTGCGGGAGGCTTTTTTGGCCTGGGGCTCGTTCCCGGGCTGTTGGTCTGTTGTGTTTGGCTTGTGAAAGGGGTAATCGAGATGGCATCTGCTGTGAAGCGTGACGGTCGCGCCGTGGTGACCACATGCGGGGGATGCTATGCCGATTGCGCCTTTGCGGCACGCGTTGAGGACGGTCGCGTGGTGGCTGAGTTGCCGGTGCCGGGGCATCCGTGCGCGGCGCGCGCCCTGTGCGCCCGCGGACGGCATCGCCTGGCAATGCCGTTTGACGAGCGCGACCGCATCGTGCACCCCATGCGACGCCGCCGGGATGACTCGGGGTTTGATGCGATTACCTGGGACGAGGCGTTTGCTCAGATTGCCGAGCGTCTTTTGGGGATTGTTGACGAGTGCGGGCCTCGTGCGCTGGGCATGACGCTCGGCGTTCCCTCGTTCGACCGCTACTGGGCCTATCGCCTTATGCATGCGCTGGGTTCGCCCAACGTGTACGGTGCCGATGGCGCCTGCGAGGTAAGCCGTCTCACCGGTTGGGAGCACAGCCTGGGCTACAGCCCCGCCTCCGACCTGGCGCGTACCGATTGCATCATGTACCTGGGGCGTTCCATCGTCGATTCGTCGACGATGGGGACCGTTGATGCGCTCAACGATGCCCGTCGCCGTGGGGCGAAGATTATCGTGGTCGACCCCCGGCGCAGTGGCTCGGCTGCGCTTGCCGACCGCTGGCTGCGCGTGCGCCCGGGCTGTGACCTGGCCTTGCTGCTGGGCATTGCGCATGTCTTGATTGCCGAGGGCCTGTATGACCACGAGTTCGTGACCCGCTATACCACGGGTTTTGGCGAGCTGGCGCAGGCGGCTGCTGTTTGGACGCCCGAGTGGGCCGAGTCGATGTGCGACGTGCCGGCCGCAGAGATTATCGCGACGGCGCGCGATCTGGCTGCCGCCGCGCCTGCCGCTGTGGTGGATGCGGGCTTTCATGGCGGCATCGGTATCGCGTATGCCAATAGCACCCAGACCGCGCGCGCGATTTGTCTGATCGATGTGCTGCTGGGCTGCATCGGACACGCGGGCGGTGCCCTCAACCCGCCCACGCCGCTTGCGTTGGGCGATTTGGACCCTGCGCGTTTTGCGACGCCGTCGATGCCACGTGAGCCCAAGTTGGGGTCCGAGCGCTATCCACTGGTCGATCCGGTGCGCGGACTGTGCACGACCATCGGTCAGTCGATTCTTGCCGGCGATTTGCGTGGGCTCATCGTCTATGCCAGTAACCCCGGTGCGGGCTATGGCAATGCGCAGGCTTGGTTGGGTATTTTGCAACAGCTCGACTTGCTCGTGACCGTTGATATTCGCTGGTCCGAGACAGCGCGCGCTTCTGACTTCGTGCTGCCCGACGTGACGTATCTGGAGGCCGACCGTGGCGTGGGAACGGTGATAGGCGCCAACGATGCGCGCGTGTTCTACCGCAACGCCGTGCTGCCTGTGCAGCATGACGACACACGTCCCGGTCGGGAGATTTTTGCCGGTCTGGCGCAGGCGTGTGGCGTGGGCGAGTATTTCCAGTTTACGTCTGACGATCTGGCGGCTGCCCAGGTGGCGCCTTTTGGGATCGATCTGGACGAGCTCAAGGAGCGCGGCTGGGCCGATACGGGCGTGGCGCTGCCGTCGCGCACGGGTGAGCCGGTGATTCCGCTTGCCGGCGGCAAAATTGCGCTGGCAAGCGACGTATGGGAACGAGTCGGCATGGGTCGTGTGCCCAACTGGATTGCGCCCATGGTGGAGCCCGGCCCGGGGATGTTTCGCCTCATTAGTGGCAACCGTCCCTTTGAGTCGCACACCTCGCGCAGGCTTGCGGCTCAAGGTGCCGCCGAGGCTGGATCGGACCTGGATGCCGTGCAGATGAATGCCGATGCTGCTGCGCACATGGGCATCGCCGACGGCGAGATCGTCGAGCTCGTGAGCGATATGGGCCGCGACCGCGTGCGCGTGGAGACGACGCCGTATCTGCATCCGGCGTGCATCTTCACCTCGGCCGCCCCCGGTGGGCGTTCGTTTGGCGCCGATGCCGGCGGCGCTCAAGCCTTGGGCGTCGGCCCGCTCGACCATACACCGTTGCGTTGGGACCCGTTGACGGGCGCCGCGCTCACTCAGGAAAACGCCGTTCGCGTGGAAAAGATCGCGGCGCGCGAGGATAATAGCGATTGATTGACTCAGCCGATCGAATTGGCTGATAGTTTGACGTTCGAACGATTGATTCACCTTTGGTTTTGAAAGGCCGCACATGAGCGATAGCCAGAACATGTCCGATGAGGTACGCGCCCGCCTTCGCGCTATTCCTTCCGTCAACGAGCTGCTTGCCGAGTGGCCGGTGGTGAAGGCGGCGGGGGAGACCTGCGACGCGGTGGTCCATGCTGCCGTGACGGCCGAGCTCGACGAGGAGCGCGCCGCCATTCGCGCCGGTGCCGCCCCGCGCTCTAAGCGCGACCTGGCCTCGGCCATTGAATTTCGTGCGCACCGCTCCGCGCTGCCGAGCCTGCGTCCCGCCGTCAACGCCACGGGTGTGGTTATCCATACCAACTTGGGCCGCGCCCCGCTCGCGGAGTCGGTCGCCAAGGCCGTGGCCGAGGTTGCGCGCGGGTACAGCACGCTCGAGTACAGTGTGGACACCTGTTCGCGCGGATCGCGCAAAGAGCATGCCGCGCAGCTCATCCGCTCGCTCACCGGTGCCGAGGACGCGCTCGTGGTCAACAACAACGCCGCCGCGGTACTGCTGGTGCTGGCGACCCATGCCGCAGGCAAGGAGGTCATCGTCAGCCGCGGCGAGCTTGTCGAGATCGGCGGCAGCTTCCGCATCCCCGATGTCATGGCGGCTTCGGGCGCCAAACTCGTCGAGGTCGGCGCCACCAACCGCACGCATTTGGACGACTATGAGCGCGCCATCACGCCCGATACGGCGATGATCCTCAAGGTCCATCCTTCCAACTATCGCATCGAGGGCTTTCACGAGGAGGTGGGCTCTCGGGAGCTTGCCGCTTTGGCCCACAAGCATGGCCTGCTGTTCTACGAGGACCAGGGGTCGGGCGCGCTGTTGCCCGACGACATCTTGGTGCGCGGCGGCGAAGAAACCACGCCGGCTTCGGTTTTGGCAGGGCTCGATCTGGTGTCGTGCTCGGGCGATAAACTGCTCGGTGCCGCACAAGCGGGCATTATCATGGGCCGTCGCAATCTGGTCCAGGCCTGTGGGTCACATCCGCTTATGCGCGCCCTGCGCCCGGGCAAGCTCGCGCTGACGGCGCTCGAGGCCACGCTGCGTATCTACATGGACGGCGCCGATGTTGCCCATCGCGATATTCCGGTGCTCAGCATGCTTACGCTGCCGCAGGCCCATTTGGAGCGACGTGCCCGCAAGCTGCGCGATCGTATGGTCGCCGGGCTCGATAAGGCTGGCTACCCGTGTGCCGTTCAGGTGGAGATCGTCGAGGAATCGTCGACCCCTGGTGGCGGCTCGCTGCCTACCGTGGAGCTGCCCACCATGTGCGTTGCCGTGCGCCTCGTCGATGAGCGTCTTTCCGTTGACGCACTCAAGCGCTCGCTCGTCCAAGATTTCGACATGCCGGTCGTCACGCGCGCCTCGCACGATCGCGTCCTGTTTGACGTGCGCACACTCGTGGGTGACCGCGATATCGAGACGGCGGCATCGACGCTCGTCGCGTGCGTTAAGAAGGCGATTGCTCGATGAGTGAGGTTCAGGCGCTGGTGGAGTGTCCCGTTATCGTTGGCACGGCGGGCCACGTCGACCACGGCAAGTCGGCATTGATCGAGGCGCTGACCGGCAAGAATCCCGACCGTCTGGAGGTTGAGCGCCGTCGCGGTATGACCGTGGAGCTGGGCTTTGGCGAACTGGCACTGCCGAGTGGCAAGATCGTCGGCCTGGTCGACGTGCCGGGCCACGCGCATTACCTGCGCGCCATGGTGCAGGGTGCAACAGGCATCGACGTTGCCGTGCTGGTGGTCTCTGCCGTCGAGGGTGTAATGCCGCAGACGCGCGAGCACGTGCACGTGCTGGAGCTGCTGGGCGTCACGCATATGGTGGTGGCGCTGACGATGTGTGACCTGGCCGATGCCGAGATGACCGAGCTTGCCGAGCTCGACGTCGATGATTTTTTGTCGGGTACCGTGTTTGCGGACGCGCCGATCGTACCCGTGTCGTCCAAGACCGGCGCGGGGATCGATGACCTGCTGGCTGCGCTCGACGAGCATGTTGCCGCTTGCTGGGATTCCTGCCGCGACCGTGCCGAGCGCACCGATGCCGCGCCGCGTCTGCCCATCGACCGCTGCTTTACGATCAAGGGCGCCGGTACCGTGGTGACGGGCACGTTGCACGATGCGCCCGTCGCGGTGGGGGATGAGCTCGTCGCGCTGCCGTCGCGTACGGTCTGTCGCGTGCGCGGGATTCAGGTGCATGGCGATACGCCGCGCGCGCTGCCTGGTCAGCGTGTGGCGCTCAACCTAGTTGGTGACGGTGTCGCGGCGCTTGACCGTGGCGAGATGCTGGGCGTGGCGGACCGTTTTGGCCAGACGTTGCGCTTTATGATGACGTTCACCTACCTGGGCCGCGAGGGCGCCAAGCCGCGCGTGCTCGAGTCGGGCGCGCGTGTGCATGTGATGGCCGGCACGGCCGAGGTCGTCGGCCGCATCATGCTTTTGGAGGGCGAGGCCCCCATGGCGGTGGGCGAGACCCGTACCGTGCAGGTGCGCCTGGAGGACCCGCTGCCGCTGTGTGCCGGAGACCATGCCGTGGTGCTGTCGTATTCGCCCGTTATGCTTATTGGCGGCGGGCGCGTGCTGCTTTCGCGCTGCCGTCGCTCGCGCGAGCTTTCTGCCGGCGAGCGCGCACTGTTTGCGGCGCTTGAGTCCGGCGATACCGCGGGCGGTGTGGGCGCTTGGCTGGCGCTGCAGATGCTGCCAGTTACGGCGGTTGATGTTGCCGACGCTTTGGATCTTGGTGTCGGCGAGGTCGATGCCGCACTGCGCGGGTTGGTGGCGCAGGGCGCTGCTTGCGCGCTTGCTGGCTCGGATGGCTCGCTGTATGCAGATTCTTCCGCGCTCGACGCCGCGATGGGTGCGCTAGCGGCGACCCTGTCAGCCATGCACGCGGCTGCCCCCAAGGAGACGGGCTTTACGCCCGGCGCCGTTGCCCATGCTGCTTGGCCTACCGCTGACGATACAGTTGCCGCGGCCCTGATTTCCGAGGGCTGCTCGCGTGGCGTGTGTGCCGCCGAGGGTGCCGAGGTATTCGACCCGCACTCCGCTGCCGCCGCGGCGCGTGTGGTGCGCGAGGCCTGCGAACGTATCGTTGCCTTGCTGGACGAAGCCGGCCTCGATGCGCCGATATTGCCCGAGGTGGGCGAGCAGTTGCAGCTCGATCGCGACACCATGACGCGTGCCCTGCGCGAGCTTTCGCTCAATCGCTCGATCGTTAAGGTCGAGCGCGACGTTGCCCTGTCCGCTGCCGCCGAGGCCCATGCGCGCGAGCTTGTTGCCGCCGCCATTGAGGCAGCCGGCGGTGCTGCCACCACGAGCGTGCTGCGCGAGGCCCTAGGTGTGTCGCGCAAACGCGCCATCAGCATCTTGGAACACCTAGATGCCGTGCGCTTTACGGTGCTCGACAAGGATGCCGGCGGCCTGCGCTCCCTGCGCTAGGCCACCCTTATCAGTTGCGGTGAAATAGTTCCTGTTTTCGGCATCTAACGCCAAACCAGGAACTATTCCACCGCAACTTCTTGCTCGTCTTTTTGGGATGGGGCCTGTTCGGTTTGGTAAAATACCGGCGCACTTGGGAACGGATGGGCTCCGGTGGGCTCCGCGGTCCTCAAAACCGTTGCGAGGCGTGCAAAACGTCTTGGATGTGTTCGATTCACATACGTTCCCGCCATACGCTACCAGCGCTTTTGTGCTCGCGGTCTTGCTGCGTGCCGCAAAGGCGCTGTTTTGTTTTTGCACGAGCTTTTCCTAGTGCCGCTATTTCGGCGGCGGTATTTAGCTTCGTGCGCCGGGTTTCGAGCATGCCGATGGGGGTGTTTTGCCGTATGACTACCGTAAGACGAGCCGATCTTTCTTGCGTCGTCCAAGCGGGCGGGCTGTCGTCGCGCATGGGTTGCGACAAGGCGCGGATGTTGTTTTGTGGCGAGCCGCTCATCGAGCGCGTGCTGGGTCGGCTGGCGCAAGTTGCCGGTGAGTTAGTCGTGACGACTTCGCGTCCCAGCGAGCTTGCCTACCTTGAGGAGCGCACGTTTGGCGGCCTGATGCCGCGAATAGTGCCGGACCTTGAGGGGCCGGCGGGCGCCATGCGCGGCATCGCGAGTTCGCTGACTGCAGCCCGGCTGCCTCTCGTGGCTATCGTCGCCTGTGATATGCCGTTTGTCTCTTCGGAGCTGATCGGTGCCCTTGCCAATCGTGTTGAGGCCGAGGCGCTCGACGTGTGCGTGCCGCGCGAGGAGCGGGGGATTGAGCCGCTTTGCGCCGTCTGGCGCCGTGACGTGTGTACGCCGGTTGCCCATGAGCTGCTCGCCTGCGACCGTCAGCGAATTCGCTGCCTGATCAATCGCGTTCAGGCCGGTTATATGGATGAGCCGCAGATCGTTAAGGCCGCGGGCTCGACGCTCTGCTTCGAGAACGTCAATACGCCCGAGGAGTTTGCGGCGGCCGAGTTACTCGCCTAGACGATTGGAGTTGCCATGTCTCACGATATTTGTCCCGACACGGGAGAACCTTGCACTTGCGACGGGTCCGAACCCTGTACCTGCGGTTGCGGTGGCTGTGGACATACTGCGGAAGAGGAAGCGGCCGCCGCGGCGTATCGCGATGCACACCGCGAAGGCCCGTCCGGTGATGCTCTCGACCATGAACGCAAGATCATCGTTTCGTTCGATAGCACCTTCGATGTGATGGAATGCGAGCAGCTGTGCCTTGCCGCCGGTGTGCCCGGGCGCATCATGCCGCTGCCCGGCTCCATCACCGCCGGCTGCGGGCTGTGCTGGGCCATGCCGTTCTCGGGCGATGCACTCGCCGCCTTCCGCGCTGCCACCGAAGGCCGCATAACCCCCGCCGACTACCATCAGCTCGTCCTCTAACCACCAGCACCACCACAAAGGTGCCTGTCCCCAATGTGGTGGTTTGGAACACGTGGACGAAACAGGTTTGAAACACGGGTTTTGCACGTCAGGCACTTAAAAACGCTTCTACCTGCATCGTAATCAAAACGAAACATCTGCTCGTCGGCTTATGCGAAACTTTGCTGCAACAGTGCGATATTATCCATACTCGATAAAGTTCGCGGCGCATAGGGTGCCGCGACCAACATTTTCGTTTCCCATCATTGGAGGAAGCATGAGCTACACGCAGAAAGTTCTCGAAGAGCTCAAGGCCCGCTATCCCGAGCAGCCTGAGTTCATCCAGGCCGCGACCGAGATCCTCGGCACCATCCAGCCGGCGCTCGACGCCCACCCCGAGTACGAGGAGGCCGCCCTGCTGGAGCGCCTCGTCGAGCCCGAGCGCATCGTCATGTTCCGTGTTCCCTGGGTCGACGACCAGGGCAAGGTTCAGGTCAACCGCGGCTATCGCGTCGAGTTCAACTCTGCCATTGGACCCTACAAGGGCGGTCTGCGCTTTAACCCGACGGTCACCCTGGGCATGCTCAAGTTCCTGGGCCTGGAGCAGATCCTCAAGAACAGCCTGACCACCCTTCCCATGGGCGGCGGCAAGGGCGGCTCCGACTTTGACCCCAAGGGCAAGTCCAACAACGAGATCATGCACTTCTGCCAGTCCTTCATGACCGAGCTCTATCGCCACATTGGCCCCAACACCGACGTTCCCGCCGGCGACCTGGGCGTTGGCGGCCGCGAGGTTGCCTACATGTTCGGTCAGTACAAGCGCCTGACCAACGAGTGGACCGGCGTCCTCACCGGCAAGGGCCTCTCCTTTGGCGGCTCGCTCGCCCGTACCGAGGCCACCGGTTACGGTCTGGTCTACTTTGTGGACGAGTACCTCAAGAGCCGCGGCGACTCCTTCGAGGGCAAGAACGTCGTCGTTCACGGCTCCGGTAACGTCGCCATCTACGCGGTCCAGAAGGTCGCCCAGCTCGGCGGCAAGGTGCTGGCCTGTTCCGATACCCACGGCTGGGTCGAGGATCCCGACGGCATCGACTACACCGTGCTCGAGCACGTCTACAACAAGAAGCGCTCCGGCCGCGACAAGGGCGTCACGCTCGCTATGTACGTTGACGAGAAGCCCAACGCCGTGTGGCACGAGGGCGACGGCCGCGGCGTGTGGCAGCTGCCCTGCGACATCGCGCTGCCCTGCGCTCGCGAGAACACGCTGCTGCTCGAGGACGCCCAGGCGCTCGTCGCCAACGGCTGCAAGGTGGTCGGCGAGGGCGCGAACATGCCCACGACCATCGAGGCCACAACTTACTTCCAGGAGAACGGCGTCGCCTTTATGCCCGGTAAGGCTGCCAACGCCGGCGGCGTGCTCGTGTCCGGTCTGGAGATGAGCCAGAATGCCGAGCACCTGTCCTGGACCTTCGAGGAGGTCGACGGCAAGCTCGAGCAGCTCATGCGCGGCATGTTCCACAACGTGGACGACACCGCCAAGGAGTATGGCCAGGAGGGCAACTTTGTCATGGGCGCCAACATCGCCGGCTTCCTGAAGGTCGCCGACGCCATGCTCGCCCAGGGCGTCTGCTAAATCTTTGCTTGACATAGCATGTGATGAGGCTCCCAGTCATCTTGGCTGGGAGCCTTTTTTGATCCGCATGCGACGGAGGAAAACGGATCATTTTGTCCCGACACGAGCTGTGCGCTCACGTTTGGTACACTTAAAGGTACTGGACAAGTGGAGAGATGGGGGAGAACGTGCTCAAGTTCGGTACCTACGTCCGTGTTGGAAACGCGGCCGAAGCCTATGAGCTCTTACAGAAGAACCGCAACAACAAGATTGTGGGCGGCGGCATCTGGATGCGCCTGGGTTCGCGTCGAGTGGCGACGGCGATTGACCTTTCGGCCTGCGGGCTCGATCAAATCGAGGAGACCGAGACCGAATTTCGCATCGGTGCCATGTGTACCCTGCGCCAGCTCGAGCGCCATGCCGAGCTCAACGCACTTGTCAACCATGTCTTTGAGTTCGCCGTCCACGATATCGTGGGCGTGCAGCTGCGTAACACCGCCACGGTGGGCGGCAGCATTTATGGTCGCTTTGGCTTCTCTGACGTGCTCTCGGCGTTCCTGGCGCTCGATTCGTATGTTGAGCTGACGGGCGCCGGCCGCGTGCCGCTCGCCGAGTTCGTCGACATGGGCTACGTGCGCGACGTTATTGAGCATGTCGTGGTCGTCAAGCACGATTACCGTGCGAGCTACGAGGCCGTGCGCAAGGCCGCGACGGACTTCCCCTCACTGAACGTCACCGCCGCCTGGTGGGAAAACAGCTGGCATGTCACCGTGGGTGCCCGCCCGCTGCGCGCGACCCTGCTGCAGGGCGAGGTATGTGGCCTTACCGCCGAGCAGCCTTCCGAGGACGAGCTGCGCGCCCTGGCCGCATCCGTGCGTGCCCTGAGCTACGGCACCAACATGTGGGGCTCGGCTGACTACCGCCGCCGCATCTCTGCCCCGCTTGCCGTCCAGGCTGTGCGCCGCGCCGCCGGCATCGAGCTTTCGGCCGCGCTTGCCCGCGAGCTCGAGACCGTGCAGACACCTAAGTTTGCCACGGACGAGTATTCCTGCCGCCGCGTGCCCGGCGTCGATTCTAGCGAGGTGCGCTAATGGCTGCCAAACTCATCGATCTCTCCTTTACGCTCAACGGCCGCAAGGTCAAGGTTCAGATTGCCCCCGACACCATGCTCTTTGCGCTGTTGCGCGAGCAGGGCTGCGCGTCGGTGCGCTGCGCCTGCGAGACCACCAACTGCGGCCTGTGCACGGTGTGGCTCGACGGCGATCCGGTGTTGAGCTGCTCGGTTCCCGCCGCCCGCGTCGAGGGCCGCTCCATCACCACGCTCGAGGGCCTCAAGGCCGAGTCCGAGGCGCTCGCCCGTGCGATGGCTGCCGAAGGTGCCGAGCAGTGCGGTTTTTGCGCCCCCGGCCTCATCATGAACGTGCTGGCGCTTGCCCGCGCCGCCAAGGAGGACCCGAGCCTCGTCGCCACGCGCGAGGAGCTCTCACGCCAGCTCGCCGGCAACCTCTGCCGCTGCAGCGGCTACGAGAGCCAGCTGCGCGCCATCGTTCGCTTCCTCAACGAGTCCGGTGTGCAGGTGGGCTTCGAGATGCCCGAGCTGCCCGTCAACGATACGAGCTCCGACGGTGTCGCGTACAAGCAGATCACCCACAAGCAGCCCAAGAAGGACTCGAAGGCCCTGCTCGAGGGTCGTCCCGTCTACACGGGCGACATGGTGCCCGCCGGCGCACTCATCGTCAAACTCAAGCGCAGCCCCTATGCCCGCGCCAAGATCCGCTCCATCGATACGTCGCGCGCCCTGAAGGTGCCCGGCGTGGTGGGCGTTTACACCTACGAGGACGTGCCCAAGCGCCGCTTTACCATCGCCGGCCAGAGCTATCCGCAGCCGAGTCCCTACGACCGCCTGATCCTCGAGAACCTCGTCCGTTACCAAAACGAGGAGGTGGCGATCGTCGCCGCTGAGACCGAGGAGGCCGCCGACAAGGCGCTCAAGCTCATCAAGGTCGACTATGAGGTGCTCGAGCCGCTGCTCGACTTTACCCAGGCGCTCGATAATGACATCGTGGTCCACCCCGAGGGCGACGTGACCTTTATGTTCCCGCAGGGCGGCGACGTTGCTCGCAACCTGGTGTGCAGCGGCACGAGCGATTTTGGCGACTTGGACGAGGCCTTCGCCCAGAGCGACATCGTCTTCACCCGCACCTACACCAGCCAGGCCACGCAGACCGCGCCCATGGAAACTTTCCGCGCCTTCGCGACGACCGACGCGTTTGGGCGCATCTCGGTGACCACCTCTACGCAGGTGCCCTTCCACGTGCGCCGCATGGTCGCTCAGTCGCTCGACATTCCGCAATCGCAGGTGCAGGTCATTAAGCCGCGCATCGGCGGCGGCTTTGGCTCCAAGCAGACGGGCTGCTGCGAGATCTTCGTGGCGTTTGTCACCCAGCAGACCGGCCGTCCGAGCTACTGCTGCTACACCCGCGAGGAGACCATCACCGCGGGCAACTCGCGCCACCAGATGCAGATGACCGTTAAGCTGGGCGCCATGAACGACGGCACCATCACGGCCATCGACCTGCATACGCTGTCCAACGCCGGTGCGTATGGCGAGCACGCCACCACGACGATCGGCCTTTCGGGTCACAAGAGCCTGCCCATCTACAACCATGTGAAGGCAAGCCGCTTTAGCTGGGACGCCGTCTACACCAACACTAACCGCGGCGGCGCGTATCGCGGCTACGGTGCCACCCAGGGCCAGTTTGCTGTGGAGAGCGCCGTCAACGAGCTCGCCGACATGCTGCACATGGATCCCGCCGACCTGCGCCTTAAGAACATCGTGCGCGAGGGCGAGACCATGCCGCAGTACTACAACGAGAAGCTCAACGCCTGTGCGCTCGACCGTTGTCTGCTGCGCGCGATGGACATGATCGGCTGGCGCGACAAGCCGCTGGCCGTGGACCTGGGCGACCGCGTGCGAGCCCTGGGCTGCGCGCTTACCATGCAGGGCTCGGGCATCTCCAACGTTGATATCGCCGGCATCGACATGCGCCTGGAAGAGGACGGTTTCATTGCCATCGGCACCGGCGCCACCGATAACGGCATGGGCGTCGATACGATCCTGGCGCAGATTGCCGCCGAGGAGCTGGGCGTGGAGAGCTCGCAGATCGTGGTGCGCGGCGTAGACACCGATGTGTCGCCGTTCGACGCCGGCTCGTACGCGAGCTCCGGTACCTACGTGACGGGCCTTGCCGCCAAGAACGCCGCGACCGAGCTGCGCGAGAAGATTTGCGCCAAGGCTGCCCAGATGTGGGATGTGGACGCCGCCGACGTGGTCTTCGATGGCCAGTACGTGCGCCTGTCCGACGAGCGCGCCGCGCGCGAGCAGAACCGCTACCTCACGCTGCGCGACTTTGCCAACCTGTGCGTCAAGAACATCGCGGGCGGCGACGCACTCACCTCGCACGCCTCTGCCTGCCTGCCCGTTTCGCCCCCGCCGTTTATGGCCGGCATTGCCGAGGTCGAGGTCGACAAGGCCACCGGCAAGGTGACTGTGGTGGACTACGCGGCAGCTGTGGACTGCGGCACCGTGATCAACGAGGCGCTCGCGCGCGTCCAGGCCGAGGGCGGCATTGCCCAGGGCATCGGTCACGCGCTCTACGAGATCGTCGAGCACGATGATCGCGGCCGTCTGCGCACCGGCAACTTTATGAGCTACAAGCTGCCCACGCGCCTGGATATCGGCAGCATTCGCGTGGCCTTTGAGCCGAGCTACGAGCCGACGGGCCCGTTTGGCGCCAAGTCGATCGGCGAGGTCGTCATCAACACGCCGCTCGCCGCCGTGGCCTCGGCCGTCGCACACGCCACCGGACACCAGGTGCGCTCGCTGCCCATCACGCCCGAGAAGGCCCTGCTGGGGGAGTAGCGGGTCAGCGAACAAGTCGTAATTGGCGGGGCGGGGCAACTCGCCCCGCCTTTTGCACTCGTGGTGAGGTCGTGAGCCTGTAAAACGTGTGCGTGCGCTTGTCGCTCGTATCTGCTATCATTCCTAATCTGTGCGCTCATGCGGGCGTGGCGGAATTGGTAGACGCGCCAGATTTAGGTTCTGGTGGGATTCCCGTGAAGGTTCGAGTCCTTTCGCCCGCACCAACGCACCCGCGTTGGCTTATGCCCTCGCGACGCTTGTTGCATAAAGGTACCAGCACCTCAGATAAGCTGGGCAGTATGAGGAGGAACGTGTTGAACATCACCGCTTCTGACGTCAAGGACGCCAAGCTCACCGCTACGGTCACCATCCCGGCCGCCGACGTCGACGCCGCGATCAAGAAGGCCTACAAGGAGACCGCCAAGAAGTACCGCTTCCCGGGCTTCCGCGCCGGTAAGGCCCCCCGTCCGGTCATCGACTCTGCTCTTGGCGCCGAGGCTACCCTCGCTCAGGCCACCAACGACCTGATCGCCGCCAACGAGCCCGCCGTCCTCAACGAGCTGGACATCGTCCCCACCAAGAACGGTGACTACAAGGAGCTCGACCTCGCCAAGGATCACGAGGACTACACCTACACCGTCGAGTTCTCCCTGCGTCCCGCCGCTGAGCTCTCCTCTTTCGACGCTGTCGAGATCGAGATGCCTCCCGCGGAGGTCACCGAGTCCGAGATCAACAACCAGGTTGAGATGCTCCTCAACTACCGTGCCACCTTCGAGGACGTCGAGGGTCGCGCCGTTGAGGCCGAGGACTACGTTACCGTCGACCTCAAGGCCGTCGAGAACGCCGACAACTTTGCCGCCGAGGGCCGCATGCTCATCGCCGGTAGCGACAGCAACCCCAAGGAGTTCAACGAGGCCCTGATCGGCGCCAACGTTGACGACGTCAAGACCGTCACCTGGACCGACGAGGTCGAGGAGGGCGAGGAGGCCGAGACCCACACCGTCGAGGTCACCGTCAAGGGCATCAAGGTCCGCAACACCCCCGAGCTCACCGACGAGCTCGTCAAGTCCGACTTTGGCTTTGACAGCATCGACGATATGCGCGACGCCATCAAGATCGAGATCGAGCAGGACAAGGCTTCCCGCCTCCCGGCCGAGAAGGAGAACCGTTGCGTCTCCGCTCTCGCCGAGCGCCTGCAGCTCGACGAGATGGACGCCGACTACGAGCAGTCCGTCTTTGAGGAGCTTGGCCAGAACTTCCTGTCCAACCTCGCTGCCCGCGGCATGACGCTGGACACCTGGCTGCCCGCTTCCGGCCTGACCATGGAGCAGTTCATCGGCGACCTGCACAAGCAGGCCAACGACGTTGCCCGTGAGTCCCTGGCTCTCGACGCTCTCGCCCGCGAGCTCAAGATTGAGGTCACCGAGGACGACATCAACGCCGAGTTCGAGAAGGCCGGCGTCAAGGACGCCGAGGCTTCCAAGGCCGAGTTCATTGCCGATGGCCGCATGCCTGCCGTCCGCGAGTCCATCCGTCGCTCCAAGGCCGTCGACCACCTGGTCGAGAACGCCAAGGTGACCGAGGTCGACGAGACCGCCAAGGACGCCGAGTAATTCTCGCCACCTTGCCCGCGAGCGCATGCGTGCGCCCGTGATGGGGTAAAGTTATACACCGGTTATCCGGTTGCTTCGTACGGTGCCAGCCAATGCATAGCATGCGGGCACCGTACGTTTATCTAGAACCAATTTGGTCCGCAAGAGAGAAATGGAGATGCGTATGATCGCTAAGTTCGATTCCGCCCTCGTGCCATACGTTATCGAGCAGACGCCGCGCGGCGAGCGCAGCTACGATATCTATTCGCGCCTGCTCAACGACCGCATCATCTTCTTGGGCGAGGAGATCAACTCCGTCAGCGCCAACCTGGTCGTTGCCCAGCTGCTGCATCTTGAGAGCCAGGATGCCGAGAAGGATATCTCGCTCTACATCAATTCGCCCGGTGGCGAGGTCTACTCCGGCCTGGCAATTCTGGACACCATGAACTTCATTAAGCCGCAGGTCTCCACCATTTGCGTGGGTATGGCCGCGTCTATGGCCGCCGTGCTGCTTTCGGCCGGCGCCAAGGGCAAGCGCTTCTGCCTGCCGCACTCCAAGGTCATGATTCACCAGCCCAGCGGCGGTGCCCAGGGCCAGCAGACCGAGATCGAGATCGTGGCCGAGGAGATCAAGAAGACCCGTCGCGAGCTCAACCAGATCCTGTCCGATGCCTCGGGCCAGCCTATCGAGAAGGTCCAGGCCGATACCGAGCGCGATAACTACCTGACTGCTGCCGAGGCCCTCGACTACGGCCTGATCGACCGTATCGTCACCTCGCGCGACCTCGCTGCGAAGGACGCCTAGGATGGCCGGTAACATGCAGGACAACTTTGACGAGAACGGCAACCCCATCCGCTGCTCCTTTTGCGGAAAAGAGCAGGGGCAGGTTCGCCGCCTTGTAAAGGGTCCGACCAACATCTTTATCTGCGACGAGTGCGTCGCCGCCTGCTCCGAGATCTTGGAGGAGTCGCTGGCTTCGGACTTTATGGACGCTGCCCGCAACGGCAAGCTGCCGGGCTTTCTCAACGATCACGGGCAGGCTGCATCTCAGCCCGCCGTGGACCCCGAGGCCGAGGGCTTTGAGCTCGAGGACGACGCCCGTCAGGTCATTACGCATGTGCCGACGCCGCACGAGATTTATGACGAGCTTTCGGCCTATGTCATGGGCCAGGAGGACGCCAAGCGCGCCATGTCGGTTGCCGTGTACAACCATTACCGTCGCGTGATCGAGGGCGGTGCTGCGCTTTCGGCCTTTGACGACGGCTTGGATTCGCAGCTCGACGATGATATGGACGAGGTAGAGCTCGCCAAGTCCAACATTTTGCTGCTCGGTCCCACCGGTACCGGTAAGACGCTGCTCGCCCAGACGCTCGCGCGCATCCTCGAGGTGCCGTTTGCCATTGCCGATGCTACCGCGCTCACCGAGGCCGGCTACGTGGGCGAGGACGTGGAGAACATCCTGCTCAAGCTCATCAATGCCGCCGATGGCGATATTGAGCGCGCGCAGGTTGGCATTATCTACGTGGACGAGATTGACAAGATCGCTCGCAAGGCCGAGAACCTCTCCATCACCCGCGATGTTTCGGGCGAGGGCGTTCAGCAGGCGCTGCTTAAGATTCTTGAGGGCACGGTGGCAAGCGTTCCGCCCACCGGCGGCCGCAAGCATCCCCAGCAGGAGCTGCTGCAGATCGACACGACCAACATCCTGTTTATCTGCGGCGGTGCCTTTGTTGGTCTGGACAAGATCATCGCCGACCGCGTGGGCAACAAGGGTGTGGGCTTTAACTCCGAAATCGCCGGCCCCACATCGGTCGATGAGAACGACCTGCTGCGTCAGGTGCTTCCGCAGGACCTCAACGCCTTTGGCATGATCCCCGAGTTTGTGGGACGTACGCCCGTCGTCACCCAGACACAGGCGCTCGACGAGGACGACCTGGTCTCGATCCTGACCGAGCCCAAGAACGCCGTGGTGCGCCAGTACCGCAAGATGTTCCAGCTCGAGGACGTTGAGCTTGAGTTTGAGGATGCCGCCCTGCACGAGATCGCCCGTATGGCGCTCGCCCGCAAGACCGGCGCCCGCGGCCTGCGCTCCATCTGCGAGGACGTGCTGCAGCAGACGATGTTCGACCTGCCCAGCGAGGAGGGCGTTTCCAAGGTCGTCGTGACCGAAGCCTCCGTAAAGGGCGATGAACAGCCCCAACGCATCTACGGGTAAACCAGCCTAAAACGTGTTTGCAAATAGCCTCTGACCACTCGCGGTCGGAGGCTATTTTATATATGCGCAATAACCCCAACTACCTGTGCTATTCTGTGTGTTTGTTTAAGCCTCGGCAAAGTCATTACAGACTGAAGTAATCGATACCTAAGGGGAGGAATGTAGGCCCGATTTTCGTAGATTCCGCACAAGCCGAAGACCACGTAATGTGGTCTTCGAGCGAGCCCAGGACCTGACCGAGCGAAAATCGGGCCTACATTCCTCCCCGGCGGGACAGGGAGAGATATATGGAAGAGATGCCCAAGAACTACGATCCGTCGACCAACGAGCCGGCGATCCTGCAGAAGTGGCTCGACGGCGGCTACTACAAGCGCCGCGAGGGCGTGGGCGACTGCACCGTCACCATTCCGCCTCCCAACGTGACCGGCAAGCTCCACATGGGTCACGCCACCGACGACTCCATCCAGGACGCCATCATCCGCATGGCCCGCATGCGCGGCAAGTCCACGCGCTGGGTGCTCGGTACCGACCACGCCGGTATCGCCACGCAGACTAAGGTCGACAAGAAGCTCAAGAGCGAGGGCATCAGCCGCCTGGAGATCGGTCGCGACAAGTTTGTCGATGCCTGCTGGGACTGGACCCATGAGTACGGCGGCATCATCGTCGAGCAGATCAAGCGTATGGGCTGCTCCGTCGACTTTGACAACGAGCGCTTCACCATGGACGAGGACTATGCCCAGGCCGTGCGCAAGGTCTTCTGCGACTGGTACCACGACGGCCTGATCTATCGCGGCAAGCGCATCGTCAACTGGTGCCCCAACTGCACTACCGCTATCTCGGACGACGAGGCCGAGTACAAGGACGAGAAGGGCCACCTGTGGCACCTGCGCTACCCGCTGACCGAGCCGGTTAACGGCCAGGACTACATCGTCGTCGCCACCACGCGCCCCGAGACCATGCTCGGCGACACGGGCGTCGCCGTCTCCCCGAAGGACCCCGAGAAGGCCGCCTTTGTGGGTAAGACCGTCAAACTCCCCATCGTCGACCGCGAGATCCCCATCTTTGAGGATTGGCATGTCGACGCCAACTTTGGTTCCGGCTTTGTCAAGGTCACCCCGGCCCACGACCCCAACGACTACGCCATGGGTCAGGCCCACGACCTGCCGCAGATCAATATCTTCGACGAGCACGCGGTGGTCGTCGAGGGTTACGGCGAGTTCACCGGCATGAACCGCGACGAGTGCCGCGAGGCCGTCATCAAGTGGTTTGAGGAGCACGACCTGCTCGATCACGTCGACGAACTCGATCACTCCGTCATGCACTGCTACCGTTGCGACTCCGCGCTGGAGCCGTGGCTTTCCGAGCAGTGGTTCGTGGCAGTCGACAAGCTCAAGGGGCCGGCGCTCGACGCCGTCAACTCCGGCAAGGTCACCTTCCACCCCGCGCGCTGGACGCAGACCTACACCACCTGGATGGAGAACCTCAAGGACTGGTGCATTTCGCGCCAGCTGTGGTGGGGCCACCGCATCCCCGTGTTCTACTGCGAGGACTGCGGCTGGGAGGACGCCCTTACCGAGGACACCGACGTGTGCCCCAAGTGCGGCGGCCATCACGTGCATCAGGACGAGAATGTGCTGGACACCTGGTTCAGCTCGCAGCTGTGGACCTTTGCCACGCAGGGCTGGCCGCAAAAGCCGGAACTGCTCGAGGGGCATCACCCCACGACGGCGCTCGTCACCGCACGCGACATCATCGCGCTGTGGGTTGCCCGCATGGTCATGAGCTCGCTGTACTTCCTGGACGAGGTGCCGTTTAAGGACGTCGTCATCTACCCGACGATTCTTGCCAAGGACGGCAGCCGCATGTCCAAGTCCAAGGGCAACGGCGTTGACCCCATGGACCTTATTGGCATGTACGGCGCCGACGCCATGCGCTTCAACCTGCTGACGCTCTGCACCAACAACCAGGACGTCAAGTTCGACGCGAACATCGACAAGAAGACCAAGAAGCTCATCGACAGCCCGCGCACCGAGCAGGCCAAGAGCTTTGTGACCAAGATCTGGAACGCCAGCCGCTTCCTGCTTATGAACATGGAAGGCTACACGCCCGGCGAGCCCGTCGTGGAGACGCCGGCCGACGCCTGGATGTTCAGCCGCCTGGCCAAGGCCGTCAAGATGGTCACCGAGGGTATCGAGAAGTACACCTTTGGCGATATGGCTCGCGGCGTGCAGCAGTTCTTCTGGAACGAGGTCTGCGACTGGTACGTCGAGGTTACCAAGGCCCGCCTGAAGGGCGAGGGCCGTCTGCAGGCGCAGCGCAACCTGATCTTTGTGCTCGACACCTCCATTCGCCTGATGCACCCGCTCATGCCGTTTGTCACCGAGGAGATCTGGGACAACATGCCGGCGAGCGTGCTCGACCTGGATGCCGAGGGCAACGTTGACCGCGCCGAGGCGCTCATGATCGCCAAGTGGCCCGAGCCCGCCGACTATGCCAAGTATGTCGACGAGGACGCCGAGCGCGCGTTTGAGCTGTGCCGCACCGTCGTGTCCGCCGCCCGCGCCACGCGTTCGCGTTATCGCTTGAGCCCCAAGGCCGAGCTCGACGTGGTCGTGCGCGCCGGTGCCGAGGACATCGAGAAGCTCGAGAGCCTGCGCTCGACCATCGAGCCGCTGGCGAACACTGCCTCGCTGGTCATGGGCACCGACGTTGAGAAGCCGGCTGCGAGCATCGCCGTGGTCGACAGCGGCGTCGAGGTCTTTGTGGTGCTCGAGGGCAAGGTCGACCTTTCGGCCGAGAAGGCACGCCTGGAGAAGGAGATTGCCGCGGCTCAGAAGGAGCTCGCCGGCTGCGAGAAGACGCTCGCCAACGAGGGCTTTGTGGCTAAGGCTGCGCCCGCCGTGGTCCAGAAGAAGAGGGACCGTGCGGCTGAGCTCAAGGAGATCCTGGTGGCGCTGACTGCTCAGGTTGCTGACTTCTCGTAGATCTTACTGAGGGGCGCGTCCCGACGCTTTGCTCGCTACTGCGGACAGTCCTGCGCAAGACGGACAGCACATTAAGTGCTGTCCTTTGCGTGCGGAACTTGTATCGAGCAAAGCGTCGGGCCGCTCCTTGTGCGGTTACGTGGTTGTTTGCATCTGGCGCGTTTGGGCCACTGGGTTGTGGCCTTGAATCTGCTGCAAGCGGTGTTTGGCTGATATTTTGAATGGGAGGGGCTCGTTGTTGCTTACGGGCCTCTTTTTATGTTGGGGGGACTTTGGTTATGGCGAAGCGTTCTGGGTTGTATTCGGTGCCGTTTGGGGTTCCGGAACTTTCTTTTGATGAGGCTGTTGCACTTGCGGCCGATACGGGCAAGATTGCGCGCTATTCTACGCCGCTGCTCGAGACCGTCGTTGAGATGCTCGATGAGCTTGGTCGTCCTGATGAGTTCTATGATTGCGTCCAGATAGCCGGTACCAATGGAAAGACCTCGACGACGCGATTCTCGGCTGCCATTCTTCGTGGTGAGGGCCTTAAGACGGCGCTCTTTACGTCTCCTCATCTGGTGCGTTATCCCGAGCGTATGGAGATTGATGGAAAGGTCGTCTCAGACGAGGTCTTTGCCCATGGTGTCTCTGCGGCGTATGAGGCAGGTCGTCGTCTCAACGCACGTCGTGAGGCGGCGGGCGAGGAGCTTCGTTCTATTACGCCCTTCGATCTTTTGTCCGTGGCCGGTTTGACTATGTTTGCCGAGGCTTGCGTGGACGTGGCCGTGCTTGAGGTTGGCATGGGCGGACGCTGGGATGCTACGAGTGCGACCGATCCCGTGGCCGTCGCCATTACGGGCATTGGACTCGACCATACGAAGGTCCTTGGCGATACGCTCGAGGCCATTGCGGGGGAGAAGGCTGCGGTTATCAAACCCGGTCGTTTGGTTGTTTTGGGCGAGGGTACGCATGAGGCGAGCGTGCAGCGCGTGATGGATGCCCGTTGCCGCGAATGCGGTGTGGTGCCGCTCGTGGTGAACCATGTCACGACTAAGGTGCCGGCGCATGTGGGCGACACGGTTGAGTTCAGCTGCACCACGCCGCGCGCGATCTATACGTCGAGGATGGTTAAACCGGCGTATCAGCCGCAGAATGCCGCGTGCGCGATTATGCTGTGCGAGGGGTATCTGGGCCGCGAGCTCGACCACGATGCGCTCGACGCTTCGCTTATGGGCTGCCCCACGCCGGGTCGCTTTGATGTGCTGGGAACCGATCCACTCAAGCTGATTGACGCCTGCCATAACCCTCAGAGCTGCGAGAACTTTGTGAGCGCACTGGACGAGATTGATCCGTGCGTAGAGAATCGCCCCACGCTGCTGTGCGCCGCGCTGGCCGACAAGGATGTGGCGGGCATCGTCGATGTGCTGATCCCGGCCTTCCCGCGTGTAGTCGTGACGCAGACCGATTCCGACCGCGCCCTGCCGGCAGAGGAACTCGCCGCCCTGGTGGACGCCGATAAGCTCGCAGGCGTGTACCCCAGCGTATCCGAGGCCCTCGCAGCCCTCGATGCCGCGGGCGAGCCCTTCGTAGCAGCCGGCACCATCACCCTAGCCGGCGAAGTGGCAGGCTTGCTCCGCTAGATCCCTTCCGCAGGATAGCTAGTTGACCTGCTCGCCACGAAATGGGCCTATCTACTACGTTTGACCGGTTACCCTCAACCATGCCGAGAATTGCAAAATCAAAACCGCAGGTAGAAGGCTTGCCAATTTTCGAAAAAGACCCGCATGGTCGACCCATGCGGGTTAAACGTAGTAGATAGCCCGCTTACGTGGCGCATCTCTAGACTTTCAAATTGGTCGACTTGGCTCCTTGGCAATTGCGGTGAAATAGTTCCTGGATTATGCCCCCGTGGGCCAATCTGGGAACTATTCCACCGCAACTTATTGAAGGGCTATTGGGAAGGGGCTAGCCTAGGCGGACTGGGTCGTGGGGGTAGGCGTTGAGGATCTCGACGCCGGACTCGGTGACCAGGGCCAGGTCTTCGATGCGGACGCCGGTGTGGCCGGGGAGATAGATGCCCGGCTCGATAGAGAACGTCATGCCCGGTTCTACGACCTGCTCGTTGACAAGCGAAACGTCACCTGGCTCGTGGTCCTGCAGGCCGATCGAGTGACCCAGACGATGCGTAAAGTACTGCCCATAGCCCGCATCCTCAATTACGTTGCGCGCGGCGCGGTCCAGGTCGCACATGCGCACGCCTGGGGCGATGAGCGCCTCGGCGGCCTCGTTGGCGCGGCGTACGATATCGTATATGCGTGCGGTCTCCTTGTCCGGCTCGCCCCAAAAGAACGTGCGCGTCATGTCCGAGCAGTAGTTGCGGTGGCGTCCGCCAATGTCAAACAGCACCACGTCGCCGCGCTTGAGTACGGTGTCGTCGGGCTCGTGATGCGGGTCTCCGGCGTTGGCGCCAAAGCTCACGATGGGCGGAAAGCTAAAGCCCTCGCAGTCGTGCTTGCGATACAGGCCGAGCATCTGGTCGGCAATTTCGCGCTCCGTCACGCCCTCGTGAACGAGCTTGATGGCGTCGGCCATCACGGCGTCGTTGGCGGCCGAGGACATGCGCATGAGCTCCTGCTCTGCGGCGTCCTTGTGGGTGCGTGCGGCGGTGACGGCAAAGTCGCCTAGGAAGAACTCGCTCGCGGCGTGACGATCCATAAGGGGCATTAAAAAGCCGGAGCGCATAACGGTATCGATGCCGAGCGGTTTGGTCGGGTCGATCTCACTCGCGATGGCGTCGGTCACGACGTCGGTATCGGTGTGATAGGCGACGCGGGCATTGTCATACTCGGGCAGCTGATGCAGAGCGTTGACCAAGATCACGGGCTCGCTACCGCGTGCGAGCAGTACGCCGCAAAAACGTTCGAACATATCGGCATAAAAGCCGGTCAGGTAATAAATCGACCACGGGTCGTTTACAAGCAACTGCGCGCCGGGGTGCTGAGCCTCGAGCGCATCGAGCACGCGCGCCACACGCTGGTTATCGACATGTGCCATGAAACATCCTTTCGCTAGGTTGCCACCATGGTATCCCATGCTCGGCAGCTAGGGACGTTCCTTTTATACCGGCACTTCGGGACACTCCTTGGCATGGCCAGCCTGGCAAGCGTGCAGGAAAAAGGAGTCAGAAGAGGCCCGTCCCAAATGGGCTGCTAGCAAAACTATGGCGGATTACGGGGCTGGACCTGTATTACTTGACCATGGGAAAAATCGCGAGATTAAAACCGCAGGTAGAAGGCTTATCAAAAATCGAAAATTGCCGGTATGGATGGGGGTCTCCGAATCAGCCCCGTAATCCGGCATAGTTTTGAAATGGCACTAAAGTAGGCACAAGCTAAATACCGATCCCAAGGCAAGTTGCGGTGGAATAGTTCCTGGATGCCGGGGTTTTGGCGGAAATCAGGAGCTATTTCACCGCAATTGAGGAGGGGCGGGGTGGATGGCGGGGTAGGTAAAAGAGCCCTGTCCCAAATGAGCTGCTTAGGTTGGGTCGATGTCCATGCTGGCGATGAGGTCGATGCCCGTGTTGAGGAGGTCTTTCAGCACGACGTCGCCCATGTGGATGGGGGCGTCGACGACCAGACCGCGGATGAGGTCCATCGCCTGGGCGTGGAGTGCCAGCGGGATGGCTTCGGCCGTGCGTACGGGCAGCAGCGCCTCGTCGCCGCCGGATGCGGCCACGGTGGTGGTGAGCACGCGCATGGGGCAGGCGAGCTCCTGATGCGCGAACTTATCGCCGCGGGGGCAGCTGTTGCCGGTCACGGAGCGCACCTCTACCACGGCGCCGTCTGCGTCACGCTCTACCTCTACGGTCAGGAGGCACTCGGATGGGCAGGTGGTGCAGTTGAACTGCAGCGTTTCGATCGCGTTTATGCTCATGGCCTTACGCCTCCTCAACGGGATCGACGGAAAGAACAATCTCGCTGACACCCAGGTCGAGTGTGCGCTGAATCACCTTTGCCGGCAGCGGGAAGCTTTCCATAACGCTCGGTTTGAACGGGCGGACCTTGCCTGCAAACAGTTCCTCGTCGCCTGCCAGAATGCGCACGCGGGCGGCATCGACCGGCCGGCGTACGCGGAAGTTGAGCTTAGTGAGCCCGACGGTCGTAATGCGGCCCGGCAGCGCGTAGCCCGCAATGCCAGCGGGGGAGACCGTGAGCTGGCAACCCGCGTCCGCCACTCCCGCTGCGGTGTCGACAGCCCCCAACGCCCACGCCGCCGCGGCTGCACCGGCGCGTTCGGACTCGGTCGTCACATTGTCGGCCAGGTCGTGCACGTGCAGCACGTTGCCGCAGGCAAAGATGCCCGGCACGCTCGTTTGCAGGCTCTGGTCCACCACGGCGCCGCGCGTGCGTGGGTCAAGCTCAACGCCCGCGGCAACCGAAAGCTCGTTCTCGGGAATCAGACCCACCGAAAGCAGCAACGTGTCGCACGGAACAACGCGCTCGGTCTCCGGAATGGGCGCTAGGTGCTCGTCGACCTTGCTCACTTCGACCGCCTCCACGCGATCGTGCCCGATCACGCGCGTCACGGTTGTGGACAGGTGCAGCGGAATGCCAAAGTCGTCCAGGCAGTTCTTGACGTTGCGGCGCAGACCGTTGGCGTACGGCATGAGCTCGTACACGCCCTCGACAGAAATCCCCTCGAGTGTGCAGCGACGCGCCATGATAAGCCCGATGTCGCCCGAGCCCAAAATGACGGCGCGCGAGCCGGGCTTGAGATTTTCGATATTGATGTATCGCTGCGCCAGGCCGGCCGTAAACACGCCGGCGGGACGGCTGCCGGGGATCTTGATCTCGCTGCGCGTGCGCTCGCGGCAACCCATGGCAAGGACGACCGCGCGCCCGGTGAGCTGCAGCATACCGGCGCGGTTCATGAGCGTGACGGTGTAGAGTGTGGTGTCTTCCGTGGACTCACTCGAATCAATCCCAAGCACCATGCTGTCCAAGAACAGCGCAATGTCGGTGGCGCGCACCTGGTCGATAAAGCGCTGCGCGTACTCGGGACCGGTGAGCTCCTGCTTAAAGTGCGAAAGGCCAAAACCGGGGTGGATGCACTGGCGCAGGATGCCGCCCAGATGCTGCTCGCGCTCCACGATGGCCACGCGCGCGTCTGCCTTATGTGCGGCAAGTGCGGCCGCCATGCCGGCAGGTCCGCCGCCGATAACGACCACGTCGAACGCCTGCGTCGACACCGACGCTACGGCTCCTGCCTCTGCGCCTTCGTCGCGTATATCAACCGTCGCCATCCTAGCGCACTCCCTTCAGTGGTCCTTCGACCAGCCAAGATCCGGTATCCTCCAACAGCACCTCGTTGGGGTCGCAGCCCAGCTCGCGCGCTAGGATTGCCACCACGCGGCTCTGGCAAAAACCACTCTGGCACCGACCCATACCGGCGCGGCAGCGGCGCTTGACGCCCTCGACCGAAACCGCGCCCGGGCGGCGTCGGATCGCGGCTACGATCTCGGCCTCGGGCACCGTCTCGCAGCGACAGACGATCTGCCCCCACGTGGGATCGGACTCAATGAGCTCTTGCTTGCGTGCAAGCGGCGCGCGGTCAAAATCGTCCGGCGCACGGCGAATCGGGTCCCAATCGTCCCGTTCGCGCAAAGCAGCGCCCGCCTCGCGTATCACGCGCTCCATGCGCTCGGCAATGGCTGGTGCGCTCGCCACGCCCGGCGACTGAATGCCCGCCGCCTGGAACAGGCCTGGCACCACGGCGGACTGTCCAATAAAGAAGTCGTTCGTCCCCTTAATGACCGGGCGTCCGCCGGCAAATGCGCGCACCACGCGGCGCGTGTCCAGGTCGGGCACCAGCTTGCGCGCGCCGGTCAGCAGCGCGTCGACATCGGTCGCGTAGGTCTGCGTGTCGCCGGGCTCGCGCACGGCGGCCGTCGCGGTAATCACGGTGTTGCCATGTACGGTGCTCGTGACAATAACTCCCTTGGAGACCGGCGTGGGAACGGGATAGAGCGGCATGAGCGCACACGGCTCCTTGTCCAGTACCACAATGTTGCCCTGGCGCCAGACCATTTGGAACTCTTCGGCGCCCGCCATATGCGAGATGTCCGCGGCACCGTTGCCCGCGGCGTTAATCAGGTAACGGCAGCGCACGTCGCCGGCTGGCGTCACCAGCGTAAAGCGTGCAGCCCCGTCAGTTGCCTCGCTGCCAGAAACCTCAATCGCCTCCACCGGTGTGGAGCGCATAAACGTCACGCCGTTGGCGACCGCGTTCTCCAGCGCGGCGATGGCCACTTCAAACGGGTCGACGTAACCGGTCGAGGGGCACCACAACGCACACGTCGCCCTGACGCTCGCGCGCGGCTCCAGCTCGTGGATGCGGTCGGGGCCAATGATCGCCAGCTCGGGCACGCCGTTGGCCAGGCCATTCTGACGCAGCTTCTCCAGGTGCGCGCGGTCTTCGTCGTTAAACCCCAGCACCATCGAACCGGTTCGGCAAAACAAAAATCGCAGCTCCTGGGCCCAGGTGCCATACAGCTCGCAACCACGGGTGTTGACCTGCGCCTTTACCGTGCCCGGCGCAGGATCGTAGCCGGCGTGCACCAGGCCGCCGTTGGCCTTCGACGCGCCCAGCGCGATATCGTTGGCCGCCTCGACCACACAAATGGAAAGGTCATAGCGCGCGAGCTGCCGCGCGATGGCGCACCCGGTGATGCCCGCGCCCACAATTGCGATATCAAACGTTTCCGTCACAGTGCCTCCCAGAAGAGTTGACAGGCTGTCAATAGGACTATCCTACGGTCTGCACGCCCCCAGCGCAGCGGCAATGCGGCGAACAGCCCCGCAACACCCGCCAACGGCAGGCGAGGGGAGACTCAGTAACGTCGATAACCTCGTCTGCCGTCCCTGGTGTCAGAGGTTTGTCTCGTTCTGTAACAGTGGGCAGAAGAACTGGGTTCCAGATGTTACAGATTTAGATGAACCCATCAGTCGGTTTCGAATGTCTAAATCTGTAACGGTTAGACCTGTTTTTGCCGAGTTGTTGTTACAGATTGAGGCATTCGGCCTGGGCGGTTTTCTTTGTCTTAATCTGTAACAGTTAACTGATGATTTGGGTTGTGGATGTTATAGATCAAGACAAACCCTCCGACGGATTTTGAATGTCTCGATTTGTAACATCTAGGCCCGGATTTCGCCTCTACCTGTTACAGATTGAGATGTTTGTGTCTGTGGCCGCCACTGGGTCCCACCAGGGTCCCGCTCGAACGACCCCCGTGTTACACTAGACCGGACTGTAAATATTCCGAAAGGTACACCTCAATGTCCAAGTACATCTCCGAGCTCATGTCGCCGCAGCTTATGGGCGTCATCTATGCCTTTGCTGGCTTTATCATCGCCCTGTACGTGCTGTCGGTCGTCTATGTGTTCATCGACGCTCGCCGCCGCGGCGCCAGCGCCTACGTGGCATGGGGCATCATCGCCCTCATCCCGTTTGTGGGCCTTATCGCCTATCTGGTCCTGCGTCCGCACTCCTACGCGGCCGACCGCGAGGAACAGGAGCTGGACATGGCCCTGCGCGAGCGCCAGCTTGCCCAGTACGGCACCTGCCCGCAGTGCGGCGCCCCCATCGAGAAGGACTTTGTCGTCTGCCCCGTGTGCGACACCCAGGTTCGCAACGTCTGCCCCAGCTGCCATCGTCCGCTCGACGCGCACTGGAAGGTCTGCCCCTACTGCCGAACTCGCATTCAGTAACGCATCCATCGCCGGACCGGCCGCAAGCCACGGGCGCCGCGCGTCACGCGAAAGCCGCACGCGCGCCCCACAGCCCCGCCCCCACACGATGAAGCATGCGTAGAAAATCGCCCGCCGTGCCATTAAGGTGCGGCGGGCGCTTGTATACCAAGGCAACCTGCCTATAATGATGCAAGTCAAAAACGCCGAGCGCATCGCACGCACTTGCATCAGGCATCCGAGAGGAGAAAACATACCCATGAAGGCACTCTACAATGACGGTTCGGTGGCCGAGCTCCCGCAGGACGAGGTCACGCACGTCATCCGCCACTCTGCCGCGCACATCATGGCTCAGGCCATCAAGCGCCTGTACCCCGAGGCCGACTTTGCCTATGGCCCCGCGACCGACAACGGTTTTTACTACGACGTTGACCTGCCCGAGGGCGTCAAGATCAGCGAGGACGATTTTCCCGCGATCGAGGCCGAGATGAAGAAGATCGTCAAGGAGAACCTCAAGTTCTCCGTGTACGAGAAGCCCCGCGCCGAGGCCATCGCCCTTATGGAGGAGCGCGGCGAGAAGTACAAGGTCGAGCACATCGGTGACCTGGACGACGACGCCCGCATCACTTTCTACCAGCAGGGCGACTACATCGACATGTGCGTCGGCCCCCACATCTGCTACACCAAGGCGCTGAAGGCCTTTAAGCTCACCGGCGTCTCGGGCGCCTACTGGAAGGGCGACAAGGACAACAAGATGCTCACCCGCATCAACGGCGTCGCCTTTGCCACCAAGGAAGAGCTCGACGAGCACATGCACATGCTGGAGGAGGCCAAGAAGCGCGACCACCGCAAGATCGGCCGCGAGATGGACCTCTTTATGATGCGCGACGAGGCCCCCGGCTTCCCGTTCTTCCTTCCCAACGGCATGATCCTTAAGAACACGCTGCTGGACTACTGGCGCGAGATCCACCACAAGGCCGGCTACGTGGAGATTTCCACGCCGCTCATCATGAACAAGCAGCTGTGGAAGACCTCGGGCCACTGGGACCACTACAAGGACAACATGTACTCCACTGTCATCGACGACGAGGAGTACTGCATTAAGCCCATGAACTGCCCGGGCGGCGTGCTGGTGTACGCTTCCAAGCCGCACTCCTATCGCGAGCTGCCCATCCGCGCCGGCGAGATTGGCCTGGTGCACCGCCACGAGCTGCGCGGCGCCCTGCACGGCCTGTTCCGCGTGCGCTGCTTTAACCAGGACGACGCCCACCTGTTTGTGCGTCCCGACCAGCTGACCGACGAGATCGTGGGCGTGGTCAACCTCATCGACTCCGTGTACCAGAAGTTTGGCTTTAAGTACCACGTTGAGCTTTCCACCCGCCCCGAGGACTCCATGGGTTCGGACGAGGACTGGGCTCGCGCCGAGGAGGGCCTGCGCACCGCTCTGGAGAAGCTGGGCATGGACTACGAGGTCAACGAGGGCGACGGTGCCTTCTACGGCCCCAAGATCGACTTCCACCTGGAGGACTCGCTCGGCCGTACCTGGCAGTGCGGCACCGTCCAGCTCGACTTCCAGATGCCGCTCAACTTTGACCTGGAGTATGTGGACGCCGACGGCACCAAGAAGCGTCCCATCATGCTGCATCGCGTGTGCTTTGGCTCCATCGAGCGCTTCATCGGTATTCTGATCGAGCACTTTGCGGGTAAGTTCCCCACCTGGTTGGCCCCCGTGCAGGTCAAGGCACTTCCGGTTTCCGAGAAGAGCCGCGACTACGCCCACGAGGTGTGCGCCAAGCTGGAGGAGGCCGGCATTCGCGTGGTCTGCGACGACCGTGACGAGAAGATCGGCTACAAGATCCGCGAGGCCCGCAGCATCGATCGCGTGCCCTACATGCTCATCCTGGGCGAGAAGGAGGTCGAGGCCGGCAACATCTCCGTCCGCGACCGCTCTAACGAGACCGTTCAGATGAGCGTTGACGAGTTTGTTGCCAAGGTGACCGAGGAGATCAAGACTCGCGCCTAAGGTGACGCCAAAGGTTTATAAACCGCATGTATACGCGGCTGTCCCATGCACGGGGCAGCCGCTTTTTTATGCCGAGCAAGGGGCTGGGAAGGATTAGTTGCAGTTGCGCAACGCTCACAAGATGCCAACAACCCCCGTAACCGTTTGGTAAAGCAGAAATGTCCCCGTAACAATCCAATATTGCCCATATATAAGAAAAGCCGCTGGTAGAGCGGCTTTTTTGTTGCGCAAAAATGTACAGGTTTTTGTAGTGGGGTATGGAGATGTGTCCGCTCGCGCCGCAATTTACGCAATCTGGGAAAACGGTCTGGATTTATTCGTATAATGAGCTTCGTCGAAAGATACGAAAACCTGTACTTTTGCGACTGCGCCTAGCTGCGAGCGAGAAGCCTGTTCTTAACGCCCTTGCATCCGCGTGTGTCGCGGATGCAAGTTAAGGGGGCGAGAGATGGAACAGACGATGCGGCGCCAAGAGCAGCTGCCTGGTGCCTTTAACGGCGCCATCACCAACAGCCAGCATGGCCGCGTCCACTGGTATCTGGTCCACACCCCCCATGGTAAAGAGCGCGAGACCTGCGAAAAGGTCCGCCGCATAATCCCGCGCGAGCTGATGCAGGACGCTTTTGTGATGCAAAAGGAGTTCTGGTTTAAGCGGGACGGCGCCTGGTCGCTCCAAACCAAACCCATGTACAAGGAATACTTCTTCGTTGCCACGCGCGATGCCGCCCTGCTCGATAGGGCTTTGGCCCAGTTGAGCTTTGGCTGTCGCATTGCCGGCAGCAGGGAGCGGGCCTATGCGCCCATGCCGGACGATGCGCAGGACTGGTACTGCAGCGTGCTCGACGACGACGGTGTGGTGCGCAACAGCGTGGCCCGCATAGAAGACGGCGTGTTGCACATAGAGCAGGGGCCCTTGGTGGGGCAAGAGGCCCGTGTAAAGAAGATCGACCGTCATAAGCGCTGGTGCCTGGTAGACGTGGGCGAAGGCGACTCCGCTTTTAGGGAGCTGCTTCCGTTGGACGTGCTCAGTAAGACGTAAGGGGACGTCGCACTGGCAATTCATTCGCAATTTGAATTCATCGATTGAGGGATCCCTGGGGACAGGGACGTGGATTTGAACTTGACTACTAAAGAAGTGACAGGGCAAAACGCGCCGGTGGGGGCCGCGCTTGTTGCCCAGGCCATGAATCGCGGCGAGGTGAGCGTGCGCTACAAGTCCATGCAGGCCGTGAAGGACTGGGACCGCACGCGCCTGGGCTACCGTGCCGTAAAGCGCACGTTCGACATCGTGTTCAGCGGCTGCGTGCTGGCCGTCATCGCCATACCGAGCCTTGTGCTCGCAGCCGCCATCCGCCTGGAGAGCGAGGGCAACCCGTTCTACAGCCAGATCCGCGTGGGCCAGACCCACCGCGATGGAAGCCTTTCCACCTTCCGCATGTGGAAGTTCCGAAGCATGTACAAAGACGCCGACGAGCGCCTCGCCGAGCTCAAGGGGCGAAACGAGCTCGACGGCGCCATGTTCAAGATGAAGGACGACCCGCGCGTAACGAAGATCGGCAAGTTCATCCGAAAGCACTCCATCGACGAGTTCCCGCAGTTCGTGAATGTCTTCCTGGGCCAGATGTCCGTCGTGGGCCCGCGGCCGCCGCTGCCCAACGAGGTCGCGGAGTACACGGAGTTCGACCTGCAGCGCCTGGCCGTGAAGCCCGGGATCACCGGCTGGTGGCAGGTCACGGAGCGCAACTCGACCGGGTTCGACGGCATGGTCCGCCGGGACCTGGAGTACATCGCCAAGCGCGGCCCCATAACGGACCTCAAGATCGTCGTCCTCACGGTGATCGAGGTCTTCACCGGCAAGGGTGCGTGCTAGATGCGCATCGCGATGATCGGACACAAGAGATACGGCTCCCGCGAGGGAGGCGTGGAGGTCGTCGTGACCGAGCTCGCCCGCCGCATGGCGGCGCTAGGCCACGAGGTCACCTGCTACGACCGCTCCGGCGCGGACGTCATGACCGGCGACGGCGCGGACTGCCGCGAGCGCGTCGTCGACGGCGTGCGCGTCGTGCCGGTTAAGACAATCGACAGGAAGGGCCTCGCCGCCCTCTCGTCCTCATATTTTGCTACCAAGGCGGCTATCAAGGACCGCCCCGACGTGATCCATTATCACGCCGAGGGCCCTTGCGTGCCGCTCGCGCTGGCCAAGCACGCTGGCATTCGCACCGTGGCGACCATCCACGGCCTGGATTGGCAGCGTGCCAAGTGGGGCAGGCTCGCCAGCACCTACATCAAGATGGGGGAGAAGACCGCCGCCACCAAGGCCGACGGCCTTATCGTCTTGTCCAAATCGGTCCAGTCCTACTTTCAGGACGTCTACGGCCGCACGGCGACGTTCATCCCCAACGGTATCGAGCCGAAGCAGCCGAGGCCGGCCAACCGGATAAAGGAGAAGTGGGGGCTCGATGCGGGCTCCTACCTGCTGTACCTGGGCAGGCTCGTCCCCGAGAAGCGGCCCGAGCTCCTGATCGAGGCCTTCGAGAAGTTCGACACGGACAAGAGGCTCGTCATCGCCGGCGGCGGATCGGACACCTCCGAGTACGAGGCGTCCCTTCGCGAGGCCGCCCAGGGCGACCCCCGCGTCCTCTTCACCGGGTTCGTCAACGGCGAGCCCCTGGAGGAGCTGTACTCCAACTGCTACGCCTACGTGCTGCCCTCCGACGTGGAGGGCATGCCCATGAGCCTGCTGGAGGCCATGGCATACGGCCGCTGCTGCGTGACGAGCGACATCCCCGAGTGCGCGGACGTCCTCGCCGGCAACGGCGTGACGTTTGAGAAGGGCAGTGCCGATTCCCTGCAGGCCGCGCTGCAAGGCCTACTTGCTGAAGGCGACCGCGGGAGAGTCCTTGGCGGGGCCGCCAAGGCGCATGTCGAGAAAACCTGCAACTGGGATTCCGTCGTCGAGCGGACCCTTGCAGTCTACGGGGGTGAAGGCCGATGAGGATCCTTCTCGTAAACAAATTCCACTACCGCAAGGGCGGCGCGGAGACCTATTACCTCACCGTCGGATCCGAGCTGGAGCGCATGGGGCATGAGGTGGCCTATTTCTCGATGAGGCACCCTGATAACCTGCCCTGTAAGTGGGACAAATACTTCGTGACGCAGCGTGAGTACAACAATGTCAAGAATCCCCTTAAGGCGGCGCGCGACGGCGTGGCGTTGATCTATTCGCCGGAGGCGAAGCGTAACTTCCAGGCCCTCTGCGAGGAGTTCCGCCCCGATGTCGTCCACCTCAACAATGTGCACAGGCAGATCACGCTGTCCATTCTCGACGCCCCCTACCTGGGGGAGAACAAGGTCCCGGTCTTCTACACGGCCCACGACTACGTGACCGTCTGCCCCGGCTACCTCATGCTCGACGGCGACGGGCGTGTCTGCGACGCGTGCCTCGAGGACGGGCGCTACCGCCACTGCATAGAGAACCGCTGCGTAAAGGGCTCGCGTGCGAAGAGCGCGCTGGCGGCGATGGAGGCATCTTTTAACAGGGCCCATAAGTCCAACCGGCGGATCGACAGGGTCATCGCGCCCTCAAGGTTCATGCGCTCCAAGCTCATCGAGGGCGGCTGGCCCGAGGGTAAGGTCGTCTTCCTGCAGAACTTCGCCGACGACGCGATCATTGACCGCGCCGCGAATGCCGGGGCGGATGCGACCGACAGGGAGAACCCCTACCTCCTGTTCTTCGGGCGGCTCTCTGTTGAGAAGGGCGTCGACACGCTGCTGAGGGCCTTCGATGCCGCCCTGCCGAGCCTTCCGCAGAATATGCGCTTAGTTGTAGTCGGCGACGGCCCCGATGCCGCCGATTTCAAGACGCTGGCGTCTTCGTTGGGCTGTGCAGCTCGCATTGAGTTCGCCGGTTATCAGACCGGTGGGGCACTGCAAGCGTTTGTCGAGAGGGCTTCTCTCGCCATCTCGAGTTCGAAATGTCGAGAGAACATGCCGTACTCGATCGTGGAGGCTTTCGCTGCAGGCACGCCTGTCGTCGGCACAAATATTGGCGGTATCCCCGAGTTGGTCGATGAAGGGAAAACGGGGTTCATTTGCGAGCCCGGGGATGTCCCGTCGATGGCGGATGCCATCTCGCGCGGCACGAGCGCGTTCTTGGATCGGTCCGCTTACTCGATGCTGCAGCGCAACTGCCGCTCCTACGTCATGGAAAACTGCTCGCGCGAGAAGTTTATGAGTGATCTCGTGAACCTATATAAGGAGTCAATCGATGGCTAACGGCCATAACAACATCAAGAGGATCGTGCATCGGTCCTGCGAGGAGATCGGCGCCACATTCCGAATCGCCAGAGCCACCTCGTGGCCCGAGGCAATCAACACGTTTCGGGCGAAGCTCGATATCCAGGTCATGAGCCGCAACGGGTACAAGGAGCCGTCTGCGGTAAAGGAGCGCTTGCTGCGCAAGCATGAGACCGTTCTCAAATATCTCGAGAACCGCTTCGGCGATTTCTTCGAGTCATATGACTATGACGCACCGCTGCCGCCGTCCGATCCTGCTCTCGAGGGGAAGATCTGGATGTGCTGGTGGCAGGGCGAGGAGAACGCGCCCGAGATCGTCAGGGCGTGCATCGACTCCGTGCGCCGCCACGCCGGTGGGCACGAGGTCATCGTCATTACGGATGAGAACCTTTCCGACTATGCTCATATCCCCGATTGGGTGCTCGAGAAGGTTCACGACGGCATCATGTCACGGACGAATCTATCCGACCTGCTGCGTCTCTCTTTGCTTGCCGAGCATGGTGGTATGTGGCTCGATGCCACTTTCTTCTGCGCCGGTTCGTTGGGTGAATATATGGATTTGCCGATCTGGTCCATCAAGAGGCCCGATTACTTGCACGCTTCGGTTGCATGCGGCATGTTTGCGGGATATTCGCTTGCCTGCAAGGAGGATCAACGTCATCCGTTTGTCGTGGCGAGAGACTTCTTCCTTGAGTATTGGCGTAATAGCGATCGGTTGATTGACTATCTGCTGGTCGATTACCTCATCGTTTTGGCTCAACGTCATGATCCCTCGATCGCCGCCGCATTTGCGTCAATCGAACCCAATAATCCCCGGTGTGATGATCTTATTTCATTGCTTGACATGCCGTTCGAGCAGCGAGTCTGGAACGTCTTGAGTTCAGATACAAAGCTATTTAAGTTGACCTGGAAGCAAGATTTCTATCGAATTAAAGATAGTTGTTTGACTGCTTACGGAATGCTATTAAACGGTGTGCTGAACTAGAATTTATTGAAATGGGTGGGCCATCTTTTGAGTAATCCAATTCTGAGCGTAGTAGTTCCAATCTATAAGGTGGAGCGATATTTGCCTAAATGCTTGGACAGTATCCTTGATCAAACCCTCAAGGATATTGAAATTATATGTGTCGATGATGGCTCGCCTGATGGTAGCGGCGAAATTGCCGAGTCTTACGCCGGGAGCCATGCCAATGTAAAGGTTATTCATCAAATGAACTCCGGCTTGGGGCCTGCCCGCAACACTGGCATAGAGCATGCAACTGGCGACTTCATTGCATTTGTTGATTCTGATGACTGGCTTGAGCCCGACATGTATGAACTTATGTATAGGAAAGCTGTTGAGACTAGCGCTGACATTGTGGTCGGGGGCCATTGCGATTCATCTGAAAACAAGATTTTGTGCACAAAAAAGCATCCTCTTGCGGGAACTATTGCCTGTGATAAATCTCAAATAGAGCCGATAAGGCTAAGGCTATACGGCCATGCTGAGGATGACAATTTAACTGAGTCGTTTCCTATGGCGGTCTGGGCATCCATATATCGAAGATCGTTGATTGTAAATAATCAACTTCGATTTAAAGCCATTCTTTCTGAGGACACTATCTTTAACCTTAGCGCTTATGCTAAATCGCGCGCGATTGCCTTTACGGATATCGTTGGATACCGTTACAGGAAGGAAGGACAAGCGTCGTTAACTTCAAGTCTCAGCCCCGATTTGATTAATCGTTACGAGCAGTTCGTAGATGAACTTTGTGCCATGGCTAAGAAAGAGGATATTTTTGAAGACGTCGAGATGAGGATTGCAAGAACGGCAATTGACTGCATTAGGCTCTGCGCCGGCATTATTGCCAGTTCTAATTTGTCTTATAAAGAGAAATATTGCTGGTTGAATGAACTTATGAAAAGCCCCCTTCAACTTGAATATGCTTCAACTTTACCGATTGAGTACCTACCGATTCAACAGCGTTTATTCGAAAACTTGCTAGTTGGAGAGCATTATCGTTGCTGTATTTACCTTTTGAAATTTAGGGAGTGGGTTAAGAATTTTAGGTATTGGAAAGAGCGCAGCTAGTCAAGAGGTAAACGTGGGCGTATTTACAATGAACGTACATAGAGATGGCAGCATTTTAAGAAGCGCTGATGATCGTCGTGTTGGCTTAATTGGCATTGCACGAAGGGTTGAAATCAAGGATTTATTAATAGTAATAGCCAGCATGCTTGCAATGTTTAATTATGGTTCATCTTGGACTGGATTAACCGGCTCTCAACTAACCACACTGAGGCTTCTCATTGCTCTGTTCGCATGTGCCTTAGTTTGTTTTCGAGTTTCGTGGGGTGAGCTCGCTCACTTTGAGAAGGCCGGTCTTGTGTACTGTGGGCTTGTCTTTGTTGAGGGCTTGTTCGGAAAAGTGAGTCCAGGATCTGCATGGGTTGAAGGAATGGTGGGCGCCCTGTTGTTTATAGTTCCTTCTGAATTACGACGGAAGTATGGGAATGAGCTATCGGGCACGACGATTTGCCTGATTGCCTGTTTGCTGATTTGCGTAGCTGACGTGTTTGCTGTTGCGACTGGTGGCAAGGGGGTTGTGACTCAGGACAATGAATACCTCTTCTCGTCAAACTATATTATTGGCGACAAGTTCTTGCTTTCGTATATGAATTTGCTTTGTTTTGCACTCATATATTGGAAGATTCCGTCTGTAGTAACGTTGGTGGTATTCGGTTCTATTTCATTGTGGATTAGCGTCTTGGTGGGCTGTTCAACTGGCGTGATTGGTACGGTCATTATGATAATAATGATTTTGCTAAGCTATCCGGTACGAGCATTGCCTGCGCATCGGTTATTTTTGCCGATTCTGACAGTTGTATTATCAGTTGTTGCTGTTGCTTTTACGGGACTGTTGACATGGGGTCCATTCGGTAGATTTATTACGAATGTTCTTGGAGAGAGTTCTGATTTGACGGGTAGGATTTTTATCTATCCGGTGCTAATTGGCTTATTTATTAAACGCCCCTTGCTTGGTTATCTAACTGCAAACGGTGCAAACCAGGCGGTAATTGGCGCATGCGGAGCAGCTGACGCACAAGAGGGCTTGTTTCATATCCTTCTCACTAACGGACTTGTAGGTGCAGTTTTATTTCTAATTACGGAGTATGTATCAATCGGTAGGATTCATTATATGGGTCGTCGTGAACACGGTCTTTATGCCTTCGTTGTTGCAATGACAGTGTGCTCTGTGGTTGAAATCAATTTGGGACTGCCTTTTATCTTTGGACTATCTCTCTTGGCTTCGTCGCTTGAGGTGCGCGTATAGATTTGCGCAAGAGTAATTTCTGTTTAATGGCGCTTGTTTTAGTTGAGGAAATAGTGGCGATGAAAAAGTTGTTAAAAAGGCTCATTTTCGGATACAAAGCTGATTCGGATACATATTTAGCTGCGTTAAGAAAGATGGGCATGAAAATTGGCGACGGGGTGTATCTATTTTCAAGTCCGAGAGACTGCGTAATAGATGAGCAAAACCCATATTTGATAACAATTGGGGACAATGTCCAGTTAACCCGAGGCGTAATCATTTTGACTCATGACTATAGTTGGTCTGTTGTTAAGGGCTGCTATGGCGAGGTCTTTGGCCATCAAGCGCCGGTTTCTATTGGTAACAACGTATTTATTGGAATGAACGCTGTTATTCTCGCGGGATCAAGTATCGGGGATAACGTCATCGTGGGAGCCGGATCAATTGTCAGCGGAACGATTCCCTCCAACGTTGTTGTCGCTGGTAATCCAGCAAAGGTGCTTTGCACTATTGACGAATATCGGGTGAAACGAAAGAGTAGGCAACTTTCTGAAGCCGTTGATTTGTACACAAGTTATTTAAAGCGTTATGGACATGAGCCTGAAAAAGTTTTATTCAGAGAGTACTTCTGGCTGTTTGAGGACGACAGAAACAACTTATGCTCGGAATTTCGTGAGGTAAACAACCTTGTTTCGCCTGACGTGACCGATGCGGCTTTTGGTGATTGGAAACCGCTTTTTAACGGTTATTCAGACTTTTTAGAGTATTGCAGGAAAGAACAACTTTGATTCATTCGTTTTTAACGGAGGGAATAATGAGTGCCATTAAGACTCGCGTTCCTGAGCCGGTTAAAAGGCTTTATGGATATGCCAAATCTTTCGTGAAGTATTTCTACTACACCGTAAAGCTGGCATCCAAAAATTATCCTGATATTGATTTTATGAACAATGAAACCGCGGTCGATGAGATCATTTTTAATAATAAATCTCTTGCACGTTTTGGTGATGGAGAGTTTGGTTGGCTCCTGGGTAGAGAAGCTGCCTGCGGTTACCAGGATGTTACTCCAGAGTTATCCCGCAGATTAATGGAAGTTCTTCAGAGCACTAATGAGCATTTGCTTATTGGCGTGCTTCGGGTGCTAAACGATGACACAAACATGAACTTCTTGGCACGAGCTCACTGGCGAGAGTTTAAATACCAATCTGAAAATCAATTGCTACAAGTTTTAAATCTGGACAATTGCTATGTCGATTCAAGCATTACGCGTCCGTATATTGATTTAAAAGATAAAAGCAGCGCTTCAAGTGAGTTTGAAAATATTAAAAGGATCTGGAAAGGCAAAAGGGTTCTTCTGGTTGAAGGAAAAGAGTCTAGGTTAGGAGTTGGAAACGATTTATTTGCTCAATCTGAGTGCCTGCATCGGATACTTGCGCCTTCTACGAACGCCTTTTCTAGTTACGAATCTATATTGGCATTAACCAGTAAGAATGCATCTAATTACGACATAGTCTTATTGGCGTTGGGCCCCACTGCAACTGTGCTTGCTTATGATTTATGCTTGGACGGTATTCAGGCGGTGGATATTGGCCATATCGACAATGAATATGAGTGGATGCGCATGGGTGCGAGGCACAAAATGCCGATTCCCGGTAAGAATGTCGACGAGGTCGGTGCGTTTACGTCTGAGGTTTCCTCAGATGCATCTTATTTAAATTCAATAGTTGGTGTTGTTGACTAGTTTGTAAAGCCTAACAGCGGCGCGAGGGGGATTATGACTGATAGTCGTTCAAAATATCTTTTTAATAATACTGTGATTTTTGCTCTTGGAAACTTCGGTACCAAATTGATCTCATTCTTTTTGGTTCCAATCTATACATATACGCTTAGCGTTGCGGATTATGGTACGGCGGACTTGGTAACAACGATTTCGTTTGTTGTGGGTCCTATGTTGACCCTCAATCTTTCTGATGCTGTCATGCGTTTTCCGCTGGATAAAAAGGGTAACGATAATCAAATCTTGACCGTTGGAATTACTGCTTTGGTCTTTGCTTACGTCGTCGGGCTGCTTATGATTCCGATGGCTCGACTGTCATCAGATGTCTCCGATTTTGCTGTGCTAATGTATCTGTACTGCATCACCTCGGCATCATCCTCTATGTTGCAAGCTTTTCTTCGTGGTTTAGAGAAGCTTCGTGAGTTCGCGTTTAGTAATATACTCTGCACTGCGTTTACCGCAGGCTTCAATATCCTGTTCTTGGTTGTATTCAAATGGGGAGTTTCAGGTTATCTTCTTGCCTATGTAATGGCATTTGTCGTAACTTCTGTTTATTCCGCACTGGTTTCGGGACTATTTGGCAGACTTTGTTGTTTGCGCTTCGATAGAACGCTCTTTTTAGAGATGTTTAAATATGCGATTGTATTAATGCCTAGCACGTTTATGTGGTGGATTATCAATTCGTCTTCGCGTGTGATGGTAACAGCTATGCTCGGGGCTGCTGCAAATGGTATCCTCGCTGTTGCGTATAAGATGCCTTCTATTATTAGTGTTGTAGCAAATACATTTACTCAGGCTTGGTCTTACTCTGCGATCCGTGAAGACGATAGTAAAGATAGGGATCAGTTTACTTCAAATGTATTTAACAAACTTGTATTATCGGCAGGTTTATTAACTCTATCTTTAATGATGATAATTCGTCCTGTGACAATGCTGTATGTTTCTCCCGACTATGCGAGTGCCTGGCAGTATTCATCGTGGCTTCTTCTCGGTAATTATCTATTCACTATTGGTAATTTTCTGGGTGCGCCTTATACAGTTCACAAGGATAGCTTCGGTTATTTAGTCTCAACCGCCGCTGGCGCTCTGCTGAATATTGCCCTCATGTTTCTATTGATTCCGATTATGGGCCTTTACGGCAGTGTCGTTGCTGCATTTTTGGGTTACCTTGCTGTCGTCATATTTAGGTATTTCCATACCAAGAAGTATGTTGAGATTACAGTTGAATGGCGACAATTTCTCCCGATGCTATTGTCGATGGCCGCCATACTGATTTTGCAATCGTTATTCGTGCGATTTCTTACCGCTGGAACCCTTCTTGTTGGCGTATTCATTCTCTATTCATATAGAACGCTGTTTGTCCAAGCTATTAACGCCTTGAAGGTAAAGTTGGCCGCACTTCTGTGATTGTTTTTTCGATGCCGGTCGTTATGGAAGCACTTGCATAACGACCGTTATTTATCCGCACGTTTGGATTGCTTGCCTTGGTGTATTTAGCTGGCAAGAGAGTAAATTATTTAGCAAGATAAGTGTGTAAGACTCTTGCCACTCGTGGGGTCCTACGTTCATAAAAGGTCTAACTTCGACTGTTTTCGCGCATTTGCGGGCCGCATGCTCTTGCGCTGCTTTCTAAGGTTCTGGTGCTTGGGCTTTGCGTGCCCTGCGGTTGATTTTAAATCGATAACGTTTCTCATTGGAAGGAGAGAATAACATGAAAGCGGTTTTCAAAAAGGATTTGACACGTTGGGGGGTGTCCCTATCTCTTTGGATAAGGGAACCTGGTGTAAGGTTCATGTGGGTCATGAGGAATTGTCAAGAATCTTGTAACCCAATATGGAAGTTTATCCTTTGGCGAATGCGCGAGAAATACGGCCTTGGAATCAGTCCACGTGTGCAAATCGGACCAGGCTTCTATCTTGGTCACCCATATGGGATAGATATTAATCCGGCTGTAAGTATGGGCGCAAATTGCAACGTACACAAAGGCGTGACGATAGGGCAGGAAAATAGGGGCCGTCGTAAAGGTGCGCCTTGTATAGGCGATGGCGTGTGGATGGGGGTCAACTCAACTATCGTTGGTGGAATCACAATTGGCGACGATGTCCTCATCGCTCCAAATTCGTATGTGAACTTTGATGTTCCCAGCCATTCCATAGTAATTGGCAACCCCGCCAAGATAATCCATCGAGATAATGCAACCGAAAGCTATATTGAAAACAAGTGTATTGCCTAATGCTGTGAATTGAGAAAACAAATCACGAGGGTCGTGCCTCCTGGGGACAGGGGGTACGACCCTCGTGATATGGTGTCCCGGGCAGTTTCTTTGACTGGTTTGCCTGGGAAGGATGGGAGAGACCGTGGCTTTCGGGGTAGTGTCGAGAAAGTTGGTGTAAGGGCCCTTGCGGCCCCTGTGTCCGATATCCGGAATCAGTTGATATCCTAGGCCGCCTCCACGCTGTCGGCAAGTTTCAGGCTGGATTCGATCATCTTCCTGGCCGTCTTCTCCAGCTCCGCCCAGTCGTGCTCGCCCGCGGCACCCATTCTGAACGCGGCGTCATGCATCTCGGCCATCTTCCTCTCCGAGAAGTAGCGCGAGCCGGACCATGTCTCGGCCTGGTCGCACATGACGGCGCCCACGAGCCTGAGCAGCGAACTCTCCGACGGGAAGACCTGCACCACGCGCGAGCGGCGCTTTATCTCCCTGTTGGCGCGCTCCTGCACGTTGTTGGTGTGCAGGTGCTTCCAGTGCGACGGCGGGAAGTCAAGGTACGCGAGCGCGTCGGGCTCCGCCTCCTCGAGCATCCTTGCAGCCCTCGGGCAGCAACCCTCACGCATCTCGCACGCCGCGTGGTACATGGCCACGGCCGTGGCGGCGTCCCTGGCGCGGAAGACCGACGAGACGATGCGGCCTATGCGGCGCCTCAGCTGTCAGGAGCCGGTGGCGTACATCTCGACCGCCGCCGCGATGAGGGCGCGGTTGACGCGCTGGTGGCGATCAAGGACATCCTCGGGGAAGAAGCTGTCCGTCCTGAGCGTGGGGATTCTCAGGTTGAGTGTGTCCACGCATGTCTCGAGACTGCGGCCCCTGTAGCCGTTCCTGCTGTTGGCCCCATCGTCTCAATGCTGGTCGGCCTCCTCGTCCATGATGACGTTCACGACCTGTTCGGCGAGCAGCCTGAGCAGCGACTGGATGTTGACCATCCCGTCGGTCGACCTCGGGATGGCGACCTTCTCCGGCATCGCGTCTGCGAATATCTCCATAGCGGCCCCCGTCTTTTCCTAGAACCTGTGTTTGTGGTTATTCCAGATTCCAGGACAGGAGCCGTTTTCTTTTTTCGACGGCTGGCTGTCGGCGCGTTTACACCTACATTTCCGACACGATCGCGCTGGGCTATGCTTCGGTTTGATAGATTAGTATTTTGAGCGAAGGATTGTTGAGTATTCCAGCTCGTAGAACCGTTGCCTGTTAACCGTTTTATTTAAATATAAATAGAAAAGGTTAAGTTATGGGGACGCGGGACGTGGGTAAGATTGTTTCCGATTGGCCGTTACATTCGGTAACCGAATGCGAATCTGTCCTCCTTTTTGCGAAAGGTCTAACTATGAAGAAGAAAGTTTTTGTGTCTTTTGACTATGAGAAGGATCGCCTTTATTACTACTTACTAAAGGCGTGGGATGCGAATTCCAATTTCGACTTTACTATGGTTGATAAGACGCCGAACGAGATTCAGAGCGATTCGGTTGCGGTGGTTAAACGTGCGTTATCTCGTAAAATCGATGAGGCTTCATATACGCTAGTAATTATTGGGGAAGAAGCAAATAAGTTGCACCCTGATCACATTGAGATTGGGTACCGGAACTGGCAGAACTATGAAGTTGCAAAGAGTTTTGAACTCGGCAATCGTTTGGTTGGCGTAAAAATCGATGATAGCAATGAAGCCCCTGAGCAGCTGTATGGAAAGGGTGCAACATGGGCACGAGCTTTTAGCAAAGATTCAATTATTGCAGCGCTTAATAAGGCATAGTTTTGGACGATTCTGTTTTGTATGACCACTACAAGGATACGGTTGCCGAGAAAAATGCTTCTGTCTTTGACAGGAATAGGTATTTTATACTGACTGTGGTAGGAACATGCGTTTTGTGCATGTATGCATATGACCCTTTGCTGCTTTCAGCGGCAGCCCAATCATGGCTTTCTCAATACGGAATTAAGGCATCCGTAAGCGGCTCCGTTCTTCTGTCGTCGCTTTGGGTCTTTGTTTTATATTCATTTGTGCGGTATTTGCAGGCCGTTGTGACCGTTGAACGCTTATATCTTTATTTGCGGAGGATTGAGTCTCAATTACTGGATGTGTGTCGTGAGGGAGTGGACTATGATTCTCTTTGGAACGGCCTTTCTCAGATGATTGATTTTCTCTATAAACGCATTTTTATCGTTGCAATGAACGTTGCATTAATTATCAAATCCGTCTCGGAATGTTCCTCATTTTCAATTCAAGTGGCATTTGATTGGGTTTGTTGCATTGCGATTGTTGTGCTGTCTGTCTTATATTGGATGTTTTTGGAAAGGGTCAATGGGCTTTATTCCGAAGATACGAAACAGCACTGCTAGTTTGGAGTGATTTTAGTCCTTTTTAGCTAAAATTACCTGGAGCTAACAGATTTTGCGAGATGCCCGGATTTGTTTGTAAATGGGATGAAAGGAACTGATAGTGAGATCTGATTTCGGCAATGTTGATGTTGTTGGACAGATCGTTTCAATATCCCAAGAAATCAAGGGCGTTCAGACGGGGATGTCGTTTTCGTTTGACGGTCATACTCTTCGGTTGTTTTCCTCGCACGGTCTCTCATCCGAAGTGTTTAACTCTGGGCTTAAGAACATCATGCTTTCGCAAAAGATGTCAGTTAACTCAATAATTACAGGTCGGACTTTTCCAGGGTTTGACGATATTTGCTTTCATGCTTGTGGATTTGCCGCTATCGATGGTGCGGCTATTGCTCTTCCAGTCTGTTATTGCTGGTCATTTACTTCAGGGCATTCATTTGCGGATGTAGCAATGATTAGATTTTTTGGTAGCTGCATCGATTCCTTTTATCCTCAAGGTCGTGAGATTATCAATGAAGACGGAACATTGATAATACCCAGTGAGTCAGAGAAAAACTTGGCTGGAGGAGACGCCACGATAGAGGACAGTAGCATTTCATTCCTTTTCTCGTCTAGCTGGGAGGGGAGCCCCATGTCTTCGATTAATTTCTTTTCCTTTATCGGGGCGCTTGCTGAGAACATGGATTCTAGCAAAATCGAATATCTTTACCAGGCGGTCGTTTGCGCGCTGCGTTTTTGTCTCGGAAGGTCCAATGCTGATTGCGAGTTAAGCCTGTATATGGCAACTGAACAGGGCCGTTATAAGTATATTGGACATTTTTGGCATTCTGGCGCTGCTGCAGAGGTTTCTGATGAGCGTGACGACCCTTGGAATTGTTTTATTCGGGCTGGCGATATCTGTGACAACTTTGGAAGTCTTGTTCAAGCGTTTCTTGAAAGGAAAATAGATCGGTCGGCTTTTGCGATTTCTCGTGCAGACTCTAACCTATTGACCAATGCAAAGATAATTGAGCTTACGGCCTATTTTGAGAAGCTGTTTAGCAAGTATTTTCCTGATGGAGTTAAGCATTCTCAAAAGACTGTCAGTCAAATACGCCATGTCGTTGCTGAGTTTGAGCGCGTTAAGAGCAATCTGAATTCCGAGGAAAAAAGACGGGTCGACAGATGCATCAGCCACATTAGGGATGACGATAATTTGCAATCCCGCATCCTGCATGCGTTCAAAAATCTTGACCCCGCTGTTTGCAAAGCATGTGTTAGCCGGCTTAGCGTCGATCAGAACGATAAGGATTCGGGGCGAAATATACAGACATTAAGAAATGATATTGCACATGGAAATGTACCGAAAATCGCCTTGGAGGATGTTTGCGATGAGTACCACTTCTTGCTTCGTTTGGTGAGGGCGTTGGAACTGCTGAATATCGGTATGGATGTAACGGATGTTGCTTCGCTAGTGAAGCTGATTTAACGTTTTATCGCACGCGCCTAACATTAACACTGGCATAATCAGCGCCATGATTGCACTCGCTTGCTGGTGAGTACTATCATGGCGCTCTCTTGTGGCATTTTCTTTTATCGCTTCGTATTCGCCATAATCTGCTTTTCCTCCCGACGTTGTTCTTGGGTAACGCATAATTTCTTTCGCAAATTGATGTTAGCGCCGGGCGATTTTAGCCGCTAATAGTCAAACTATTTTGACCAATCCCG
>CAUEMA010000008.1 GCA_959018755.1 uncultured Collinsella sp. | reverse complement strand
CTGGTGATCTCCGCCTTGAGAGGGCGGCGTCCTAAACCGCTAGACGAACGGGCCACATGACATCTGCACTGCCGTGCTGCGAGGAAATATAGTACGGGACAAAAAACGCGAGCGCAAGAAGAAATTCCAAATTGCCCGAATTTTGTCGGGATGTTATGGAACACGCAGGTCAACTAAGTAGATCATTTGGGACGAACCGAAGGATGTTTATCCCAGGTGCAGATGGGCCAGAAGGGCTTCGCGCTCGTTGGGGACGTTATCCTCGATCACAGCGTCGAGGGCGGCATTGAGAAGCTGCCCCAACTCCGGCCCCGGTTTGACGCCGGCGCGAATCAAATCGCCGCCGTTGACGGCAAGCATCTTGAGAGTATAGGGCTCCCCTGCCTCAAGAAGTCCGTGGGCGAGTGAGCGCATTTCCTCGATCGTCTCGACGTAATAGAAGCACGACGGCGCCTTACCCAGCGTATCGGCACGCTTAAGGTCCATAAGCTCGTCAATCAGACGCGGCGTGTCGACGCCCTCGCCCGAAAGCAAGCGCATCATATTGAGCAAACAGGAACGCTCGGGACGCAACGGCTTATCGTGATACTTGATAAGCAGACACACATCGCGAACCAAATCGTGCGAAAGCGCCAGACGATCCATAATGGCGCGCGCCTTCTTGGCGCCAAGCTCGGGATGACCGTAAAAGTGACCGCTGCCCGCATGGTCGACCGTAAAGCAATCGGGCTTGGAGACGTCATGCAAAAACGCTGCCCACATTAAACTCGACGAAGGCGCGACGCCGTCACACAGTGCCAGCTCCCCCGCCACCGTCAACACGCGAGCGATATGCTCGTAGACATTAAAGGCATGGTAGACGCTGCGCTGGTCAAACCCACGAGCCGGCGAAAGCTCGGGCACGGCGGCACAAATAAGCTCGGGGTAGCGCAGCATCGCGTCTCCCCCATGACCGGTCGAAAGAATGCCTTCGAGCTCAATGCCCACGCGCTCGCGTGCCACGGCATCGAGCAGCGGCGAGCACTCGGCAAGCGCCAGTTTAGTCTTAGGCTCGATCATAAAATCCAAACGACAGGCAAAACGTACCGCGCGTAGCATGCGAAGCGCATCCTCGTTAAAGCGACGCTTAGGATCTCCAACGGCACGGATCAGCTTGCGTTCAAGGTCGCCCTGGCCATCGTAGCGGTCGACAAGACCGCGCTGGGGGTGCCAAGCCATGGCGTTAACGGTAAAGTCACGACGCGCCAGATCGTCTTCAAGCGACGCCGCACGCTCCACACTCTGGGGATGGCGACCATCGGTATAAAAACCATCCAGGCGATACGACGTGACCTCAATGCGCTCATCGTCACAAATAGCGGTAATGCCGCCAAATTTAATCCCCGACTCAACCACCGCAATGCCGGCGACCTCGAGCGCCGCCTTGGACTCCTGCCACAGACCACTGCAGCACATGTCGACATCGTGGCTGGGGCGTCCCATCAGGGCGTCACGTACCCAACCGCCCACGAACCAGGCCTCAAGACCGGCTGCCTCAAGCGCACGTAGCACACACAGGGAGGCGTCTGAGGGCTGCGTACCGTTGAGCGAAACATTGCACATACCTATGGCCTCCTACGCATGTAAGCGTTAATCGATGGTTCTCAAGAAGTCTAACAAGAAACGAGCATGTGCGCACATGCAATCACGCGGTCAATTCGAACGAACGGGACAGTAAGCGCCACATACGACCAGAACGCAAAAACCCGCCTTGGGAATCCAAAGCGGGTGTTCGGCAACGATGTATCGATGCGGCTAGCAGACCTGGCGAACCTCGATGTGCTTCTTATATTCGTCCACCTTGGCAAAATCGCCCAGACCGGGGCACTCCACCACGTTGGCGCCGGTGGCCATCGAGAGGCGCAGGGCGTCCTCGACGCGCTCGGGAGCGTCGTGCCACACGGACAGGAAGGCGGCCAGCGAGGAATCGCCGGCGCAGACGGTCGACAGCAGCTTGACCTCAAAGGTGCGGTTGGCAAACCAGATATGCTCGCCGTTGGAGAAGTACGCACCGGCGCCACCAAGGGTCAGCAGCACGTTCTTGGCGCCCTTGGCATGAAGCTCAGCTATTGCGCCCTTAACAGACTCATCGTCGCCACCGCTCACCTTAATGCCAAAGATGTCAAGCAGCTCGTCGTCATTGGGCTTGATCAGCAGTGGCTCCATGGCAATGAGGTCTGCCAGCTGATGGCTCGAGATATCGAGCACGAACTCGGCACCCTTTGCCTTAACACGGCGCAGGACCTCGGCCAGGAAACCCTCAGAGGTGTTGGGGGGCAGCGAGCCGCTAATGACCAGGCAGGTCATATCGTCGAGCGAATCGATGAGCTCAAACATCTCCTGCTCGTTGGCCGCATTGATGGCGGCACCCGCGTTGACCATGTTGTACTCGGTGTCGGGACCGGCGTTGAGGAAAACGTTGACGCGCGTGATGCCGTCGGTCCACACGGGCTTGACGGGCACGCCCAGGGCCTCGGCGCCCTTGACGATAAACTCGCCCGAGAAGCCGGCAAAAAAGCCCAGGATCGTGGTGTCGACGCCATAGTGATTGAGGGTAAACGAGACGTTGAGGCCCTTGCCGTTGGGCGTATAGACCGCGTTACGAGTGCGGGTGACGGTGTTTGCGGAAAGACCGTCGCAGGCAATGTTGTAGTCAATGGCCGGATTTGCAGTGAGCGTGTAAATCATGAATGTTCCTTTCACAAGGCAACGTGTTGATGAAAGTATATTCCACGCTTCAGGAAAAGACCATAGCAACTCGGCAAACGGTGTAGAACGCGTGCAGGGCGACAGGATGACGAGCAAATAGCTCAGATGCGTTTGTACTGTTGCTCGCCCACAATATACAAAAATGGCGCCCCGGCCAAAACCGGGGCGCCATAGAACCACGAATATGTCGTGTTTCGCTTACTTGCGGTCGAGCTTGCGGACAGCAACGCGCTTGCTGTACTCATCGACGTGACCGAAGTCGCCAATGCCCACGGACTCGGCAACGTTAGCGCCGGTGGCCATAGCGAGCTTCATGGCCTCCTCGACGTTGTCGCGATTCCTGTACCACTTGTGCAGGAACGCGGCGAGGGTGCAGTCGCCGGCGCAGACGGAAGAGACCAGCTTGATGTTGAACTCACGCTTGGCGTACCAGATGTCCTCGCCGTTGGAGAAGTAAGCGTCGCCGCGGCTACCACGGGTGAGCAGCACGTTCTGAACGCCGGCGTCGTGAGCCATCTTCATGGCAACGCGAACCTCGTCGTCGGTGTCGACCGGCACGCCGAAGATGGCCTGCATCTCGTGATGGTTCGGCTTGATGAGCAGCGGCTTCTTGTGAGCGAGCTCCTTGAGCTTATCGGAGGACAGGTCCAGGACAACGTCGGCGCCACGGGCCTGAGCGTGCTCCATGACCTGAGCCAAGAAGTCGGGCGTAGCTTTGGGAGGCACGGAGCCAGAGACGATCAGGCACTCAAGGTCGCCCGCGGTGTCCAGGATGTCGTAGAGCTCCTTCTGATGCTCCGGCGTGATCGGGGCGCCGGGATTAAGGATGCCGTACTCGTGCTGGCCATCGTTGACGTAGGTGTTGATACGCGTGATGCCGTCGGTCCAGACCGGGCGGCACAGGCAGCCCAGGTTCATGACCTCCTCGACGATGAACTTGCCCGTGAAGCCGGCGAAGAAGCCGAGAGCGACGGTGTCGACACCCATCTTCTTAAAGGCGAAGGACACGTCGAGGCCCTTGCCGTTAGCCGTGTAGCTGGCCGAGCCGGTGCGGACGTTCTCGTCGGGCTCGAGCGGAGAGCTCGAAACCGTCATGTCGACAGCCGGGTTAGCGGTTAGCGTGTAGAACATTTACAGTACCCCCTGTATATGTGAGGGCCGCGTGGCCGGCCCATTCCAACCACGCGGTTACCTCTGATACCAAATTAGCGAGCTGCGGACTCGAGCAGTGCCTTGACCTCGACGGCGGTGTTGCAGGCGAGCGCCTTCTCGGCAAGCTCGTCGCACTCGGCCTTGGTCCACTGGCTGATGGTCTTGCGGGCGCGCAGGATAGACGGAGCGCTCATCGAGAACTCCTCCAGGCCCCAGCTGATCAGCAGCGGCTCAAGCAGCGGATCGGCAGCGGCCTCGCCGCACATACCGACCATAATGCCGGCCTTCACGCCGCTCTCGATGATGTTCTTGAGCGAGCGGAGCACGGCGGGATAGTACACCTGGTACAGGTTGGAGATGGTGTCGTTGCCACGGTCGGCGCACATGGTGTAGCCGATCAGGTCGTTGGTGCCGATGGAGAAGAAGTCGGCAACCTCGGCCAGGCGGTCAGCGAGCAGCGAAGCGGCGGGCGTCTCGACCATGATGCCGACTTCGATGTTCTCGTTGAACTTGCGACCCTCTTCGGTCAGCTCGGCCTTGCACTGCTCGACGAGCTCCTTGACAGCCACGACCTCCTCGACGCAGGTGACGAGCGGGATCATGATCTTGACATCGCCAAAGGCGCTGGCGCGCAGCAGGGCGCGAAGCTGGACCTTGTACTGGTCGGGATTTGCCAGGCAGTAACGCACGGCGCGGAAGCCCATGAAGGGGTTATCTTCCTTGACCATGTGCAGGTACGGAATCTCCTTGTCGCCACCCACATCGAGCGTGCGGATGATGACCGGAGCGCCCTTGAGTGCGCTGGCGACCTTGCGGTAGGCGTTGAACTGCTCCTCCTCGGAAGGAAGCTCAGCAGAGTCCATGAACAGGAACTCGGAGCGGAACAGACCGATAGCCTCGGCATCGTGATCAAGCGCGTTGGGCACGTCATCGGGGTTACCGATGTTGCAGGCGATGATCTTCTTGATGCCATCGGCAGTCACGGACGGCTTACCACGGAAGGCCTCGAGGGCCGCCTTCTCGGCAGCGAAGGCCTCGGCCTTGGCAGTGTAGGCGGCGAGCGTCTCCTCGTTGGGGTCGGCCTCGACGATGCCCTTGCCACCGTCGACGACAACGGTCATGCCGTTGCGCAGCGCGGTGCAGCTGTTGGAAACCGAAAGGACAGCCGGGATCTCGAGGGCGCGCGCGATGATTGCGGAGTGCGACGTGCGGCCACCGGTCTCGGTGACGATGCCGGCAACGTGGGCCTTATCGATCGTGGCGGTCATAGACGGCGTAAGGTCGTGCACGACAACGACGGTGTTCTCGGGCAGGACGGAGAGGTCGACGACCTCCTTGCCCAGCAGCTCGGCCAGAATACCGGTGCGGATGTCGGCGATGTCGGCCGCCCGCAGACGGAACATCTCGTCGTCCATGGACAGGAACATGTTCTCGAACATGGTAGAAGTGTCCATGAGCGCCTGCTCGGCACAGGTGCCACCGTCAATGGCGGCGTTGATGGCGTCGGTCATGCCCGGGTCCTGAGCCAGGACAATGTGTCCGCTCATGATCTCGGCCTCGGCCTCGCCCACCGTCTCCTTCATGTGGTCGGCCTGAGCCTGGGTCTTCTCGCAGAAGACCGAAAGAGCGGACTGATAGCGCTCCTTCTCTGCTGCCGAATCAGCAACCTCATGCGGCTCAAACGTCAAGTCGGGATCGACGGCAACCATGACGGTGCCGATACCGATGCCCTCGGAAGCGTTGACTCCCTGATACATTCCCATTCCTCTCTCCGTGTCATGTGATAAAGCGTTTTGCCATATCCATGACAAAAGAGCGCAGCTACCTTATAACAGGTCACTGCGCCCCCAAATATGAACTTAGTTGTTCAACATGCGACCCGTTTGAGTTCTACTCGCCAAGACCGCTCTTGATGAGCTCGATGGCAGCAGCCAGAGCCTCGGCCTCGTCAGCGCCGTCGCACTTGACCTCGACCTCGGTACCACAGGGGATACCAGCAGCCATGAGGGCCATCGGGGACTTGCCGTTGACCTCCTTCTCGGGGGTGACGACCGTCACGTCGCAGGCGTACTTGCCCATGGTGGAGGCGAAGAGGCCAGCCGGACGCATGTGAAGACCCTGAGGATTAACGAGGGTAGCCTTCTCAGAAACCATAATTGACTCCTTTTTTGTGTTTAACCCCTGTCGACCATGCGACAGGAGCCATATTCACGACGTTGTTTATATTAACTCACATCAAACTGTTTTTCATTGTGTTTCGCACGAATTATTGGACGGATGTCGTTGCTGGCCGCTTGTTCGCCCACAGAGGGCCGGGCGCGGCCTGTGAGATTTCCTGCTCTACAGTCCTGCTCGCACGAAGAGCACATTAAGTGCTCTTCGGCTCGTGCGGAACTCGCGATAAATCTCACAGGCCGCGCCCGGCCCTCTGTGGGCGAACAAGCTGCGGAAACTCGGTCGGTCCAGAGTAATATCGTACGAACGGAATTCTGGCTGAATATTTGTCCGCACGGACGATCCGATAGACAGGCCGCGCTATCCCCTTCTTCTAACTTGCGGTGAAATAGGGACTGAATTTGGGGTTGAATCGTTTAAGCAGTCCCTATTTCACCGCAAATTATGAGAGGGATAGAAAAAGGCGGGGACTCCTGATGGAGTCTCCGCCTTATATACAAGGGGCGATGATATTCGCGAACCGCGGGATTAAACCAGGCGGGCGTTGATCGTCTTGGCGATCTCGGCGGCGTCGGTGGAACCCTTGACGGTGGCACGGAAGCCCTCGTCCATGAGCGCCTCAGCGACCTTGGACAAGATCTTGAGGTGCGTGGTGCCGGCCTGTGCACCGGGGATGAGCAGGGCGATAGCCACGTTGACGGGAGCGCCGTCCATGGTGTCCCAACCGGTCACGCCAGAGTCGTCCTTGACGACAATGACGGCGGCCTCGGTAATGGCATCGGACTTGGCATGCGGAATGGCGAAGCCCTCCATCATGCCCGTGGTGCCCTCGGCCTCGCGAGCCAGGAAGGCGTTCATCACGGCGTCGGCGTCGTCAGCGAGACCGGCCTTGACGGCCTGGTTGGAGACAAAGCTCAGGGCCTCGTCACGAGAAGCGAAGTTCTCGGCGACAAAAACGTTCTCGATCTTCACGAAGTCGGCAGCCTCGGCCTTGGGGGCCTCGACGGCAGCGGCCTTGGGAGCCTCGACAGGCTTAGCGGGAGCGGCCTTCTGGTTCTTCTCGAAGTCATACTTTTTGAAAGCGACGAACAGGATGCCACCGACCACGGCGCCGATGAGGATCGCGAGGACCCACTGCGGGCCGTTCTCGACAACGGGCAGGACCAGGAAGCCGCCGTGAGGCGCCGGATCGTGAACGTTGAAGAAAATGGTCAAGATGGAAGCGATGGAAGAGCCGAGCATCATGATGGGCATGACGGGCCAGATGTTCTTGGTCATGAACGGAATGGCGCCCTCGGTGATGTGGGTGCAACCAAGGATGAGGTTGACGATACCGGCGTCATGATCCTCCTGGCTGAAGTACTTCTTGCCGACGATGACGGCGAAGGTGGTGATCAGCGGCGGAACGATGCAAGCGGCGGAGACGGCAGCCATGAAGTTGGTGCCGAAGTTGTAGGTCTCGGTGCCGACGCCAGCTTCGAGAGCGGTACCGAGCAGGAAGGTGCCAGTAGCGTAAGCAGCCTTGTTGACCGGGCCGCCCATATCAAAGGCGCACATGCAGCCGATGGCCAGGCCAAGGATCACCGGACCGGAGTTACCGAGGCTCTGCAGGAAATCCATCATGCCCTGGTTAATGGCAGCCATGGGGCCGGAAATACCGAGCATGACCAGGCCGACGATGGCGGTAGAGCACAGCGGATACAGGAAGATTGCCTTCAGGCCATTAAGGCTCGCGGGAATTTTAGAGAAAACCTTCTCGAGCAGCAGGATGACATAGCCAGCGAGGAAGCCGCCGACGATGCCGCCCAGGAAGCCAAAGCCCACACCTGCGCCACCGGCGTCGATCATGCCGGTATCGGCGTTAACAGGCAAGCCCTGGATGGCAATCATACCGGCGACGAAACCGGGGACGAGCGCCGGGCGCTTGCCGATGGACTCGGCGATGTAGGCGGAAAGCACGGGAACCATGAGGTTCATGGCAATGCCGCCGATGATCTTGAGCATAGCGGCGAAGCTGTTGTAGTCGGCAGCCGTCGAATCAAAGGACGTGATGCCCCACAGGAACGAAATGGCGGTCAGAACACCACCGGCAACGACGAAGACCAGCATGTGGCTGACGCCGTTCATGAGGTGCTTGTAGATGACGTGACCGATGGACTCCTTCTCCTCGACCTCGTCCTCGACATCGGCGGCAGCGGCAACCGTGTCGTCGCCCTTGGCGGCGAGCGCGCGGTCGATCAGCTTACCGGCAGCCTCGACAGACAGGGCCTTGGAAACACCAACGGAAACCATGGGCTTACCGGCGAAACGCTCAGCCTGGACATCCTTGTCGGCTGCGACGACGACGGCCTTGGCACCAGCGATCTCGCTCTTGGTGAGCTCGTTCTCGACACCGACCTGGCCATGGGTCTCGACCTTAATGGTCAGCCCGCGCTCGGCAGCAGCCTTCTCCAGCGCCTCCTTCGCCATGAAGGTGTGCGCGATGCCGGTCGGGCAACCGGTGGCGGCGATGATGTCAAACTTAGCCATGTGTCCCTCCTTCTTGAGTACTGCGCCCGCGGGCGCTCCCCTACACGCGCTTCGATGCGCGTTTTTCCACACTTGAAAGATACCAACCCACCGCTTATATGAGAAGTAATACAGCTCATTTCTCCGGTGAAAGGTTCTTTCATAACCGTAAACGGTCAATGAAAGTTTACCATCAACCATTGAAACGGCAAGGTGTATCTTGTAGTTGAAAATGCCCCTATACTACGACATTACAAAACAAGTCCGATTTTTATGCCAGCCAGGAGCCATCCCATGTCCGATAGCAGCAAGAGCGCACTCTCCCTTATTAGCACACACAGGGGGTACAGCGAGTCCGAGCAGCGCATTGTCGACTATATCCTAGAGCACCAGTCCGAGGCACCGCGTCTGACAGCCGCCCAGCTCTCGCGCGCCGCCGCAACCTCCGAGGCAACCGTCTCGCGCTTCTGCCGAAAACTGGGTTTTGGCAGTTTTCGCAGTTTCCAGTTTTCACTAGCGCGCGATCTGGAGAGCCAGCGCAACGAAGGCCTCACCGACGAGGTCTCGCTCGACAATATGGAGCAGAGCCTCAAGAATATTCTCGCTGCCAAGGTAAGCGAACTCAATGCGACTATCGATGGTATTGACCACGACACACTGGCAGCCGTCGTGCACGCGTTTAAGAACGCAGGGGCTATCGAGTTTGCTGCCGTAGGCAACACCAACGCCGTCGCGCTCGACGCGACGTTTAAGTTTTCGCAGCTGGGCCTTCGCTGCATGGCAAGCACCATCAGCGAGACTTCGATTGGGTTTGCGCTTACGCTGCGCCCCGGCGACGTCATCGTTCTGATCTCGAACTCCGGCAAGTCGCGCCGACTGAATCGCATGGCAAAAGCAGCTCGCGACTGCGGTGCCACCGTAGTCGTCATCAGCAGCGACAGCAAGTCTCCGCTTGCTCGCTTGGCCGATTACACCTTTAATACCGTGAATCACGAGGCGCTGCTCACCACGGGCGACTTTGCGTTCTCCAAGATGAGCGCCACGATGATCATCGAGGTTATCTACAACTTCCTGCTGCCCGAGATTGAAGACGCCCGAGAGCACATCAGCTACTACGAGGAGCTCATCCAGCCGGATAAGGTCGTGGAGTAGGTTTTATCAGGGGTCGTTATGTATCATTCCCACAAAACTATGCCGGTTTACTACGATGAAATCGGAATATGAGACCACATCGCGTTTTAAAAGAAAACCGCAGGCGTTCTACCTGCGGTTTTCTTTTTACAATTTTAGCCGTGCTCGAGCTACGCCGATTCATCGTAGTAAACCGGCATAGTTTTTGACGGTCGGGCCAGACAAGCTAGTGACGGGGCAACAATTACTGATATTTTGCCCCCAGCACCGACGGATCGGCCTAAGCGCGCGCTTCTTCAAGCATCTGCTTGGCGTGTGCCAGGCTTGCCTCCGACTGATCGCCGCTCAGCATACGGGCAATCTCTGCGGTGCGGGCATCCCCAGCCACCTCATCCAGATGCGTCTGGGGTACGTCTCCGGGTTCTTTACTCACCACGTAGTGCTTGTCGGCCATGACGGCGACCTGTGCCAGGTGGGTTACGACAATCACCTGATGCGTAGCAGCGAGATCTGCCAGCACGCTCGCAAGGGCACGTGCAGTAGAGCCGCCGACACCGGCATCGACCTCGTCGAACACCAGCGTATCCACGCCATCCGCGTTGCCGAGGACAACCTTGCTCGCCAGCATGACGCGGCTCAGCTCGCCACCCGACGCAATGCGGCGAAGGGGGCGTGGCGTCAATCCGGCACCGCTGCGATACAAAAGCTCGTAGCTCGAAGGCCCCGCCGGCGTCCATTCGGCACGCGGAAGATCGCGCGACTCCCAAACAAGCTCGGCGCCGCCCATCTCCAAGCGCGCCATCTGACGGCCAACCTCGTGACAAAAACGAGGGGCTGCCATATTACGCGCACGTTTAAGCGCCTTGGCGGCGGCGAACAATTCGCGTTCCGCCGCGCCAAGCGCTTCACGCGCCTTCTTGATCTGCGCATCGCCATCGTCTACCAGCGACAACAGCTCTTGTGAGCGGTCGCGCATGGCAAAGACATCGTCCATGGTGGGCCCCCACTGACGCAGCAGGCCTTTAAGATCGGAATAGCGCTCGCGCATACGAGCCAGCTCGCGCGGATCGAAGGCGACTCCATCGCGATAGGCGCGCAATTCGTTGGCACAATCCTCAAGCGAGATGCAGGCATCCGAAAGGGCATCAGCGATGTCGCCCAGCTTGCGATCGACGGTCGCCATACGGGAAAGCTCCGCCACGGCACTGTTCAAAGCATCGAGCGTTCCCCCTTCGGCAGCAAGCGACGCATGGGCATCGTTGGCCGTGGCCACCAGAACCTCGGCATGCTCGGAGCGCGGCAGCAGCTCCTCGAGCTCCTCGTATTCGCCCGGTTTGGGGTCGACCTCGGCGATGCGCTCCAGGGCGAAGCGCGCCTCCTCGACGCGACTCCCCTGCGCACGCGAGGCCTCCTCGACGCGACGGACCTCCTTGGCAGCCGCGCGCGAGGCTTTAAAGCACGCACGGTAGTGCTCAAGCGCATCGAGCGCCGGGCGCCCTGCCCATGCATCGACCATGGCAACATGATGCGCCGGGTCGAGCAGGCGCTGGTGCTCGTGCTGGCCACAAAGATCCATCATCACGCCGACGCGCTCCGAAAGTTCGCGCACGCTGGCGATGCGGCCGTCAATTTTTACGCGACTGCGGCCCTCGGCAGAAAGGCTGCGCTGTACGGTGAAGCCCTCCGTGTCGTGCGGACCGTCAAACAGACGCGCCTCGACGCTGGCAAGCGTCTCGCCTTCGCGCACCGTCGACGAATCTGCGCGCTCGCCCAAAATGAGCTTGAGCGCCGAGAGCAGCGCGGTCTTACCGGCGCCGGTTTCTCCAGTCAGAACTGTTAGGCCCGCGCTCGGAACCAACGTCGCCTCGCGAATGAGTGCAATGTTGGAAACCTGCAGCTCATCGATCATGACGCACTCCGTAGAACACGCGGCTCACCGAGTTATAGAAGCTCTCGGGGCCGTAATCCAGCAGCAGCACATCACCGGGACCGCGACGCACAGCCACGCTCTGAACCGTACCATCGCAGGTAATAAACTGTCCGTCGATGGCGATCGCCGGCACGCTCGGGCGATCATCGGACATAAAGATCTCGACGACATCGCTCGGCGAGGTCAAAAAGGCGCGAGCCTGAATGGTATGCGGAGCGATGGGCACACAGACCATACCCGTGTAGTCGGGGCTGACGATGGGGCCGCCGGCGGAAAGCGCGTAGCCGGTGGAGCCAGTCGCCGTCGATACAACCACGCCGTCGCCACGCAGGCGGTCGATATGATGGCCGGACACCGTGATGTCGAACTCGACCATATCGGACAGGGGTCCGCGCGTAAGCGCCATATCGTTGAGGGCAAACGTGCGCACGACATCCTTCGTGCCGTCTTTGCGAACCGAAACGATATCAGCGGCGATGGTGGCGCGGCGGCTCACATGGAGCTCACCGGACAGGGCATCGCTCACGACCTGCAAAATGTCGCGCTCCTCGGGGCTCGCGGCCGTCAAAAAACCCAAATGACCATAGGAAAGACCCAAAATGGGAATCTCACGGTAGTTGAGAATGCGGGCGGCACGCAAAAGCGTACCGTCACCGCCGAGCGTAATGACCAGGTCGGCATCGTCAACATCGGGCGCGCTCTGGATCTTGGAGCGCTGGTCGGCAGCCCATGCGACCTCGTAGCCCTGCCGCGAAAGCCAAAGCTCGAGCATCAGACCGCTCTCGACCGCCTCTTGCTTGTAGTAATTGGGAACCAGAAAGACCTTCATAGCGTTGCAGCTTTCTCGCTCAAAACCGATACCTGGGATTGCAGCTCATCGTCGGCGCGCTCCCCGGGGGCAAATCTCGTGCCGTACAGGAAAAACTCGACGTTGCCCTTGGCGCCATGGATGGGCGACACGCACACGTCGAGCGGGAACAAGCCCTTGGCGGCAAAGAGCTCAATCGCCGCCACGAGCGTATCGCGGCGGACGGAGGGGTCGGTCACGATGCCGCCCTCACCCACCAGCGCAGCCGGCGCCTCAAACTGGGGCTTTACGAGCGTGCAAAACGAACCGGAAGGCTTCAGGCACGCGAGCACGGCGTCGATGATATTCGCGATACTCGTAAACGACACATCGCACACGGCCAAGTCGATGGCGCCGCCGTAGCCAAGCTCGGGCAGCTGTGTCACGTTGGTGCGCTCATGGAGCGTCACGCGCTCGTCTTGGCGCAGCGACCAATCAAACTGGGCGCGACCCACATCGACCGAAACAACTGTGGCGGCGCCGCGCTTGAGCAGGCAATCGGTAAAGCCGCCCGTGGAGCAGCCCACATCGAGGCAAGCAAGATCTGTCGGATCAATCCCAAACGCATCGAGTGCACCCTCGAGCTTGAGCCCGCCGCGCCCCACGTAGGGAATACGACCCTTCACGTGCAGGTGCAAGCCGGGCGTCACTTTAAGGCCCGGAGAGGTCAAACGCTCGCCGCCGCTCGAGACCAAGCCGGCCATAAGAGTGCGAAGGGCATCCGCGCGATCGGCGCAGATGCCCTGTGAAATCAGTTCGTCATCAAGACGCACACGTTTCATGAATGCCATCAACCATTCGTATCCGGAGACGCGGCCTGGCTATCCTTGGATTCGTTTGCCGCATCCTCATCGTATTCCTGCTCGAGCTTATCGGCCTCGCTAGGCGTCAGCTCAAACTTGTCGACCATATCGACCGCACGGGAGCCCAGTTCAATCGCCTCGTCAAACAGATCGAGCGAACGCTCCAGGGACGTATCCTTGGAACGAACGGTAGCGATGATCTGGTCCAAGCGGTCCGAGATCTCGTCGAAGTTGCGGACGGAACCCTCTGGCATGGCTACTCCTCGACGGTACCGGTCTCGGCCTCGGCGACCTCGGCATCCTCGTCGAGAACGCCGGCCGCAGCCTGAGCGGCGGCAACCTTGGCGGCAGCCTCGGCGGCCTGGGCCTCCTCGCGGGCACGGTCCTCGGCCAGCAGCTCCTGATACAGGTCCTCGCCCGGCAGCTCCTCGCTACGAGCGATCTTGCCCAGCACGCCGTTGACAAACGACGCGGACTGGTCGGTGCCATAGGCCTTGGCAAGCTCGACAGCCTCGTTGATCACGATGGCGTCCGAAACCTCCTCGTCGGTGAGGAAGCGCATCTCATAGACGGCGATGCGCAGCAGATTGCGGTCGGCACCGGGCATGCGCATAAGATCCCAGTTCTTAGCGACGGAGCGCAGAGCGCAGTCGATGCGGTCGATGTGCTCGTAGGCACCGCGGCACAGCTCCAGCGCATAGGGGTCGAGGGGACCCTTCGAGATCAGGAAATCGCCCTCGAGGACGCGCTCGAGCGGGCTGTCCGTGGCCTCGGCCTGGAACAGCAGCTGCAGCGCCTGACTGCGGGCAAGCGTACGCCCGCGATAAACCTTAAGGCTCAAAGGTTACTCCTTGGGGAAAACGAGGCCGTCGATGCAAACGTCAACGCGTTCGACCTCGACGCCCACCTGAGCATCGATGGCGGCGACCACGGCGGCGCGAACGGCCTCGGCGAGTTTCTTGAACGGATAGCCAAAGAACACCACGACACGCACGGTAAGCGCGAGCTTGTCGCCGATGACCTCGGCCTCGACCGCCGGCTCCGAAGCCGGGGCCTTGGACGAAAGCATCATGGAGACAAGGTTGGTGGCAAGGTCCTTGACGCCCACGGAGGCGATGCCCTCGACATCCGTGACGGCGCGCGAGACGATGGCGGTCAGAACATCGGGCGAAATGCCGATGCCGTCAATCTTGATTTCCTGGGGCATGAGTCCTCCTAGAAGAGTTGGTTGCTAGACGCGGGAGACGAACTTGCCGTCGCGGGTGTCAACCTTGATGACCTCGCCCTCGTTGAGGTACATGGGAACCTGGATGACGGCGCCGGTGTCGATGGTGGCCGGCTTGGTGGAACCCTGGACGGTGTCGCCCTTAAAGCCCGGGTCGGTCTGGACGATGGTGGTCTCGATGAACATCGGCGGAGTCACGCCCATGAGCTCGTCGTCGGCGAAGAGCAGCTGGCAGGTGTCGTTCTCGCGCAGCCACTTGGCGTTCTCGCCCACCATATCCTCGGGAACGGGAACCTGCTCGTAGGACTCGTTGTCCATGAAGATGTAGTCGGCGCCGTCGTTGTAGAGGTACTGGAACTCACGGGTAGTGAGCATGACGCTCTCGAACTTGGTGCCAGCGTTGCAGGTGTTCTCGACGACGCGGCCGCTCTTGATGTCGCGGGTCTTGTAGCGCACGAAAGCGCCGCCCTTACCAGGCTTGACGTGCTGGAACTCGACGATGGTGTAGACCTTGTCCTTAATGCGGAGACCGAGGCCGTTCTTGAAGTCGGCGGTAGAGATAGTAGGCATAGCGACCTTTCTTGTTATTGGCGAGACGCACAAGCGTCCAAATTACATACGAGCGAAATTATACACTTGCAGACGGCGGCTGCGGCGAGCGCATAAAAAGAGAACGCGGGGCGCCCGAATCATTTCGGACGCCCCGCCTCCAAAGATGATTATTGGGACATGCCCCAAAATCTACCGGAGTAGATTAGCAGTCAATGACGTGCAGGTCGTGCGGGGTCTTGGTGAAGGGCTCATAGCCGTTCTCGGTGACGACGCCGTAGTCCTCCAGGCGCACGCCGCCCACGCCGGGCAGGTAGACGCCGGGCTCCATGGTGATAACCGAGCCGACCTCGATGATGTTCTTGTTGCGGTTGAAGTTGGGCAGCTCATGGATGTCGATGCCCACGCCGTGGCCCAGACCATGGTTGTAGTAATCGCCATAGCCGGCATCGCCGATGATCTTCTTGGAAAGATTGAAGATATCGTTACCCTCGACGCCCGGATGGATAGCGGCGACGCACTCCTCGTGGGTGCGGCGCACGAGCGCGTACAGGTCGAGCTGCTCCTGGGTGGGCTCGCCCATCACAACGGTACGAGTCATGTCGGAGCGGTAGTCGCAGTAGCCCGCGCCGTAGTCCATAAGGACAAAGTCGCCCTTCTCGATCACGCGGTCGCTCGGGACGGCATGCGGGTTGGCGGTATTGGGGCCGCTCGCCACGATGGAGCCAAAGGCCAGGCTGTCGGCGCCGTTAGCGAACATAAAGTTCTCGAGCTCGTTGCGGACCTGCTTCTCGGTCATACCGGGCTTAATAAAGCCGAGCATGTGCTGGAAAGCGGCATCGGTGATCGACTGCGCGTGGCGCATGAGCTCGATCTCCTCGGCATCCTTGATGGCGCGCATCTTGCGGATGTCGTCATGCATCAGCGGCAGCATGCAGGCGACAGAGCGGTCCTCCAAACCACGCTGAATACCCTGGTAGAAGTTAATCTGCATGTCATCCTCGACGGCGCAGACGCGGCACTTGTTGGCCGCGATCTTGCCGGCGACCCAGCCGGGAATGGTGCCCTCGTCCATGTCGTAGACCCAGGGGCTGCCGGCGGGCGTGTTCTCCTCAAAGCTGTTGAGATAGCGCGAGTCGGTGTGGAACAGGCACTGATCGGCCGTAATAAACGCGGCGTGCGGGAACTCAAAAGTGTAGTCGAAGACGCCCTTCACGCCCGTGAGCCAGCGAAGGTTGGCCTCATCGCGCACGACGATGGCGTCGTAGCCGCGCTCGGCCATCAGGGCACGGACACGCTCGATACGGCCGGCAGGACCGGCGGTAAACTCAGACATGCAGATTCCTTTCTTGTTGTCCTCAAAAAGAGTGGGACGAGCCTCGATCGGAAGACAGATTCGCTTGCAATCCGCAGCCGATTGAAAACTCGTCCCTCAAAATGATACGAAAGACGATGGATGTCAATAAAGTTAGAGAAGTTCCTTGCGAGAAGCCAGGTACGCCTGCGTATGGCGCTCGAGAATCTCGTCCTCGACATTTGTCAGGCGGATAGCGCCGAGCGCGGCAGGAAGCGGCAGCATGCTGCGATTCGAGCGAGCAAACTGCTGCTTGCGGAACTCCCCAATAAACGAGGTGGACTCCAGGTCGAAGCCAAGCTCCTCGATGCCAAAGTCCTCCAGGCAGTCATCGACCTCAAACACGTAGTCGATATCGAAGTCGCAGGCATCATGTGCTAGGCGCGCTTCAAAGCGCATGCCCTCGGAAAGGAGCTGGTATGCGGGGACGTGTGCCGCGGCATCGCCCAGGCAGGCGCGAAGGGTACGCTCCCCCGTCTTGCCAAAATCGAGCGCATGGCGAGCACTGGGGTTCGTGGCCATGAGCACGTCTTTGCGCGCGGTCTGGGACCACTGCACAGCATTGACGAGCGCGACTTCCTCGCCGGAAAGAATCTCGGGGACAGTCTCAGTAAACTGATTCCAGCGCGATTTGCTGCTGGAAAGCATGGTACCAACGAGCACCGCATAGCCAAGCTTAAGGTCCTCGGAGCTGGCCTCGCGGACAAGGTCCAGATTGCACACGACCAGACCGGGCTCGGGGCGCACCGCGATGGCGGGCAGCGCGTGGTCGCCCGAAGCGACGAGGGGCTCCATCGTCGTAGCGACCGTGAGCATGGCGTCGAAGGACGTCGGCAGCAGTGCGCACTCGGTACGACCGCACCACTGGTCGGCACACCAGCAAACAACCGAGCAGGTTGCGGCATCGCCAACGGCAACAACCAGGTCATCGCAGGTAATACCGTTAGCCGACAGCGCACCAAAGACAGCATCGGCGTCAGCCAAGCTCGCGCCGGCGGGCGAAACCTCGAGCGAAAGCTCCGACACAGAAAAGCCGGCATCGACCAGAGCGCGCTCAACGATCTCGCCAAAGCGGTCGGACACAGCACTGTTCCAGACAACCATCGCGCGCTTGGGCTTGCCCACGGCCGAGGCAAACATGCGCGACAGCTCGCTAAACGCGTCAAAGCCGACGCGAACATCGACGCTGCGGTTTTGGAAATTGATGAGTTGACGGCGAATCATAGCAGTCCACGCTCCAAAAGCATCTCGGCACAAACATAGGAAACATCCTCAAAGGACTTATTGCGAATATCGAGGGTAATATCGGCCGCCTGGCGATACAGCGGACGTCGATGCTCGAACAGGCGCGCTGCGTGTTCAGGCGAGCGGAAATCGGGACGCGTGTCGGAGCGGCGTATCTGGCGCATCGAATCCTCAAAGTCACCCTCGAGGTACACACAGGTACCCATCTGGTGCATGAGCTCGATATTGACCGGCGTCTCGACTATGCCACCACCGCACGAAACCAGCAGGCTGCGCTCGCTTTGGAGCGAACGGAGCGCCGAGGTTTCGAGCTCGCGAAAACGCTCCTCGCCCTCGGTCTCAAAAATCTCGGTAACCGATTTGCCGCAACGACGCACGACCAGGCGGTCGGTATCGATAAACCGACGTTTGAACATGGTGCCCACGTTGCGCGCGAGCGTCGATTTACCCGCACCCAAAAACCCGATAAAGAAGATATGGTCGCAGCCGTGCTTGGTGTGCTGGGACATGACGAAACCTATTCCTCGCAGGGAAGGTCGCGCAGGGCCCGGCGCTCAAAAATACGGAAGATCTGCGTATACCACAGGTCCTGCGTGGCCTGCGGCTTTACCAGGATCGTATCGACGCCGGCAAAGTTACCGCTCCACACGTCCGTGTACAGCTGGTCACCGATCAGCACGGCCTCATCGGCCGTGGCACCCAGGCGCTTAAGTCCGGCCTTGAGAGCAAACGGCGCGGGCTTCATGGCATGGCTGATGGCCTCGAGACCCAGCTCGCGTGCGGAGCTCATGACCTGGTCGCGATGCCAGTTGTTCGACACCATGCACAGCTTAAAGCCCTTGGAGCGAGCGGCGTCGAGCCAAGCGGAGACCGCAGCAGGAACCTGCTCGGTATCACGCGGCACCAAGGTGTTATCGCGGTCGAGCAAAATAGCGCGCTTGCCGTCGGCCCAAAGGGCATCGAGGTCGATGCGGTCGACCGAGGCAACATATCGTTTGGGGCTGAAAATCCTCATGTTTAATTCCAAGACTGTTGGTGCTCTTCGTAGGTCTGCGAGAAAAACTCCTCGTCCTGCGTAATGTAGAAATACAGGTCATCGGAGTCGGTCGGCTCAAGGGTTGCCTTGAGTGCCTCGAGCGACGGAGAGCAGATGGGCGTGGGCGGTAGCCCTTCATGCTTATAGGTGTTGTAGGGACTATCGCTCTGCAGGTCGGCGGCGGTAACTTCGCCGCCGGTAACATACATCATGGTCGCATCGCTATTGAGGTAGCGAAGACCGTCGAGCTTGCCGGCAAGACGGTTGTAGAACACCGAGGCGACATGCGCGCGTTGCTCGGCGTTGAGGCCCTCGCGCTCGACGATGGAAGCGAGATTGATGATGTCGTAATCGGACATCCCGACGCCGTAGCGCTCTTTGATCTTGGCCTCGCAACCGGCAAAATCGAGCGACTTGTACTCGGTGCTGAATTGATCGAGCATGGCGCGGATGACGTCATCGGCGCTCGGTTTCTTGCCCAGCGAATAGGTCTTAGGGAACAGGAAACCCTCGAGCGAATCATTAGCAGCGCCTTTGAGGAACGGATAGTCGTTCACATAATTGCTGGCCCTCGCCTGGTTGAGGAAGTCATCTTTGGAGATGCTGCCGTACGCCTGGGCCACACGGTCGGCAACCTGGTCGACCGTCAAGCCCTCGGGGATCGTCAACGCATCGGAGCCGGCATTGGGCCCCTCAATAAGCTGCTGCACGACCTTGGTCGCATCCATCAGCGTTGTGAACGAGTACGTGCCAGGTTGAAGCGACATGTCCGCGTTGAGCTTTTTGACCGCCGCGTAGTAGTCCTTGGGGTTCTCGACAATATGGTTCTCAGAGAGAATCGAGGCGATCGTGTCGCCCGAGGCGCCATCGGGAATCGTAACGGTAACCTGCTGGCCAGCGGCGACGTTTGCGTCCTCCCCGCCAAGCAAGCCCTTGACGGTCGGTACGGCGAAGAAGCCGATAACAGCGAGAACGACCACCGCAACCACAGCGCCGATAATCATAGGCACCGGCGAGCTATTCTTTTGGGCGCCGCGCCGAGCATGCGTGTTATAGCTCGAACGCGCGGCCTGAGCCACGCCATGCGTGCCGTGAGCATGATGCGCGTGCGATTGAGGGGCCTGCGCGCGCTGGGTGGATGTCCGCTGCTTAAAGCGGGCGCCGCCTGCGGGCTGGGCAGCGCGGGCGGCGGACTGCTGGGTAGGACGACTAGCAGGCTGCTGACCCGGTCGCTGACCGGGCTGCGCGGGACGGGAGGAAGGCTGCGCAGGACGTGCGACAGGTTGGGCCGCGCGCGGGGTCAGCTGCACCGGACGCTGGCCGGACGGCACAGGGCGCGACGCAGGCTGTCGTGTACGACTCGGCTGACGCGGATCGGAAGCGCTAGACATGCGAAACCTCCTCGTTTTTGCGATCGAGCCATGTCTGCAAGAACAGACTAGCGGCAATCATGTCAATCTTGCCCCTCATCTGCTTTTCGTTGAGTCCCTGCTCACGCAGGATACGCTTGGCCTCTTGCGAGGACAGACGCTCATCCTCAAACTCGAGCGGAAGATCGAGCTCGTCGGCGATCTTTTGCGCCACGGCGGCAACGCGCTCGGCCTGAGGGCCGGGCTCACCGGCCATGGTCAGGGGACGTCCGCTTACCAGGATGTCGGGCTCATAGTCCTCGACCAGGTAACGGAACGTCTTGGCCATACCGGTGACCTCGGCGGCCGGGAGCACCTTGACGGGCATCGCCATCTTGCCATCACGGCTCGAGACGGCGATGCCAATCCTGGTCTCCCCTATGTCCAGTGCGAGCGCGACCACAGCGACTACTTAGGCACCGAGCGCGGTCTTGGCGGCCGCGAGGGCATCGGCAATGCCGGCAGCATTCTTGCCACCGGCCTGGGCCATGTTGGGACGGCCACCACCGCGTCCGTCGACCAGGCCCGCAATCTGCTTAATCACGTTACCGGCGTGGAAACCGGCCTTCACAGCGTCATCGGAGCCGGCAGCGAGCAGGGCCGGAGTGCCCTTCTCGGTCACACTGGCAACGACGCAGGCGACAGGGCCGGCAACCTTCTGATGCACGGTATCCCAGACGTTACGCAGGTCAGCAGCTTCAAGACCCTGGAGCTCAGCGACGACGAGCTTGTAGCCGCCGAGCTTGACAGCGCCCTCGATAGCACTGGAGATAGCGTCGGAGGAGCCACCAGTCAGGGCCTTCTTGAGCTTATTGGACGTCTCGCGCAGCTCGGTCTGCAGGCTCTCCACACGGGCGGGAACCTCGTCGACACGGCACTTGAGCGCAGCGGCAGCGGCGTCAACGAGAGCCAGGCGGTCGGCCATGTAGTCGAGGGCGCCCTTAGAGGTCACGGCCTCGATACGGCGGACGTTGGAGCCCGTGGAGGACTCGGAAATGATCTTGAACAGACCGATCTCGGCGGTGTTGGCGGCATGCGTACCACCGCAGAGCTCGCGGGAGAACGGCTGGTCCTCGGCACCCACGGAGACGACGCGCACGATATCGCCATACTTCTCGCCAAACAGGGCGACGGCGCCGGCGGCCTTGGCCTCGTCGATGCCCATGACGCGGGTCACGACCGGCTTGGAAGCGAAGATCTGCTGGTTGACCAGGTCCTCGACAGCCTTGAGCTGCTCGGAGGACAGGGCCTCGAAGTGCGTGAAGTCAAAGCGCAGGTGCTCGGGCGTCACCAGCGAGCCGGCCTGGGAGACGTGCTCGCCCAGGACCTGCTTAAGGGCGGCGTCGAGCAGGTGCGTGGCGGTGTGGTTGCGGCGCAGGAAGCCACGGCGCTCGGCGTCGAGCGCGGCGGTCACAGCGGCACCGACAGTAAGCGTGCCCTCGACAACGTGGGCGACGTGAGCGTACAGGCCATTGTGGTTCTTGGTATCGGAAACGGTCAGTGCAACGCCCTCGGCGGAAAGCTCGCCGGCATCGCCCTGCTGGCCACCCATCTCGGCATAGAACGGGGTGCGGTCGAGCACGACCTCGACGTCCTCGCCCGCGGCGGCGGACTCGACGGACTCGCCGTTGCGCACGATGGCGACAACCTTGGCGCCATCGATCACATCGTTGTCATAACCGTCGAACTCAGTCGCGGCGACCTTGTCGGAAAGCTCGACCCACACGTCGTTGAAGCTGCCCCAGGCGTCGCCCTTGGCATTGGCGCGGGCGCGGGCCTTCTGGTCCTCCATGCAAGCGGTAAAGCCATCCATGTCGACGTCGTGCCCAGTGGTACCGGCGATCTCGACGGTCAGGTCGATGGGGAAACCAAAGGTGTCGTGCAGTTTAAAGGCAACATCGCCCGGAAGCACAGCGCCCTCGGCAAGCGCGGCCAGGGCCTCGTCCAGGTAAACGCGGCCGTTGTCGAGTGTCGTGGAGAAGCGCTCCTCCTCGGAGGCGACGATACCCTTGACGAGCGCGACGTTCTTGAGCAGCTCGGGATAAGCCTCGCCCATCTGAGCGTTGACTTCGTCGATGAACTTGGTCAGGAAGGCGCCCTCGATGCCCAGCAGGCGACCGTGGAACACGGCACGACGGAGCAGGCGGCGAAGGACATACTCGCGACCCTCGTTACCGGGAAGGATGCCGTCCGAGATCATAAAGTCGACGGCACGGGAGTGGTCGGCGATGATACGCAGGGAGCGGCTGGCGCCGGAGTAATCGTCGGCGTCATAGGTCTTGCCGCTAATCTTCTCGCCCAGCTTGATGAGGTGCTGCATCAGATCGCCGTCGTAGTTGGCGGTCTTGTGCTGCATGATGGCGGCCATGCGCTCCAGACCCATGCCCGTATCGAGGTTACGGTGTGGCAGCTCCGGCATGGAGCCGTCCTCCTGGCGGTCGTACTGGGTAAACACGAGGTTCCAGAACTCAAGGAAGCGGTCGCAGTCGCAGCCGGGCTTGCAGTCGGGGCTGCCGCAACCGACCTCCTCGCCCATGTCAAAGTAGATCTCGGAGCACGGACCGCAGGGGCCGGTGGGGCCAGCGGCCCAGAAGTTGTCGTCCTCGCCCAAGCGGGAGATGTGGTCCTCGGCAACGCCCAGGGAGCGCCACACGTCATGGGTCTCATCGTCCTCGGTAAAGACGGTGAAGTACAGGCGGTCGAGCGGCAGCTTGAACTCCTTGGTGATGAGCTCAAAGGCCCAGGCGCAAGCCTGCTCCTTGGAGACGCCGCCAAAAGAGAAATCGCCGAGCATCTCAAAGAAGGACAGGTGACGGCCGTCCTCGCCGATGCAGTCGATGTCGTTGGTGCGGACGCACTTCTGGCAGGAGATCGCGCCGATCTCCTTCATGGTCTTCTTGCCCTGGTAATACTCCTTAAACTGGTTCATGCCGGCGTTGGCAAGCAGCAGCGAAGGATCGTCGGGGACGAGGGACGAAGAAGGATAGAGCTTAAGACCGCGCTCCTCAAAGAACTTGAGGAACTTAGAGCGAATCTCAGCCGTAGTCATTGACGGGTAGTCAGCACTCATAGAGGGAATCTCCTCGGTTTCACATCGAAACAGTTCAAACGTAACGATATTACCATCCCACCGCGCAAGTGCAAAAAAGAGGGTCGCCAAACAGCGACCCTCCAGCGAAAGTGCACGTTATTTAGTGCTGCGCGATCCTTTGAAAAAGGACTGCTGTAGAATTACATATAAGATTCACCCGGAAGGAGCGATCGATGAAAAGCAAACGATTTGTCCTGAATGCACTTCTGGTTGTAGCACTTTTAGCGCTCTTGGCCTTCTCATGTTGGTATGCAAACCAACCAGCATTTGGCTACGTATTGTATGCAGTAATGTCCGGCGATAAAGCTTATTACACTCTACGCGCAATTGACGTTCTCTATTTCTATGTAGCCGGCCCCTTATCAATCGCTTTGCTCGCGTTTCTTGTCATTTACAACTTCAAGAAACGCTAGCGGTGCCTATTTGGAATCCGAATCGTCCATGGAGCCGTCGATGCCGGTTTTGGTGTCGTCGTCCATATTGGAATCGTCGTCTTTGGCGAAGGGATTCTTGAAGAAGCCCGTGGCATCGGGTTGCAAGCCCGAGAGCTTGATCCAAGGATTATCGAACTCGGGCTTAGGCATCGCTTGGGCCTCGGGCGCAGTCTCGTTGCCGATGAGCTCGGACTCGTAAATGAAGGTGTCGTCGCCGAGCGCGTCGTAGGCGGCGACCGGGTTGCCATCGGCATCGCGGTACGGTGTGCCCTTAAACACGGCGCCGTCATAGGCCACAAGCTGGCGGCCGGTCTCATTCTCGAAGTAGAACACGAAGATACCTTTGAGGGCCGCACAAAGCGGGATGGCAATAATCATGCCGATGGGGCCCATGAGTGCCGAGCCAATAACGAGCGCCGTGAGGCTCATGATGGGATGCACCTGCACCGAGCTCTGCATAACCTTAGGCGAAATCACGTTATCGGTGACGTTTTGCGCGACCATCGTCACGACGAGCGTCCATAACGCCAACATGGGGCTGAACATGAAACCGAGCACTGTGGCGATTGCTGCGCTCACCCAAGGACCGACGACTGGAACCAAATGCATGATGCCGGTAAAGATAGCCATGAGCGCCGCATACGGATGGCCGATGATCATAAAACCGATAAAGGCGAGGAAACCACCGCAGATGGACGTCACGACCATACCGCGCATGTAGCCGCCGACAGAGCGAGAAAGGATGGCGACCATAAAGCGGTACGAGGTCTCCTTCTCCTGACCGATGATGGTGCAAATCTCGTGGTGCATGCGAGGGTAGTCGCAGGCCATCCAGTACGCAAGCACCAGACCAAGGAAGATCACGAACAACTGCGAGGCCGTATTGGTGATGAGCGGGAACACACCGCGGCCAAGCTCGGCAGCGATCTGAGACACGTACTTTGATGCCACAGTAACAAGCGACGAAAGATTATCGTCCAAATACTCCTTGAGCGGCGTGTTGTTAAGCGTCTTGGCATGCGAAATCATCTCGTTGAGATCGCCACCCGCAACACGAAGCTGCTCGGGCAGACGGCTCAGGACTTCCATGATCTGACCAAAGAGAATCGGCGACAAGATGCAAACGACACCGACGAGCACGGCAACAACAACAATAAGCGCGATAAGCGAACCGATGCCGCGATTCACGCCATGGTGCTCGAGCCAGTTGGTGATCGGGGACATCACAAAAGCAATGATGGAGCCGACGGCAAGAAACTCAATAACCGGTGTCAGGATGCCCATAAGGTTAAAGATGACAGCAGCAATAACAATGCAGCCGACAACAGCCCAAATGCGCAGCGTCAGAATGCGGGTGTCGCGCAGCACGCGATCGGTTTGTTGGGGGTGCTCACTCATGAACGAATCATCACTCCGTCGGGGTCGATCTTGTCCTGAATCTTCTTAAGCGTGCGGCGCAGCAGACGCGAAACCTGCACCTGAGAAATACCCAGCTTCTTGGCGATCTCGATCTGGGTCATGCCCTTCACAAAGCGCAGCTCGATCACCTCGCGCTCGCGCGGCGAGAAATCGCGGATGGCTTCCTCGATCACCAGGCGGTCATCGGTAAAGTCGAGCTCGTTGTCATCGTCGGCGTAACGGTCGAGAATCGACGGCGCATCGTCGGAATCGGACGCACCAGGAGCCTCGATGGGCACCGAGGTATAGGCCGAAGACGATTCCATAGCCTCGAGGACCTCATCGACAGTCACATCTAGATACTCAGCGATCTCCTCAACCTTGGGCGAACGCTGCAGCTCGTTGGTAAGTTTGTCAGTAGCCTGGTTGACCTTGGCCGAGAGCTCCTGCAGACGTCGCGGTACGCGCACACTCCAGCCCTTGTCGCGAAAATGGCGTTTGATCTCGCCCAGGATAGTGGGTGTCGCAAACGTCGTGAACTCGAGTCCGCGCTCGGGATCAAAACGGTCGATAGCCTTGAGCAAGCCCAGATAGCCGACCTGCATGAGGTCGTCGAGCGGCTCGCCGCGATTCTTAAATTTGTTGGCAAGAAACCTTACCAGGTTCATATGGGACATAACGAGCTGCTCACGGGCGTCCGGATCACCGGTCTCCTTGTAACGACGAAACAGCTCGCGGGTTTTCTCCTTGTCCCAAGCGGTCTTGCCGCTCCGGGAACGTTCGGTCATATTAGATATCCGCCTTGAGGTCGAGGGAAAGCGTCAGGGGCGCCGTAGTCTTTTCGTAGGAGTCGCACACGCTCGCGAGGATGAGCTCGGCATACACCGCAGCCTGGTCGTCTTCATCGACCGTAGCCTGGTCGCCAAAGGTAATAGTCATGCCCACGTGCGATTCGTCGACATCGAATTTGATCGAGATATCGTCGGAATCAACAGCCGTGCAGCCAAAGATGAAGGCTTCCTCGGCAGCCATACGGATGTCCTCGATGCGATCGACAGACATGGAACACAGGGCACCAACGTTGGCTGCCGTCATGCGCACAAGGCGAGCGAGACGCGGGTCGCCGGCAACGGTCAACGTGATGGGGCAGGTTGCTTCGCTACTCATCGCAGGACTCCTCAGAGGTCTCGGAGGGTGTATAGGTGTAATACTGAGCCGGCTTGGCTACAGAATTTTGAGCCACATCCGCGCCATCGGCGGCCTCGTCCTCGCCAATTAGGACGCGCTCGGTAGGCTGCTCGGCCTCCGCAGCGGCAGCGGCGAGCTTGCGATCGGCATCGGCTGCAGGAGCCTTCACCTTATTGAAGAGCTTCTGCACAGCACCGGCAGCAGAGTCGGTCACGCTCGACACAGCATTGCTGGCCTCGGCCATGCTGCCCGTAACCTCGGAAATGTCGCGAACCACGGCTTCGACCTCTACGAGATTGGAGGTAAGGGCATCAACTGCCGTCTTGCTCGACTTAAGCAGCGGCTCCATCTGAGCAAGCGCCGGCGTAAGCTCATCGACAGCGCCATCGAGCTTTGCCACCACAGGCTGAGCCTCGGCGATGGTGTTGTTAAGGTCGTTGACGGTCTTATCGAGCGAGTCGACAACGGTGCGGGTCTTGCGCAGGGTAAGCGCGAGCTCAACGATGGCCCACACGCCGGCAACGGCGAGCAGCAGCAGGGCGATTTGAATGGGACTCATACAATCCTCCCAAAGGAATCGATATACAGACGATTTCCATGGTACCCCAAAGAGGACCGAACATGCCAAGAGCAGCAACGTGGGACAAAATTATCAGCAGCTACTTCGGTGCATTCCCGCTGCGGTCGCGTTCGCTTTGCTCTACGCGCCATTCTTCCCAACCGCGACCGGCAGGCTGCCAGAACACGCCGCGCTCCAGTCCCTCGGGCAAATAGCGCTGATCGACCCAGCCTTCGGGATAATCATGTGGATACTTATACACACCGTATTCATCGCTGCCCGGGCGATGGCGATCGCGCAGATAACTCGGCACCTCGCGAAGCCCACTAGAATGGATATCGGCCAGCGCCGCATCGATCGAAGCCTCACACGCGTTGGATTTTGGCGCCAAGCACACATAGAGTGCAGCCTGAGCCAGGTTAATGCGGCACTCGGGATAGCCAATGACCTCGGCAGACTTAAACGCGGCATGCGCCACCAAAAGCGCCTGCGGGTCGGCGTTGCCAACATCCTCAGAAGCGTGAATCATAATGCGGCGAGCGATAAACTTAGGATCCTCCCCAGCATCGATCATGCGCGCGAGCCAATAGATCGTGGCATCGGGGTCACTACCGCGCATGGACTTGATGAACGCACTGATGATGTCGTAGTGCATGTCGCCGTTTTTGTCATACGTAAAGCCGCGACGCGGGTTGGCAATCTTCACGTCATCCACGGTGATGGGATAGCGCTCCCCCGCCGCAGGCGCTGGCGTTCCCTCGGTATCGGGACGCGTGACGGCAATCTCGCTCGCAAGCTCGAGCGTCGTGAGCGCCGAGCGAGCGTCACCCGCTGCCAGCGTGCAAATGGTCTTGACCGTATCCTCATCGGCCGAGAACTTTCCGTTCAAGCCCTGTGGTGCCTCGAGCGCACGCTCAATAAGCGTGGCGATATCCTCATCCTTCAGATGTTCAAGCTCCACCACGCGCCCGCGCGACAACAGTGCCGAGTTGACCTCAAAGTACGGGTTCTCTGTCGTAGCGCCAATCATAATGACGGTACGGTTCTCAACTGCATGCAGCAGGGCATCCTGCTGCGACTTAGAGAAGCGGTGAATCTCATCGATGAATAGAATGGTGCGGCGGTCGTAGGTATTCAGGCGCGTCTTGGCCTCGTCAATCACGCGACGCAGGTCCTTCACAGTACCCGTGACGGCGCTGACCTCGACAAACTCGCTCTTGGTATGGTTGGCGATAATGTGGGCCAGCGTCGTCTTACCCGTACCGGCCGGCCCGTACAGAATCACGCTCGAAAGCACGTCGTGCTCAATCGCGGCACGCAACCATGAGCCCTTACCGACGGCCTTTTGCTGGCCCACATACTCGTCGAGCGAATTGGGGCGCATGCGCACCGCAAGCGGCGCATTTTTAAAGGAACGCTCGCGCGTCGAGGCAGAAAAAAGGTCGTCCATAGCCATCCCGTGCATCCATCAAAATCGTTGTTCCTCAACAGTATACCGAAAATATACGAACTACCGTTCGTTAATATAGGTACGATGCGGAAACTTCAGCCCCGGGAACAGCTTGCTCGTCAGCTCACAGAAATAGCCGTCCGTCATGCTCGAAATGTAATCCACTACGGTCTGATCTTTATCATCCTGCCATGCATAGGTGCGATTGTAGTAGGAAAGCTGCCGCTCAATGCGCGAAATGTGATGCTTAAAGATATACGAAGACTCGTCGCCTTCGTTTATATCCTGCAGGCAACGGTCATAGAGCTTTTCGAACGCCTCGCGCAGCTCCGTTTCGGAGTCGCCCTCGATGCCGCCCTTGCTATAGATCTTCTCGTAGTTCTCGCGCTTAGCGCGGCGGATTTCCTCGAACAGGTCCTCGCTCATCTCGATGCGCGGCATGCCATAGCTGTGCTCGACGATATCGATAGAGGCATGCGTGAGAATCCAGCTGTTGTATGCTCCGCCAAGCCCATCGTCAAAAGCGTCGGGTGACAGCAGGCCCGCCGCAATGGCGTCTTGGCGATCACGCCCCGCATAGGCAAGAATATCCGAGATGCGAACGACACAGCCCTCAAGCGTCATGGGGCGCAAGTGCTCAATTGCGCTATAGCCTGTGGCAATGCAATCCTCGACGGTTCGATCGAACTGGTCAAAGGAACCCATGTCCGAGAGCTCGAACACACGCTGCTCGTACTCGCCGTTGTGGCAGAGCACGCCATCGAGCGTCTGAAGCGACACGTTGCGACCGTACAGCGCATCGAGCACGCGGACCGACTGCACGTTATGGAAAAAATAACGACCGGTACGCAAGTGATAGATATCGTTGAGAAAGCGCTCGCCGGCATGGCCAAAGGGCGTGTGGCCCAAGTCGTGACCCAGACCGATCGCTTCAATCAGATCGCAGTTGAGCCCGAGGGCGCGACCGATATCGCGCGCAATGCGCGAGACGAGCTGCACGTGTAGACCACGACGCGACAAGTCGTCGTTGCTTCGAAAGCTAAAAACCTGCGTTTTGCCTGCATAACGGGTGTACGCCGGTAGATGGAGGATTTTTTCGGTATCGCGCATAAACGCCGGACGCATAAGCGTGCCTTTGTCCGCATCGCGATCGACACGACGAATGACCTGGTCGTCGTTGCAACGATACGGATTGACAGTGCCCGAAGCACGATTGGCGGCAATGCGCTCGACGAGCTCGGGCGACAACGCCGAAGGAATACGGTCCATACGCGCCTTGATGGCGGCCGTTTCTTGATTAGTTGCCATGGCATGCTCCTTAAGAACGATGCGCAATCGGTTACAGAGTGCAGCCCACGACCTCGATTATGGCAAAAATCGGCACTAAAAACGGGAGCAATGGCAGGGAGCGCGATTTTGTGAAGAGGCAGGAGAGGGCCAGGGCCAGGAGTGCGACGGCAAATGCCACGATGCCACCCATAGGGTCGAGCGTGCAAAGCGCGAAGAGTGCTTTGGCGTCCCCCATGCCAATCCCCGGGGCTTGACGAAGGCGCCGCCAGAGCGACTCAGTAAGCACAAGGGCAAGGTAGACGATGACCGCAAGACCGGCATGATCAAGTGCAGTGTTAACGCCCCTGTCGAGCCAAACGCCTGCTAACGCCGCCACGGCACATGCGCCGGCAAGCTCATTGGGAAACCGCCGCTCACGGGCATCAATCCACGCGCCGGCAAAGATGCAAATCCAAAACGGGATATAGATCATCGAAAACCTCCTTGAGCAGCTGCTCAAAAGCAAAAACCACCACAAAGGTGCCTGTCCCCTTTGCGGTGGTTTTGGTGGTGGTTATTTGGCGCCTTGCATGACCTCGTCAAGGGTAACGCTGACGGCGTGCTGCGTCGGGACCCAGTCGACCTTCAGGAACAGCGCGGCCACCGTGATGGGGATATAGCTGAACATAAAGATCGGGAAGGTAAACAGGTTAGTCACCAGACGCCACTTTTGCGCGCAGTGAATGTGCTTGTACTCAAAGATAGTCGTGAGCAGCGCCAGGATAAAGAAAGTCAGATACATCATGGCGAAGGTCATAATGAGCGAAGTGGCACAGGCCTGCATCTCGACTTCGGTAGCCAAAAAGCCGTGCGAGAGTCCACCCACGATCAGGAACGTCGCATTGGCGAGCATCGAGATGAGCGACAGCAGCATACCCGGGGCGATCGTCATGAACATGTCGTAGGCGGCAAAGCGATGGTAGCGGAAGATCGACTTGACCAGGTGCTTACCGTAAGTAAAGAACACCTGGTAGAAGCCCTTGGTCCAACGCATGCGCTGTTTCCAGGACGCCTTAAACGTCACGGGTTGTTCGTCAAAGAACTCCGCCGGCGCATAGCCAATGCGAATGCCGTGAATGGCGCAGAACGTGGTGAACTGAATGTCCTCGGTCAGCGTGTGGAACTGCCAACCGTGCATGCCCTCGATAACGCTGGCGGAGATGAGGTAGCCCGAACCCGAAACAGCGCAGGACGTCTTGCAGATATTACGCGCGTTGTTGAGGAAGCGCGCCTCGCGTAGATACCACGTGGCATTAGCAGCCGAGATCCACGAGCTGCCGAAGTTCTTGGAATTGCGATAGCTCGTGACCACATGGAAGCCCTGGTCAAAGGCATCATTCATCTTGGAAACGTAATCGCGGGAGATAACGTTATCGGCATCGAAGATAAAGTAGCCCTCAAACGTGTCGGGATACTCGTTGAGAATGCGGTCGAAGCCAAAGTCCATGACCCAGCTCTTGCCCTTGCGGGCCAGGTCATTGCGCTCGTAAACAATGGCACCGGCCTCGCGCGCGAGCTGCGCCGTGTTGTCGGTGCAGGCATCGGCGACCACGAAAACCTCGATGAGCTCGGACGGATAATCCTGGTCCTTGATGGAGCGAACGAGGTTGGCGATCACGGCCTCCTCATTATGCGCCGCGATAAAAAAGGCATAGCGATGGAGTTTTTTGGCCTTGGGAGGCGCGACCTCGCCACGAAGAGCGCCAATGACAAAGAAGACCACCTGGTACAGAAAGCAGACCGTGAGCAGCGTAACCACAATCTGGTTAAAGATCACTATGGGCGTGTTAGTTTGTAAAAAGGCGAGCATGCAGGCTCCCGAGAACGCGTTACGTAAACAACCGTATATCTTACCGCAGGCTTACCGAGTTCAAGAAACCACCTAATACTGGCTAGGCTTCGAGAAGACCGAGCTGCGGAACGATTTCATCTCCAACGGCCGTGCGACCGAGCGAGCGCGGAGCCAGATCGTCGAGAACCGCAGCGAGATCCCACGGCAACTCGTCGCGGCACTCAATGCGCTCCCCCGTCACGGGATGGTCGAACGCCACGCGCCAGGAATGAAGGAACTGCCTGGTCAGGCCCTGGTCGGCGCGCGCATCGCACTTGCCGTAAAGTGGATCGCCCACGCAGGCGTGGTTGATATGACGCATATGCACGCGAATCTGGTGCGTGCGCCCGGTAAACAGATGGCACTCAACGAGCGTATAACCATCGTCAAAGCGCGTGGAATCAAAGCGCTCGAGGACTTTAAAGGTCGTAATGGCCTGACGGGCAAAGGGGTCGTCCGAAACCGCCATCTTGACGCGGTCGCGCGTAGAACGGGCGATACCGGTATTGATGGTGCCCTCGTCCATGGTGATGTGCCCGTGGACAAGCGTGATATAGCGGCGGTCGAGCGCACGCGTGCGAATGAGATTTTGAAGCGCGCGCTGGGTGTCGTCGTCTTTTGCCGCGAGCATAAGGCCCGAGGTATCGCGATCCAGGCGATGCACGATGCCGGGGCGGTCCTCACCCTGCACGGTACCAAGATGATCGATACCGCAGTGGTAGACCAAGGCGTTCGCAAGCGTGCCGCTCTCGTGGCCGTGGGCGGGATGGCACACCAGCCCGCGCTGCTTGGAGAGCACAATGAGATAGTCGTCCTCATAGCGAATGTCGAGCGGGATGGCCTCGGGAATCACATCGGTGGGATCGTGCGGCTCGGGCAGGTCGACCGAGATGCGGTCACCGGCGCGTACGGCATACTTTTTTGACAGACAGGTCTCGCCGTTCACGATTACGGCGCCGCCCTCGATCAGATACGCGCAGGCAGAGCGCGTGGGGCAGCCGTCGTTGGCACCCAAAAAGGCGTCGAGACGCTGGCCAGAGCAATCGTCGGCAACAAGAATATGGATGTCGGCCATTAACGATCATTCCTTTCGCGAATCTTGCGGGCACGCTCCCCACGCTGCTTGGCTTTGCGCTTAGCGCGGGCCTCATCACGGGCATTGAGCTCAGCAGTCGCATCGACCTCGCGAGCGGCGGGACTCAAGAACATGTAACCGATAAGCGCCAGCACAACACCGACCGTAATGCCGATATCGGCCACATTGAAGACGGGAAAGTCGATGAAGGTGGTGGCAATAAAATCGGTCACAAAGCCAAAGGCCAAACGATCGATAGCGTTGCCGATAGCACCGCCCGCGACCATAGCCATGCCCACAACCTCCAAGCGAGCAAGCTGGGGCGCGCGAAGCAAGTACACGGCAATGGCGACAATGACCGCAAGCGCCAGCAAAGCAAACGCAACGCCATGCCCCTCGCCCATGCTAAAGGCAGCACCGATATTGCGGACAAACAGGAAGTCGATCACACCGGGGATAACAGTCACATGCAAAGCGTCGCCCACGGCACGAACCGCAAGCTTGGTCAGCTGATCAAAAAGCAGCACAACCAGCACCACCCCACCAGCAACACCTAACCGCCAGCGCAAAGGCGGCGTCATATCCCCAGCACGACCCAAAGAAATCCCCTACCCTCAAGATCATCGAATTACGTTTAATACAAAGAACTATCTTATATTGCCATACGCAGAACGCACGACATATCCACCAACGCAAGCGAAATAACCAGCTAAAAACGAAAGCGACATTCCGAATAACGGAATGTCGCTTAATAGCTTTCGACTAAAAACGCAAGTCGAAAGAAAGCCTCTAGCTCCAGCAATGGAAACGCCGCGTTATCGTCACCAACAGCGAAAACGTCCCTAAGCGAGCAAGGTGACGTGAAAGAGGAGGGAAGCGTACTTTGGTACGCGACCGACGATTGAACGTCAGATTGCCGCTTAGGGGCGTTTGCAGCGTCGGTAGGTTACGGCGTTCTACGAACGCCGCAACCTACAAAGCATCGGCGCAGCGCTTGCAAATATGAGCGTGGCCGTTGTACTCGCCGACGGTGGTGCGGTAGTTCCAGCAACGGTCGCAGCACTCGCCCTCGGCAGCTTCAATGGCAACGGAGAGTTCCTCGCCCTGGGTCAGCTCAACATCGGAGACGATGTAGAACTCGGCCAGGTCGACGGCCTTATCACCGGTCAGCAGCGCGTACATCTCGGCGGGAACGACCGCCTTGACGCGGACCTGCTGGCTCTTAGTGAAGGTGCCGGCAGAACGGGCATCCTCAAGGGCCTTGGTCACGGCGCTACGGAGCTCGAGCGAAGCCTCGAGCACGCCCTCAAACTCATTGGCCTCGTCGACCGTGATGGGCGACTTGTACCAATCGAGCAGCGCGGCGTACTTCTGGTGATCGACGCAGCCGGCGGGCGCATATGCCATGGCCTCGTCGACGGTATAGGACAGGATCGGCTGCAGGTCGCGCATGAGCATCGAGAAGAGCTCGGCGAGCACGGTCTGGGCGCTGCGGCGCTCGAGCGAGCCGGGCTTCTCGCAGTACAGACGGTCCTTCAGGGCGTCGAGGTACACGTTGGAGAGCTCGGTAACCACGAAGTCGTAAAGCGCACGGTAAGCGCGCGGGAACTCGTAGCTGGCGTAAGCGTCGTCGACCTCGGCCTGGACCTGGGTCAGGCGGGCAACCATGAGCTTATCGAGCGGCAGCAGGTCGGCAAAGGCGACGCCGTCGGTCTCGGGCTCAAACTGACCCTCGAGCTCGGAGAGCAGGAAGCGCAGCGTGTTGCGGAAACGACGGTAGGCATCGGACGTACGAGCAAGGATCTCGTGGTCGATGGACACGTCGGAGCTGGTATCGACGGATGCAACCCACAGACGGATGATGTCAGCGCCCATCTCGTCGCAGACCTTATTGGGGTCGATGACGTTGCCGAGCGACTTGGACATCTTACGGCCCTGGCCGTCGAGGGTGAAGCCCTGCGAGACAACCGCCTTGTACGGAGCGTGGCCGTTGGCGCCCACCGAGGTGAGCAGCGAGCTTTGGAACCAACCGCGGTGCTGGTCGGAGCCCTCGAGGTACACATCAGCCGGATACTCCAGCTCGGGACGGTACTCGCAGACGGCCTTCCAAGAGACGCCGGAATCCCACCACACGTCGAGGATGTCCTTATCGGCCTTGAGGTGATGGCCGCCGCACTTGGGGCAGACGCAGGCCTCGCCCAGGTAGCTCTCGGGAGCGTCGATGAACCAGGCGTCGGAGCCCTTCTCGTGGAAGAGCTTGATGACGGCGTCGAGCGTGGCGTCGTTCATGACCTTCTCACCGCAGTCGGCGCAAGTGTAGCTGGGGATAGGCACGCCCCAGTTGCGCTGACGGCTGATGCACCAGTCGGGACGCTGCTCGACCATGGCGCCGATGCGGTTGGCCGCGTGGGCCGGATACCACTTAACGTTCTCGCGGACCTCTTTGCCAGCCTGCTCGCGCAAGCCGGTCTTGTCCATCGAGACAAACCACTGGTCGGTAGCACGGAAGAGCACCGGGTGCTTGCAGCGCCAGCAGTGCGGATAGCTGTGCGTGATCTTCTTCTCGAGGACCAGGGTGCCGCGCTCGCGCAGGAACTCGATGATGTGCGGGTTGGCCTCGTCGGTATCCATGCCGCTGAAGGGGCCGCCGGTGCCAAACTCCTCGCCGGTGTAGAACTTGCCGTCGTCATCGACCGGCATGCAAATGTCGGTGATGCCCTCCTTGAGGCAGGCGAAGTAGTCGTCGACGCCGTGACCGGGCGAGTTGTGGACGATACCGGTACCGTCATCGACACCGACGTAATCGGCCAGCAGCGCCACGCCCTCAACACCATCAAAGATCGGCTGCTTGTAGTGGATGTGGTGGAAGGTCTCGGCGGGAACCACATAGGGCTTACCGTCGACCATAACCGGGGTGTACTCCCAACCAAACTCCTCGCAGCACTTGGGAGCCAGGTCCTCGAGCATGACCTCGGCACGACCCTCGTGCTCAACGGCGACATAGGCGGCGCCGGGCTTGAGAGAAACTGCCTGGTCGGAGGGGATGGTCCACGGCGTGGTCGTCCAGATGATAAAGTCGACCGGGCCGTCGAAGTTCTCGAGGCCTGCGGGCTTGGAGGTCATCTCAAAGCGCACGAAGATGGACGGGCTCGTCTCGTCGGAGTACTCAATCTCGGCCTCAGCGAGTGCGGTGTGGCAGTGCTTGCACCAATGGACGGGCTTGTGACCGCGATAGATCATACCCTTATCGAACATGGCCTTGAAGACCTCGATGTCGGCAGCGTCATGCTGGTGATAGAGCGTCAGGTAGGGGTTATCCCAGTCGCCGAGCACGCCCAGGCGACGGAAGCCGGCCTTCTGCAGCTCGATGTTCTCGACAGCGAACTTATTGCAAAGCTCGCGGATCTTAGCCGTGGAGGTCTGGTTGAACTTCTCGGTGCCGAGCTTCTCCTCGACCTTGTGCTCAATCGGCTGACCGTGGCAGTCCCAACCGGGGACATAGGGAACCTCATAGCCCTGCATCATCCAGTAGCGGTTGATCATGTCCTTGGAGATCTTGTTCATGGCATGGCCGATGTGGATCGGGCCGTTGGCGTACGGAGGGCCGTCGTGCAGCACGAACTTCTTGTGACCCTCGTTCTTCTTCAGAACCTGCTCGTAGACCTTGTTGTCCTGCCAGTCCTTGAGTCGCTTGGGCTCGGACTTGGAAAGACCGGCACGCATGGGAAAACCGGTCTTGGGCAGATTCATCGTCTGATTGTACTCGTTTGCCACGGTACCCCTTTCATGTCGTGGGCGCGCACGCCCGTTGGGCACCAAAAAAGCGCCCGTCCCAACAAGCTGGGACGAAGCGCCACAAAACGGACCGTACGCCCGCAAAAGCTCTTCGCTTAACCACCCAGCTTAGATGCCCTCGCCCGCGTAATCGCGCGCTCGCATCCGTTACTCGGCTGGCCTGTATCGACGACCATCTCGGCGATATCTACTAAGACGTGCCCATGCGGCGCGTCCGTTGGGACCGCAGCTCCGGGGTGATTTTCATCGGTCGCATGCACGGGTTCTCAGCGCTCCCCGCTCTCTGTGGCATGCGAATGGCCGACTACTCGTCCCCATCAACGCTTATGCGGAGTATGCTAGCACGTTCCACGCCGGCAAAAAACCCTTAACACTGGTTTTATACGTTCGAAATTTGTCGCTATTACAGCCCTTCTCTTGGAGCAAAATACCTGAAAGCACTCTATCGAACGAAAGAAGGTTGCTATGCGCACGATTGGAATGAGCGACTATACCGTCGGCGAGGACTGCTTTGACGAGCTGCCCGCCGCGCTGACCGAATACGGAGCGACCAAAGTTGCCATCATCGGCGGCAAGCGAGCCCTGGCTGCAGCGCTGCCGGGCATCGAGGCGGCACTTGAGGGCACCGATGTAGAGGTCCTGGAGACGCGCGTCTACGGCACCAACAGCACGCGCACCAATATCGCCAAGGTTGTGAACTCCCCGGCCTGCCAAGAAGCAGACGTGCTCATCGCCTGTGGCGGCGGAAAGGCGCTCGACACCGTCAAGACCGCAGCCATCGAGCTCAAGAAGATCGTCTTTACGGTGCCGACGATCTGCTCCAACTGCTCGGCCGCGACCGCCATTGCCGTTGTCTACAACGACGACGGCTCGCTCGAGGGCTATTCGTACCCTAACCGTCCCGCGCACATCTTCATCAATCCCAAGATCATCGCCGAGGCTCCGGCGGAGTACTTCTGGGCCGGCGTGGGCGATGCCCTGTCCAAGCAGCCCGAGGTCGAGTACGCCACGAGCGCCGGCAACCTGGAGCACACCGCCGGACTTGGCCTGGCACTCGCGCACACCTGCTCCGAGCCGCTGTTTACCTACGGCGTGCAGGGTCTTGAGGACGTACGCCAGGACCAATCGACCGAAGCCGTCAAGCAAATCGCGCTCGATATCGTGGTCAACACTGGCTACGTTTCCAACCTGACCAACCAAAACGATTACTACTACAACTCGAGCGTGGCGCATGCGTTCTACAACGCCACGTGCAGCATTCCGCGCAAGGGCTCCTACCTACACGGCGAGGTCGTGAGCTTGGGCGTGCTGGTGCTGTTTGCCTATACGGGCGATACCGAGAACCTTGAGCGCTACGCCGCCTTTAACAAGCAAATGGGGCTACCCGTGACGCTTGAGCAGGTCGGGCTTTCCGAGGCCGATATCCCTGCCCTGTGCGAGTACGCACACGCCACCAACGAGTGGAAGCAGGGAAACCCCGAGCCCTTCACCGACGAAAAGTTCGTCGCCGCCATAAAGGCTGCCAACACCTACGGTCACACGCTCTAGCTCTAACCCAAAACCACCACAAAGGGGACAGGCACCTTTGTGGTGGTTTTTTTATTGCTCCAGCATGCTGGGATCGAATTCACTCGCTTGGATCACACGGTACCCATTGCGCAGGAGCAGGTCGACAAAAACACCGTTGCCCGCGGTGAGCGTACCGCTAAAGGTGCCGTCGTAGATGTGACCCGCACCGCACGAGGGGCTGCGGTCCTGAAGGATGCACGCGACTATCTCTTCCGGTCCGCCCGCCTGCTCGCACATATCGAGCGCACGTTGGGCACCCAGGCGAAATTCGCGATCAACCGAGATGCCCTCGCAGGTACGAACCTCGCCGTTCACAATCTCGGACGGCTTGCGCGGCGTGGGAAGACCCCCAAAGACCTCAGGACACACCAAGAGGACCTCGGTCCCCGTACGCTCGCAGGCCTCGACCAGTTCGCGAAGGCAATTGTCGAGCCCGTTATACTTGCAGCTCTCGCCCATCAAGCAGGCACTTACCACGATCTTCATGCATATCCTTCCCAAGCAAAACGCCCCATTTGAGATAGAAGCTCAAATGGGGCGTTCGATGCTGTGTAACCTGCCTTACTGCTGCTTCGGCATCAGCGGATTCTCGCGCGTGAGGAGATTCATGAACTCCTCGCCCGTGATCGTCTCCTTCTTGTACAGATAACGAGCCAGCTCGTGGAGCTTAAACTTGTTCTCCTTCAGAATCTGCAGGGCGCGGTCGTGCGCATCCTCGATCAGCTTGACGACAATCGCGTCCACGCGCTCGGCCGTACCGGGGGCGCAGGTGAGCGACGTGTCCTGGTTGAGGTACGCATTCTGAACGGTACCGAGCGCCATCATGCCAAACTCATCGGACATACCAAAACGCGTCACCATGTTACGGGCGAGCTTGGTGGCCTGCTCGATATCGTTGGCGGCACCGGTCGTCATCTCACCAAAGATGAGCTCCTCGGCTGCACGGCCACCGCAATAGACGGCGAGCTTGTCCAGGACCTCCTGGCGTGTGGTCAGGAAGCGCTCATCCTCCTCGACCTGCATGGTGTAACCCAGAGCACCGCTCGTGCGCGGCACGATGGTGATCTTCGTGACCGGCGCAGAGCCCTTCTGGCGAGCGGCAACGATAGCATGGCCGATCTCGTGGTAAGAAACGACCTGCTTCTCGTGGTCGGACAGCACCGTCGACTTACGCTGCTGACCGGCAATGACGACCTCCACCGACTCCTCAAAATCGTCCTGCGTGGCGCGCTTGCGACCCTCGCGGACGGCACGCAGGGCGCCCTCGTTGATGATATTGGCCAGGTCGGCGCCCGAGGCGCCGGGCGTAGCGCGGGCAATCGCAGTCAGGTCGATCGGCGGCTGCGTCTTCACGCTCTTGGCATGCAGCTCAAGAATGTTCTTACGGCCGGTCAGGTCGGGCAGTTCAACGGGGATGCGGCGGTCAAAACGACCGGGGCGCAGCAGAGCGGGATCGAGGCTGTCGGGACGGTTGGTGGCAGCGAGGACGACGATGCCTTTGTGGTTATCGAAGCCGTCCATCTCGGTCAGCAGCTGGTTGAGCGTCTGCTCGCGCTCGTCATTGCCGCTAAATCCGCCGCCGTCACGCTTTTTGCCGATGGTATCGATCTCGTCGATAAAGACGATGCACGGCGCCTTTTCCTTGGCCTGCTTAAACAGATCGCGAACCTTGGCGGCGCCACGGCCGACGAACATCTCGACAAACTCAGAACCCGAAATGCTAAAGAACGGCACGCCCGCCTCGCCGGCCACAGCCTTGGCGAGCAGGGTCTTACCGGTACCCGGAGGGCCAACAAGAAGAGCACCGCGCGGCAGCTTGGCGCCGATTTCCTCGTAGCGCTGCGGCTTCTCCAGAAAGTCGACGACCTCCTTGAGGGATTCCTTGGCCTCTTCCTGGCCAGCGACATCCTTAAAGGTCACGCCCACGTCCTTGGAGGCGATCACGCGAGCACCGGACTTGCCCAGTCCGCCGCCGCCAAAACCGCCGCCACCAAAGTTCATCGACGGGCCGTCATCGCCCATAGCCTTCTTCATGCGGCGGTTGAGCCACCAGCCGATGAGGAAGAAAATCGCCATGGGAAGGATGAGTGTGAGCAGGTAGTAGGTCATCAGACCCGAGTTTTTATCTGGAACGACGGACTCCAGGGACGCGCCAGATTCAAGCACGCGATCGGTAAAGCCCGCGTCATTCGGCACACCGGTCGTCTTGTAGGCGATGTTCTCGTCCTCGCCCTTCTTGGTGTAATAAATCGTGTAATCGTCTGTGTTGTACTCGACCTTGTCGACACTCTTCTTATCGAGCGCTTTGACAAACGTCGAGTAATCGGTCTTCGTAATCTGCTGCGTGTGACCGATGTTGGGGAACAGAACGGTCGAGAGCACGAGGTAGACGACGAAGGCGATGAGCACGTAGAGGATCATATTCCGTCTACGTTTGTTGTCATCCATCTCCATCTGCTTGAACTCCATCTACTGGGGTTGATAATGCTAACTAGAATACCCAACCCGGACGGCGATAAACCGACGCCGGGCACGAAAGGACAGAGATGGCATCACTTGAAGTCGGCAAGGTTCAGATCTATACGGGCGACGGCAAGGGCAAAACCACGGCTGCGCTGGGATTGGCGATGCGCGCCAAAGGTTATGGGCTCGACGTACTCATGCTGCAGTTTGCCAAGAAGCTACACTGTGCCGAACACGAAGCCGCGCCGCGCCTGGGGCTGCGTATTGTGCAGGCCGATCGCGACACGCCCGAGGCTTGCGCCGCACAGATCATGGAGCTCGCACGCGAGCAGATCTCACAGGTCGACGTTCTGATTTTGGACGAACTCGGCGAGGCCATGCGCCGCGGCTTTGTGACGCGTGAAGATGTGGAGGGGCTGATCGCGCTGAAGCCTGCCACCACAGAGCTCGTGCTCACCGGCCGAGGCCTGCTGCCGCTAGCCGACCTCGCGGACCTAGTCACCGAAATGCGCCCCGTCAAACACTACTTTGACGAAGGCCTCCTAGCCCGTCAAGGCATCGAATACTAATTGATCCAAAGGGGACGGAGGAAAACGGATCATCGACATCACGACGGAGAGAAATGATCCGTTTTCCTCCGCCCCCAAGGGATCATTTGGCGGTGGCGCGGCCGAGCCAGTTGCCGCTGTGGTGGTAAATGGTGAACATCGTGGCCGTGATGAGCCAGGTTACGGGGTAAACCAGCAGCAGGTGCTCAAGCGACGGATCGAAAGGCATAATCGCAAACACCCAGATCACCCTGAGCACGACAGTGCCAAAAATCGTGAGCAGCATGGGCTGCAAGCTCACGCCGGCACCGCGAATGGAGCCCGACGCGTTTTCGATAATCGAGAAGATCGCGTAGAACGGCGCGATGAAATGAAGAATCGTCGTGGTGTACGCCGAAATCGAAGCATCGTCGACAAACAGACGCGACAACGGACCCGAGAACACCAGCAGCACGGCAGACAGGCCACCAATGAGCATAAACGACAGCACGAGCGACGTATGGTAGCCCTTGCGCATGCGCTCATAGTTGCGCGCGCCAAAGTTCTGTGCCGAGAACGTGGTGATCGACACGCCGAGCGCCTCGGTAACCATCCAGACAATGCCATCTAAGCGGCCCGAAAGACCCCACGCCGTGGTGACATCGGCACCAAACGAGTTGACCGACACCTGAATCAAAACGTTGGAAATCGAATACGCAGCAGACTGAAAGCCAAGCGGCAGACCACACGAGATCATGCTCTTACAAATGCCAGGATCAATGCCGAGTTTGGACAGCGAAAGCCGCCACGCACCCGGTGCGTGCATCATGCGAATCACGATCATCGTGGCGTTGGAGCAAATGGTCAGCGCCACCGCGATGCCGCAGCCCAGCGCCTCCATATGAAGCACGGCAACAAAGATGACATCCAGCACCGCATTAACAAGGCAGCCGGAAGCGATGATCACAGCAGGCCCGCGCGTGTCGCCCACGGCGCGCAGCAGTGCCGTTCCCATATTGAGCAGCAGCGCCGCAACCATGGCGGCAAAATAGCAACGAGCATAGGCCACGCCCTCGGCCAAAAGTTCATGCGGAGTGTTCATAAGTACCAGCATGGGCTCAACGAACACTATGCCAAGAATCGAGAAAACGATACCGCCCACCAGCGCGAGCGTCATGGCCGTATGGACCGAACGGCTCAGTCGCTCATCATCGTGCTGGCCAAAATACTGACCGGTAATGACCGCGCAGCCGGCGCCAACACCAACGCAAAAGCCAATGCAGAGCTCGGTAAGCACCATCGTGGCTTGAATGCCACCCAGTGCGAGTTTGCCGCCAAACTGGCCGACGATATACGTACCGATGAGCGTGTAGGCCTGCTGAAAAAACGAACTAAAAAAGATGGGAACGCACAGCGAAAGCAGCTGCTGCCAAATAACACCCTGCGTTACATCGATAGCCGTAGATTTCTTAGCCACACGCCCTCCCCAAAAGCGTACGTCAACCGACAAAACAGTAATTAAAGACCTAAGCTAATAGCAGCTTAGCACCGACCGACGTCGACCGAAACACCCCGAATAAGAGCCCGGTGCGAACTATCTGCCTAGTGATACAGCCCCGGCTGGTAGTGATACTCGTTGCTCACGTGCGGGCACAGCTGCCAAAAGGCGACGGCACTCGCCGCTGCCACGTTAAGCGAATCGACCCCGTGCGCCATCGGAATGCGCACGGCCCGGTCGCAGCCCGCGATAGTCTTGGCACCCAGGCCGGCACCCTCGGTACCCATAAAGATTGCCAGGCGGTCAATCTCCTGCAGCACGGGATCGTCCAGCGATACGGAATCGTCCGTCAATGCCATGGCAGCACAGGAAAAACCGGCTTCGTGCAGTGCCGCCAGGCCATCGTGCGGCCACACACGAGCCTCGCTGCCAATGCGCGTCCACGGCACCTGAAACACCGTGCCCATGCTCACGCGGGCCGAGCGACGGTACAGCGGGTCGCAGCACGTAGGGCTGACCAAAATACCGTCAACGTTCAATGCGGCCGCCGAACGGAAAATCGCGCCCACATTGGTATGGTCGACAATGCCCTCGAGCACGCACACACGCACCGGACGCTCCCCCGCCGCCTCGACGACGCCGTCGAGAAACTCATCAACCGGAATCTGCCGCGGGCGACGAAACGCCGCGAGCGCGCCGCGCGTCACGTTAAAGCCCGTCAATTGCTCCATGAGCTCCATGGAGGCAACGAACACAGGAACCGGACCTGCGCCCTCGCGCACAACCAGGCGCTCAAACAGCGGCATCATCTGATCAAGCCAGCGTTCGCCCAAAAGAAAGCTCACCGGCTGGTATCCGGCACGCACCGCGCGCTCGATAACCTTGGCACTCTCAGCGATAAAGATACCCTTTTGGGGCTCCAGCACGCAGCGAAGCTCGCGCTCGGTCAGTCGCACGTAGGCGTCGAGCCGCTCATCCGTAAGCGAATCGATTCGCAGAACCTCAACGGCATCAGTCATAGCAGCCAGCCCGCACCCTTCTTAACAGCACATCTATACCAAACGAGGCGACGCGAAGCGCCGCCCCATGCATTTAATCAACCCGATAATACCGTTCACGCTAGGCGATTCACGCCTCAACGCGACGATATGTCACGAACTCATAATCGAGACCCTCGTCACCCTCGCCCGCGGCAATCGTGGCAACCCCGCCAGCCTGCGAAACTTCCCATGCAGGATCGGCGTCCAAATTGGGAAAATACGTGTCCACGGGATGGACGCAGTGGTCATGCGTGACCTCGGCCTCCACGCAGTACGGCAAAAACTGCCGATAGACATCGCCACCACCGATCACCCAGGCAACGGGCTCATCGGCAACCGCGGCGAGCGCCTCGTCGATACTATGCACCGCGTCGACGCCCTCGGGAGAAAAGCTCTCGTCGCGGGTGAGCACGATATTGCGACGGTTCTTGAGCGGACGCCCGCCGGGAAAACTCAGCAGGGTCTTGCGCCCCATAATAACCGGGCAACCTTTGGTGCACGCCACAAAATGGCGCATGTCGGCGCGATTGGACACCACCATGTCGCCCTCGCACCCAATGCCCCAGTCGTCACACACGGCGACGATAGCAGATAGCTTACACGTCATGAGCGCCACCTACACTGCAATGGGAATGTTCTTGACCTGCGGGCCGTGCTCGTAGCCCTCGACGATCAGGTCATCGGTCGTAAACGCATAGAAATCGTGCACGTCGGGGTTAAGCGTTACCTTGGGCGCCGCAAACTGCGGACGTTCGATAAGTTCACGGACGATATCGACATGACGGTCGTAAATGTGGGCATCGGCAATCACATGCAACAGCTCACCGGGAATCATATCGACCGATTGCGCGACCATCATCAGCAAGATGGCGTACTGGCACACATTCCAGTTGTTCGCGGCCAAAATGTCCTGGCTGCGCTGGTTGAGAATCATGTTGAGCGTCGGTTTATCATCCTGCGGGCGCTGCGTCACGTTATACGTTACGCTGTAGGCGCACGGATACAGGTGCATCTCGGACAGGTCGCTAAACACATAGGTATTCGTCATAATGCGGCGGCTGTACGGCGTGTTCTTAAGGTCGTACAGAACGCGGTCCATCTGGTCGAAATCGCCCTCGGCATAATGGCTCTTCTGACCAATCTGGTACCCGTAGGCCTTGCCGATGGAGCCGGTCTCATCGGCCCACTCATCCCAAATATGGCTGTTGAGGTCATGGACGTTATTGGACTTCTTTTGATAGATCCACAGGATCTCGTCCATCGCAGACTTAAGCGCCGTGCGGCGCAGGGTAAGCGCGGGGAACTCCTCACGCAGGTCGTAGCGTGCCGTAACGCCAAAGTTTTTAATGGTATAGGCAGGGGTGCCGTCCTCCCACACCGGACGGACCTTTTGGCCCTCGGTGGTGGTGCCATGGTCCAGAATATCGCGGCACATGGCTACAAACTGTTGATCAGCCTTGCTCATTGACCCTCCTGTCAGTCGCCTACAAGCGAGATTCATTGTAGCCCAGGCACGCGCGGCCCCACAGCCCAAACATAAGCCCTCATTTTCTGACATATGCCAGAAATTCCTTGCGAAAATCCGCACGTTCGCTATTCTATTGTTGACATATGTCAGATTTGGAGAGTGTATGGCAGGAAGACGCGAAAAATTACGCCGTGTTGGGATCATCCCCGAATATCGCGGCTTTACCCCCGACGGCCTAGCCAGTGGAGACGCCATCGACATGACAATCGACGAACTCGAGGTGCTGCGCCTGTGCGACCTGGAAGGCCTCAATCAGGAGGCCGTCGCCCAACAAATGGGCATCGCCCGTGCCACCGTGGCGGCCATCTGCAGCCGCGCACATCGCAAGGTGGCAAACGCGCTGGTCAACGGTCGGAAACTTAGCATTGAGGGCGGCAATATCGCATACTCCCCCATCACCACGACGACGGCCGCATGGCCAGCAAAGGAGGTCGACACCATGAGGGTGGCAACCACGTATGACAACGGCAACATCTTTATGCACTTTGGTCGCAGCGAGCAGTTCAAGATCTACGACATTCAGGATGACAAGGTACTCAACGAGCAGGTCGTGGGCACCGGCGGCACCGGCCACGGTGCCCTTGCGGGCCTGCTCGCCAACGGCGGCGTGGACACGCTCATCTGCGGCGGCATCGGCGGTGGCGCTATCAACGCGCTCACCCAGGCCGGCATCACGGTCTATGCAGGAGCCCAAGGCAGCTGCGATGCCTGCGTCGAGGCCCTTATCGCCGGCACGCTCGCACAGAACGGCGAGGCCACGTGCGGCTGCCACGGCCACGACCACGAGCACACCCACGAGCATGGCGAGTCCTGCAGCTGCCACGGTCATCACGAGCACGAGGGCCACGAGGGCTGTGGCTGCCACTAACGACAAAACTGCGCGTCAGCACGCTTCAACGCTTGCAACAACCTGCGAACGAACGGCAAAGGCCGCCTGGAGTACCATCCAGGCGGCCTTCGCCATACACGACTCAAGCAGTCGTTACTTCTTATTGCGCATCTGCGCTTCCATCTGGCTCAGTAGCTCCATATCGGACTTGGGACCGCCCGTACCCAGGCCGCCCATGCCGCCCAGGCCCATGGCATCCAGACCGGGAATATTGGGCATGCGCATCTTTTTGCCCTTCTTGCCCTTCTTACCCTTCTTGCCGCCGGCCTGCGCCTGATTGGCCATCGTGCGCATGCGGCCCATCATCTTATTCATCTCGCCCCACTGCTTCATAAGGCTGTTGACCTCGGTGGGAGTCACGCCGGCGCCCTTGGCGATACGGGCGCGACGCTGACCGTTGATGATGGAGGGACGCAGGCGCTCCTCCTTGGTCATCGACATGATGATGGCCTCGTTCTTGTCGAAGATGCCCTCGTCCAGGTTACCGCCCATCTGGTTGAGCGCGCGCTGGCCGCCGGGGAGCATACCCAGGATGCCCTTCATGCCGCCCATCTTCTTGACAGCCTTCATCTGGTCGAGCATGTCGTTCATGGTAAAGCCCTCGCGCAGCATGCGCTCGGCGGCCTCGAGCTGCTCGGCATCGGCGGCCTCCTGGGCCTTCTCGATGATGCCGACGACGTCGCCCATGCCCAAGATTCGCTTGGCCATGCGGTCGGGATAGAACGGCTCAAGCGAATCGGGCTTCTCGCCCATGCTCACGAACTTGATGGGCTTGCCGGTCACCTGGCGCACGGAAAGCGCACCGCCGCCACGAGCATCGCCGTCGAGCTTGGAGATGATCACGCCGTCAAAATCGGTGCGCTCGGCGAAGGTCGAGACGACGTTGACGATATCCTGGCCGGTCATGGCATCGACGACCATCAGCACCTGATCGGGCTTGACGGCCTTCTTGATGTTCACGGCCTCCTGCATCATCTGCTCGTCGATCTGCAGACGACCGGCGGTATCGACGATGACCACGTCGCGCAGGTGGTCGACGGCCTCCTGGATGGCGCCCTTGGCGATATCAACCGGGTGCTCGCCGTCACCGCGGAAGACCGGTACGCCGATCTCTCCACCGAGCGTGGCCAGCTGGTCGGCGGCGGCGGGACGGTAGACGTCGCACGCGGCGAGCAGCGGCGAGCGGCCCTGCTTCTTGAGCAGGTAGGCCAGCTTTACAGCTGCCGTGGTTTTACCGGAGCCCTGAAGGCCCACGAGCATGATGACATTGGGAATGCGGTTGCTAAAGACGAGCTTGCTCTCGGTGGAGCCGAGCATCTCGGTGAGCTGGTCGAGCACGATCTTGACGACGTTTTGCGCCGGCGACAGCGACTCCATGACCTCGGCGGTCATGCAGCGCTCCTTGGTCTTGGCGACGAACTCCTTGACGACCTTGAAGTTGACGTCGGCCTCGAGCAGCGCCATGCGAATGTCGCGCATGGCAGAAGTAATATCGGCCTCGGTCAGCTTGCCCTTGCCACGCAGGCGGTCAAATGTGTCGTTGAGGCGATCGCTCAGAGAATCAAACACTAGTCACTCCTTAGTTGGACTCGCCCACCAGGGCGCGGCAGAAATCTTTGGCATTGAACTCCTGCAGGTCATCAACCTGCTCGCCCACGCCCACGCGCAGGATCGGGAGCTTGAGCTTCTCGGCCACAGCCATGGCGATGCCGCCCTTAGCCGTGCCGTCGAGCTTAGTCATGATAATACCGTCCAGGCCCAGCGCCTCGTTAAACTCGAGCGCCTGGTTCAGACCGTTTTGGCCTGTTGCGGCATCGATTACGAGGACGACCGAGACGGGCATGGGGCCGGCGGCCATATTGGCGGCGCGCTTACGCGTCACGTTGACCACCTTGGCAAGCTCGCGCATGAGCTCGGGGCTCGTGTGCAGACGACCGGCGGTGTCGATAAGTACCAGGTCGCTGCCGCGCTTGTCGGCCTCGTCGAGCACGTCGTAGCAAACGCTCGCCGGATCGGAGCCGCGGTCGCGCTTGATGACGGGGACACCGGCGCGCTGGCCCCACACATCGAGCTGCTCAATGGCGGCGGCGCGGAAGGTGTCGGCTGAGCCGATCACGACGTTCTTGCCGCGGGCAGACATGGCGCTCGCGATCTTGCCGACCGTCGTGGTCTTGCCGGCACCGTTAATGCCCACAAACAGCACGCAACTCGGCGTGTCGGCGAACGGATCGCGCTCGACGGGCACAAAATGCTGCTCGAGCTGCTCGGCCAGGGCGCGACGGAGCTGCGGGGCGGTCTTAAGGTTCTTCTTGGCCGCGGCATCGCGCAGGTCATCGGACACCTGGATCGCGACCTCGGCACCCATGTCACCCATGACGAGGGTGTCCTCTAGGTCCTCCCAAAAATCCTCGTCGACCTCGCCGCCAAAGTAAAAGACCTCGTTGAGGGCCTCGCGGCTGCGCTCAAGTCCGCGCGAGAGAGCATCGAAGAATCCCATTATGCATTCACGACCTTTCCGGTTTCGCGATCGAGTTTTTGCGAGACGACGCGACTGACGCCGTCGGCTTGCATCGAGACGCCGTAGAGGACGTCAGCGTCCTCCATAGTACGGCGCTGATGCGAGATAACCAAGACCTGCGTATCGGAACGCAACACGTCGAGTGCGCCGATGAGCTTGGACAGGTTGGCGTCATCGAGCGCCGCCTCGACCTCGTCCAGCACATAGAACGGCACCGTACGCGTGCGATAGACAGCAAAGAGCAAGGCGAGCGCCGTCAGGCTCTTCTCGCCGCCCGACATGAGCATCATCTTGGTGATGCGCTTGCCACGCGGCTGCGCCACGACCTCGATGCCCGTCTCGGCCGGATGCTCAGGGTCGGTCATCTCCAGATGCGCCTGACCGCCCGGGAACAGCATGGCGAAGATCTCGCGGAAGTTCGCATCGACCTTCTCGAAGGTCACCAGGAAGGCCTTGCGCATCTTACGGTCGATGGCCACGGTGATCTTGGTGAGCGCCTTGCGCGCGCTCTCCAGATCGGCCAGCTGCTCCTCGATGTAATCGGCGCGGCGCTTGAGCTGCTCGTACTCCTCCATGGCAACCTGGTTCACAGGGCCCAGGTTGTTGATCTGGCGCACGAGCTGGTTGAGCTCACGCTCGGCAGCGTCACGGTCGGTGGGCGCAGGAAGCATGAGCGCCTCCTCGAGCACCGTGGTGCCATCGGCGGTAATGGCCTTGATAGCCGCCTCTACCTGCACCTCAAGCTTGCCGCGAGCGACCTTGAACTCGTTTTGCGTCGCGGTGGCGGCATCGACCCGCTCCTTGGCGCGGGAGACCTCGGCCTTGGCGTCCTCAATGGTCTTCTTAAGCGAGGCCGAGTCAGCCTCCTCGAGCGAAGCCTGGTCACGCAGACGCGAGGCCCAATCCGACGCGCGCTCCAGCAGGGCCGAATAGCGCTCGTGCATGGGATCGACGCGCAGGCGCAGCAATTCGAGCGAGCGCGAGGCCTGGCGTGTTCCGCGGATACGGCGGTCGATGCCCTCCAGGCGATGCTCCAGATCGGGCACACGGCCCTTCAGCGAACGCAGGCGCTCGCTCGTCTGGGCCAGGCGCACCTTGGCATCGGCGAGCTTGCCGGCAGCCTCGGAATCGTCACGGCGCACGCGATCGAGTTCGTCGTTGGCTTCGGCAATCTGGAGACCCAGGTCGCTTGTCTGCGCACGGGCCTCGTCGCGCGAACGGGTGAGCTCGTCAACGCGCGGACGCGCAGCGCGAACGGCCTCGGCGGCCTGCTCGCGGCGCTTGGAGATACGCACGCGCTCGACCTCGGCATTGTTGGCGCTTTGCTCCAGGCGGCCGATCTCGGAAAGCAGCGAGCGGCGCTCGCCCTCAAGACGGGCAATCTCGCCGGCGGCATCGCCCTCGGCGGCACGCGCCTCCTCGACGGCCGCATTGACCTCGACGACCTGATCCGACACATGCTCAAACACGGCAGCCAGATCGGGCTCCAGACCCTCTAACTCGCGAATACGACGCTTGCGCTCCAGGGCACCCGAGGCCTCGCCGGCATCGAGTCCAACGCGCACCAGGCCGCCACAGCTCACGCGGGCGCCATCGGGAGTCACATAGGTCACACCGTCAACGACTGGTGCCGCCAGCGCGGCAGCCAAGTCATCGACCACGTAATAGCCGCCAAGCAGGGCCTCGACAACCGGGCCATAACCGGAACGCACGGACAGACGATCGACCAAACGCGAACCGGCAGCGCCCTTAGCAGCAGCACCGCCGCTCACGCCGCGCGCCATCAGCAGCGCCTCACCTGAGGCCTTCTTTTGGTCCAGAGCCGCACGGCCGGCACGGTCAAGCGTGGCGGCGTCATCAAACAGCAGGGCATCGATATCGCCGGCAAGCAGCTGCTCGACCAGACCCTCGAGCTCACGAGGGGCCTCGAGCACATCGCCCAGACGACCCGAGACATCATCGCCCAACGCGCCCATCAGACGGCTCACAAGCGGCGAGCTGTCAGCCATGCGGGCATCGAGCTTCTTTTGGCTCGCGAGCTCAGAGCGAACCTCGGACAGTTTATTGCGCGCCTCGCTCTCGCGATTACGCAGGTCCTTCAACGCCGCACGGGCGACCTCGGTGGCCTCACGCGCATCGACCTGGGCTTGGCGAGCCTGATCGAGCGCACCTTCGAGCTCCTCAGCGCGGTCGCGACGGCTCTCGAGCGAGGCCGTGACCTCCTCGAGCTGCTCGTCGATCTGCTCCAGGCGCGAGGCGTACATGTTGTCCTCGACCTCGGCGTTGCTCAGCGAGTCCTTCACCTTGGCAAGCTCGAGCGCGGCGTTATCGGCCGCACGCTGCACATCGCGCTGCTCGCGCGTAAGCTGCGAAATCTGATTGTCGAGCGCAACGCGACGCTCGTGGAGCTGGGCGGCGGCAGGAGCAGCGGCGTCAACGTCGTCCTGGGCCTGCATGTGCGCACCGGTAACTTCCTCAAGCTGGGCACGCGCATCCTCGAGCTCCTCGACCACGCGACGACGCTGATGTTCGGAGCTCGAAATCTGGCCGCGCATGTCGGACAGGCGCGACACCATGTTGTGGCCTTTTTCCTCGAGCAGGCGCATATCGGAGTTAATGCGGCCGACCACGTCTTGCATATGGCGGCGCTGCTCGCCCAGATCGCCCACAAAAAGGCCCTTTTCCTCGAGCATGACCTGGAGCTTCTCGAGCTCGCGCTCCTTTTCGCCCAGGCGGTACTGCGCAAGCTCAAGCTCGGCAGCGCCCTCCTTGGAGCGGCTCTCCAGGTCGTTCCACTGCGACTGCAGCGAACGGAGCTCGTCGACGGCCAGCATCTGCGTAAGCTCGTTCGCGCGCGAGGACAGCTCTTTGTACTTGCGCGCGCAATCGACCTGACGCTCCAGCGGCCGCAGCTGACGGGCGATCTCCTTATTGATGTCGCGGGCACGGGTCAGGTGCTCGTCCATCGATTTAATCTTTTTGAGCGCACGTTCCTTGCGGCGCTTGTGCTTGGAGATGCCGGCAGCCTCCTCGATCAGGGCGCGGCGCTCCTCGGGGCGGCTCTGCAAAATGGCGTCGAGCTTGCCCTGGCTGATGATGGAATGCGTATCCTTGCCCAGGCCCGAATCGTGCAGGATGTCCTGAATGTCCATCAGGCGGCACGGGCTCGAGTTGATGAGGTACTCGCTTTCGCCCGAGCGATACATACGACGGGTGATGGCGACCTCGTCAAAGTCGACGGGCAGCATATGGTCCGAGTTATCGAGCACCAGCGTGACCTCGGCGACACCCACCGGCTTGCGCGCCGACGAGCCCGAGAAGATGACGTCCTCCATGGCCTGGCCGCGCAGCTGCTTGGCACTCTGCTCGCCCAGGACCCACAGAATCGAGTCGGAGATGTTCGATTTTCCCGAGCCGTTGGGACCGACGATGACGGTCAGGCCCGGCTCAAATGACATATGGGCACGGTCGGCAAACGACTTGAACCCTTTGAGCGTGAGGGACTTGAGATACACGGTTCCTCGCTTAAACAGGCTTCTTGTTGAGAATCACGCCGTTGGTGGTGTAGCCCATGCGGTCGAGTGCCTCGAGCGCAGCGGCTCCCTCGGCCTCCTTCTTGGAGGAACCGGTGCCGCGGCCCTGGCGAATACCGTCGATGAGAACCACAGCGGTAAAGGTGGGCGCATGCGCGGGGCCCTCGGAGCCGACCAGCTTATACGCGGGAGGCTCGTGGCCATCTGCCTGCACGCACTCCTGCAAGAACGACTTGGGGTTCGCGGGGTGCTCAGCACGCTCGGTGGCCAGGTGCGGCTTAAGCGTACGGTGGATGAACTCCGCTGCCGCATCCCAGCCGGCATCCAGGTACAGCGCACCCACGAGCGACTCGTATACGTTCTCGAGCGCCGAGTGCAGGCCGCGCGCGCCGGTACCGGTCTCGGAAGCACCAAAGATGATGATGTCGTCGATACCCAGCTCGTGCGATACCTCGGACAGTGTGGCGCCCGAGACAAGGGACACCTTCAGGCGCGTGAGCTTGCCCTCGTCAAACTCGGGATAGGACTCAAAGAGCGAACGGGCCACCACGGCGCCCAAAATGGAATCGCCCAAAAACTCAAGGCGCTCATAGCTGGCAGAGACCGGCTGACCCTCGACGGCCGAGGGATGTGTGAGCGCCGCGCGCAGCAGTACCTTGTTATTGAACTCATGGCCCAGGATCTCCTGGGCGCGCGTGAGTCGTTCAGACAAAGCCAAGACTTAGGCCTCCTTGGCGTTTTCGATCGCGTCGACGGCGTCGGCGACAGAGTTGAGCGACAGCAGGGTCTCGTCATCGATCTCGAGGTCGAACTCGTCCTCGATGGCCGTCACCAGCTGCAGACGCTCGAGCGAATCGGCATCGAGATCGTCAAAAGTGGTCTCGTCGCTAATGTCGGCGACATCGACGCCGAGCACGTCAGCGGCGACTTCGGCGATCTTATCGAAGATTTCGGAGCGGTCCATAGCGCTTCCTCTCGTATGTCATGGAACACAACACAACACGGCAATCGGAGCCGCGTTGCAATACGGCTCCGATTCTACCCCACACGGTACAGGTTGAGCCACGTAACGAGGCTCTTATAAAACGATACCGTCCATGGAATTGGCAACGTCCTGGACAAGCCCGGCGCGCACGGCCTGGGCCGCGGCAAGCGTACCGTTCTTGACGGCCTCGACCGACGTGGCACCGTGGCCGATCAACACGACGCCGCGCAGGCCCAGCAGGATCGCGCCGCCCTTGGCATCGCCCGAAAGCTTGGCCTTAATCTCGCGCATCTGCTTTTTGATGAGCAGCGCGGCAATCTTCGTGCCGAGCGAAGACATAAAGGCACCCTTAAGCTCCTGCAGCAAAAACTTGGCAGCGCCCTCGGTGGCCTTGAGCGCGATGTTGCCCGACATGCCATCGGCGACCACGACGTCAAAATTGCCCGACGTAAGATCGGTACCCTCGCAGTTGCCCACAAAGCCGGGAACCGCTGCCTTCATGGCCGGGAAGCACGACTTGGTAAAGATGGAGCCCTTCTCGTCCTCGGTGCCATTGGCAAGCAGACCCACGCGAGGATGCTCAATACCCAAAACCACACGGGCATAGGCAGAGCCCATCTGGGCGAAGCGCACCATATCGTCCACCGTGACATCGGGATTGGCGCCCATATCGCACAGCACCGTCAGGCCGCCGGCGCGATTGGGCAGTGCGTTGGTCAGGCACGGACGGACCGGCTGCTTCTTGCCCTCTGCCAAATACCTAAACGGTGTGACGTAGGCCGTGGCGGCAGCGGTCATGGCACCGGTCGAGCCGGCCGAGAAAAACGCGTCCGCATTGCCCTTCTTGATGGCACGGCACGCAAGCACGATCGAGGACTTGCGCTTGGTCATCACGGCGCGAATGGGATCGTCCTCCATGCTGATGACGTCGGGGGCCTCCAGGGCCTCCACGCGGGCATGCGCCGCGGCAAAGGGGTTGACGATTTCGGCGGGACCGACGGCCAAGACCTCGATCTCGGGATCTGCCGCAAGCGCGGCCTCGATACCATCGAGAACAACCTGGGGCTTCTCGTCTCCGCCCACAACGTCAACACAAACGCGAACGTTACTCATTTCATATGCTCCTTATACAAAAATGGCCGACTCATTGAGCCGGCCATTGTGGTTCCAGTTGGAACGGCATCGCATCCAGAGTATACAGTTACTCGGTAACGATAACCTCGCGGTCCTTGTAGAAACCGCAGCTGGGGCACACGTGGTGCGGGAGCTTAACAGCGCCGCAACGGGGGCACGTGGACTGAGCCGCAGCCGAGATCTTCATGTTGGCGGAACGACGGGTATGGGTGCGGATACGACCCTGCTTTTGTTTAGGTACGGGCATAGTGACCTTCCTTATGAACTATCCAGTGTGGCGATTACGCGCAAGTAGCGATACTACCACAGTTTTACTCGTCAAGCTTGAGATTCTTCAATGCTGCAAATGGATTTTCCGTGGCAGCGGCCCATTCGGCCTCTGCCTGGGCGGCGCAATCGCATTGCTCGACGTTGAGATTGATGCCGCAGGTGGGGCAAAGGCCGCGGCAATCGGGCTTGCACAGGACAACGAACGGCGTGTCCATGACGACCGCGTCGTTGATGGGCTCACCCAGATCGACGATGCGATCCTCGCCCAGCAACTCGTAGCCGTCTTCGTAGGCCTCGGGGTCCTCGGGCTCCTCAAAGAGATAGAATTCCTCAATCTCACCGGCAATATCAAACGCAGCGGGCTCCAGGCAACGGTCGCACTCACCGGTTGCGTGCGCGCGGACCATGCCCGTGAGCAGAACACCGGTGCCGGCATTGGTAAAGACCACGTCGTAGTCAATGCCGTCCTGCAGCTGATACTCCTTCTCGCCCACCGTATAGGTGGCGACATCGACCTTGCCGGTCAGCGGATACGAGTCTCCGGGAAACTCGAGCTGCTCGGAAAGATCGACGGTAACGTTCGGGAACTCAGCCATTACCACTGACCATTCTGCTGAGCGGCACCCTCGTTGAGCTGCTGACGGCAACGGGTGACGGTGCCGGTCAGGCTCTTGAGGTTCTCCTCGAGATGCGTAAAGACCTGCTCGGCGTAATCCTCGGCGGCATAGCGCGTCTCGCGCTCGTACTGCTGGGCACGGTCGCGAATGTCGTCGGCCTGCTGCTGCGCTAAGCGAACGATCTCCTGCTCACCGGCAATGGTGAGGGCCTGCTGCTGAGCATCGGCGATGATGGAATCGGCCTGAGCGGCGGCGGAAGCCATAAGCTCCTCACGCTCTTTGAGGATACGGCGGGACTTCTGCCACTCCTCGGGATAGCTCATGCGGATCTCATCGAGGATGTTAAAGAAGACGTCGGCGTCGATAACCTTCATCTGGGCGTTCTTGCCGAACGGCGTCTTAGCCTCTTCGATGAGCCCCTCGAGCTCGTCGACAAGACTCACGATCCTGTCGCCAGGAAAATTCTCGCCCGGCATCCGGTCTCCTTTCATAGGTAACATATCATCGAGTTAGTTTACCACATGCCACCAGGCAATAAAAAATGTCACGAAAAGCGATGTTTGAGCGCTTCGACCACGTTGGGCGGCACAAACGTCGACACGTCGCTGCCAAGCGACGCGATCTGGCGCACCACCGAGCTCGAGATATAGCCGTACTGCGGAGCACTCATGACAAAGATAGACTCCAGCTCGTTATCCAGGCGGTAGTTGAGGTCGGCCTGCTGCAGCTCGTACTCAAAGTCGGTCATGGCGCGCAGGCCCTTAACGACGGCACCTGCCCCCTGTTCACGTGCAAAGTCGACCAGCAGGCCGGTGAAAGGCAGTACCTCGATGCCGTCCAAATCGCCGAGGGCCTCGCGGGCCAGCGCCACGCGCTCGTCGAGCATAAAGGTGGTACCCACGCCGTTTTTACCCTGCGACTCGGCCACGGCGACAATCACGCTGGGAAAGATGCGGCGGGCACGGCGAATCACATCGATATGGCCAAAGGTGATGGGGTCGAAGGTGCCCGGGACGATCACGCGGTTGATGGTGTCATTCATGGGCGTCCTCCGAAGGCGCATCCTCGTCATTTTCGTTCTCGTCACCATGGTCCTTCACGTCCTCGGCCACCCAGCGCAGCAAGTCAACCGAGGTAATGCCGTAGCGCTTCTCTCGCACGGTCTCAAAACCAGCTGGATGAGCGCCCGCATCGGTTGCGGCATGCTCAAACAGGGCAAAGGCCCCGGGCGTCAGCAGCTCCTGCTGGGAAAGATTTTGCAGCAGCTCCTCGACCGGCTCGGCGCCAAAGGCATACGGCGGATCGAGCAGGACCAGATCAAAAGGACCGCCCGGCACGCGACCGCGCGAGGCACTCGCCAGCACATCGCCGGTAACGACACGCCAACGCGAACGGTCGCGGCACAGCGACTCGACGTTCTTGGTGATCAGACGGGCGGCGTTGCGATCGATCTCGAACGTGGTGAGCGTGCGGGCGCCACGCGAGAGCATCTCAATTCCCAGGGCGCCGGAGCCGCCAAAAGCGTCCAGCACGCGGACCTCGTCCAAATCGAAGTCGAACGCCGACATGACCATGGATGCACATGCCTCGCGCACGCGATCGGTCGTGGGACGGGTGACATCGCGCCCGCGCGGCTCTTCGATCTTACGGCCGCGCCATTCACCGCCGATGATTCTCATCCTCCGCTGACCTCCTTAAAGATATGTCGATAGCGCGTGGCGACCGCGTCGCGCAAGGGACGCGTCGCCACGGAGTCAAGGTTGCAAGCATACCGCAAGAGCTCGACCGCGTCCAAATGGGCCCATTCGATAAGATCCTCGTCGGCGTCCAGGTCCACAAAGCGCAGGGTCACGCCGCCATGCTGACGGTAGCCCAGGATTTCGCCCTCATGGCGCAAGCGCAGGTCCATCTGGGCGAGCGTAAAGCCGTCTGAGGTCTTTTCGAGCGACTGGAGGCGGTCTTGTGCCGCCGACGCGCCGCCGTTGCCCTTGGAGTGCGTCATGACCAGGCAGGTGCCCGACACGCTGCCGCGGCCCACACGGCCGCGCAACTGGTGCAGGGCCGCCAAGCCAAAGCGCTCACCGTTCTCGATGACCATGACGGTGGCGTTGGGCACGTCGACGCCCACCTCGACCACCGTGGTCGAAACGAGCACGTCGATCTCACCGCGCTTGAAGGCATCGATCACGCGGTCCTTCTCCCCCGCCGGCATGCGGCCATGAAGGCGCTCGATAGTAAGCCCCGGCAACGCCAGGCGCAGCCGGTCGAGCTCGGTTGCCGTATCGTGCAGCGGCACGGGGACGGTCACGCGGCCCTCATCGTCGCGGGCGATACCGGGGACATCCTCAAGCTCATCGGCCGAGTCGCTCGGCTCCACAAGCGGGCAGATCACGTAAGCCTGCTGGCCCTTTTCATGCGCCTCGCGAATGGCGCCGTAGGCCAGGTCGCGGCTCGACTCGGTGAGCACACGCGTCGTAACGCCCGCCCCCGGAACAGGCCGATGGCGGATGATGCTCGTGTCAAGGTCGCCGTAGACCGAGAGCGCCAACGTGCGCGGAATCGGCGTCGCCGTCATAACGAGCAGGTCGGCACCCGGGCCCTTGGCACGCAGGGCATTGCGCTGGCCCACACCAAAGCGGTGCTGCTCGTCGATGACGACAAGCGACAGATGCTTAAACGTCACGTCATCCGAGAGGACCGCATGGGTACCAAAGAGGACGTCGAGCTCGCCCGATTTCAGCTGCGCATGGATCTGCTCGCGCTCGGCTGCCGGCGTGGCACCCGTCAGGAGCGCCCAGGACATGCCGGCCTGCGAGAGCAAGGGGCCGGTCTTATCGGCATATTGGCGCGCCAGCACACCCGTTGGCGCCATAACGCAGGACTGGGTGCCGCTATCGGCCGCAACGGCCAGCGCGCAGGCGGCGACGGCGGTCTTGCCGGTTCCGACGTCGCCCAGCAGCAGGCGGTTCATCACGCGCCCGCCATCGCACATGTCGTGCAGGATGTCTTGGAACGCGGCCTCTTGCTCGTCGCTCAGCGAAAACGGGAGGGCCTGCTTAAGCGCGGCCAGATGCTCGCCCGCGGTGTGGGCGTAGGGAACGACGCCGACCATGCCACCGTCGTTGCGCAGACGCAGCGCCAGCTGAAGGTAGAGGCACTCCTCGTAGGCAAGCCGTGCGCGCGCGATATCGCGCTCGGCCATGCTCGATGGAAAGTGAATTGAGCGCAGCGCACGAGCATTGCTCATCAGCTGGCGCTTGACGCGTAAGCGTGCGGGAATCGGGTCGAAGGGATTGCCGACAACCTCGAGCGCGCCGATTACGATGCGGCGCATCCACGCCTGGCTCACGCCATCGCTCACATAATGGACCGGCAGTATGGTGCCCGCGGCACGCCCATCCTCGAGCTTTTCGAAATGCGGCGAGGCCATCTGCTTAAAGCCGTAGGCAAACTCGACCTTACCCATCACGGCCAGGCGGTCGCCTTGCTTGAACTGCTGGGCGATCCAGGGCTGACGGAAAAAGGCGACCTGCAACACGCCCGTCTCGTCCACCAGCGAGACCTCGGTCACCTGCATACGCGGGCGGGGCTGCTTTTGAACGATACGATCGACCGTGGCGACAATCGTGCACACGGTACCGATGGGAGCCATCTCGATGGACCAGGAGCGCGTAAAGTCGAGATATCGGTGAGGGATATGGAGAAGGAGGTCCCCCACCGTCCGAATTCCCAGACGGCGAAGGGCCTCCTCACGTTTACCCGAAACATATTTGAGTCGCGCGATATCCTCGTCGAGCGCATTGCTCTGGGCAAAGCGCTCCGAGGCGCGCGGCACGGAGCACAGCTCGGACATGGGTAGATGCCTACTCGATCGAGAAGATCACGGGATAGAGCGGCTGCTCGCCACGATGAGCATCGATCTCCAGGTCGGGCTGAGCCTCCTCGATGGCGTCGACGATCTCCTGGAAGGCCTCATCGGACAGCTCCTCGCCGGCCAGAATCGTCAGTGCGTCGCCCTCCTCTTCCTCCTGCATGCGGTTGATGCAATCGAGCGTGACCTGCTTCACATCGGAGCCGACCACGTCGATGGAGCCGGCAATAATACCCATGACATCACCGGAGTGAATCGGAGAGCCGTCAGAGGCGCTGGAATCGCGCACGGCACGGGTGACCTCGCCATCGCGGACCTCGCTGATGGCGTCGACCATAGCGGCGACGGCGTCCTCGAGCTCGGAATCGGGCAGGACAGCGAACAGCGCGGAGAAGGCCTGCGGAACGGTCTTAGTGGGAACGACGGCGACCTTCTTGTCGGTGCAGGCAGAGGCAGCGGCCTCGGCAGCCATGCGGATATTGCCGTTGTTGGGCAGGATGATGACCGAGGTCGCGTTGACCTGGTCCACCGCGCCCAGCAGGTCGGCGGTCGAGGGGTTCATGGTCTGGCCACCCGAGACGATCACGTCAACGCCGAGGGACTTGAGGATGTCGGCCTCGCCAGAGCCGGCGGCAACGGCGACAAAGCCCAACGCCTTGGCAGGCTCAGCGGCCTTTTCCTGGTCCTCGTGAATCTTGGCGGTACGGTCGTGGGCCTCCATCTCCATGTTGTGGATAAAGACCTCGTAGATCTGACCAAGCTGCAGCATGTGCTCGAGCACCAGGTTAGGCGTGTTGGAGTGCACATGGATCTTGTAGTCGGGGTAGGCACCCACGAGAAGCTCACAGTCGCCCATGGAGCCCAGGAACTTAAGGCACTCGTCCTCGTCAAACGGGGCGTCGGCCTTAAAGAGGAACTCGTTGCAGTAGCGGAACTCCGAGCCCTCCCAGTCGTCGTTGGCCTCGATCTCAACGCGACCAAGGGCCGCGTCGCGGGCAGAGCCAGCGGAATCAAACGTGGCGGAGAAATCCTCGACAACGGTGCTGCGGCCAAGAGCGGCGGCAACAAAGTTCTCCAGGAAGATGGCAAAGCCAAAGGCGCCAGAGTCGACCACGCCGTTCTCCTTCAGAACGGGCAGCAGGTCGGGCGTGCGGGCGACGGACTGGTAGGCCTCGACGACGATAGCATCGAGCGCATCCTCGGCCGAGAACTTCTTCTTTTCGCACTCGTCGGCCTTGGTCGAAACATCTCGCAGGACCGTGAGGATCGTGCCTTCGATGGGCTTGCGGACGGCCTGGAAGGCGACCTTGACGGCGCGACGGAAGGCGAAGGCGATGTTAGCGGACGTGATGGGCTCATCGGCAGAAACGAGACCCTCGGCAACACCGCGCAGGATCTGCGAGGTGATGACACCGGAGTTGCCGCGGGCACCCATCAGGGAGCCGTGCGTGATGGCGCCTGCGATGGCCTCCATGTCGGCATCGGCGGGAAGGGCGGAAAGCTCCTTGGTCACCGAGGCGAGCGTGAGCGACATGTTGGTGCCGGTGTCGCCGTCGGGTACGGGGAAGACGTTGAGCTTGTTGATCTCCTCGGCCTTGTCGGAAACGGCAGCCGCAGCGATCGGAAAACAGGTGCGAATGGTCTTTGCAATCATGGGTATTTGAATCTCCGTTTTCGGATGCTAATTCAGACGGCTCTTGAGCGCGTCGATATGGATGCCGATCTTAAGGCTGGCGGGATCGATCTGGGCGATCTCCTGCAGGGTGAAGGCAACGGAGCTCGAAAGATTGTGGCAGACGGACTTCATGTTGACGCCGTTCTCGAGCACGACGTGAAGATCGACCGTAAGGCCGTTCTCGTCGGCGGAGACAAGCACGCCCTTGCGGAGGCGCTGACCGGCAAGCAGGCGCACGCTCTCGGCGCCCTGGAGCTGTTCGGCCATACCGACGACGCCATAGCACGTCATCGCGGCATAACCGGCAATATCGGCAATAACGTCGTTCGAGACGCTCAGGCTGCCGTTAATGGTCTCAGACACAAGAATCTCCTTATCTGGTGCTCGCGGCACCATGTCGTGGGAGCAATCATTGCAATATTCTACAACGACCGCGCCATGTTGAGGTGGCGGGTCACGGGATTACATCCTCGACACGAAATGTTGATACGGTAACGTTCGCGCCAGGCGATCGCGGCATGAAAAAACCCGCCACATAAGCGACGGGTTTTACAACCTGGCTCCCCGGGTAGGACTCGAACCTACAACAGCGCGGTTAACAGCCGCGTGCTCTACCATTGAGCTACCGAGGAATTAAAAAGCCCAACGGAAAGGGCTGAAAAATTCTGGCTCCCCGGGTAGGACTCGAACCTACAACAGCGCGGTTAACAGCCGCGTGCTCTACCATTGAGCTACCGAGGAATAGGTGCGTGCTCTCAAGCAACGAAGTTTATTATACGGACGAATCAGCTTAGGGCAAGAACTTTTTTGAGAATTTTTCGACCTAGTCATTGGGGACGTCCCCAATGACTACCCAACGACTACATGAAAGCGCCCCCAAGCGGATGTGCTTGAGGGCGCTTCTTGCTTGCGAGGTTAAGACTCAATATAGTCTTTGAGCTTGCTGGAGCGGCTGGGGTGACGGAGCTTGGCCAGGGTCTTGGACTCGATCTGACGGATGCGCTCACGCGTGACGCCAAACTCGCGGCCGACTTCCTCGAGCGTACGGGGATGTCCGTCAACAAGGCCAAAGCGCAGCTCGATAACCTTGCGCTCACGATCGGCAAGCGAGTCGAGCACCTGGGTGAGCTGCTCCTGCAGCATGGAGAAGCTGGCGGCATCGGGCGGAACGATAGCCTGGGAGTCCTCGATGAAGTCGCCCAGCTGGGAATCCTCTTCCTCGCCGATAGGGGTCTCGAGCGACACGGGCTCCTGCGAAATCTTCTGGATCTCGCGGACGCGGTCGGCACTCATGTCCATCTCGGCACCGATCTCCTCGGGGGTCGGATCGCGACCCAGGTCCTGGAGAAGCTGGCGCTGCACGCGAACGAGTTTGTTGATGGTCTCGACCATGTGCACGGGAATACGGATGGTACGGGCCTGGTCGGCGATAGCGCGCGTGATGGCCTGACGGATCCACCACGTGGCGTACGTGGAGAACTTAAAGCCCTTCTGGTAGTCGAACTTCTCGACGGCGCGGATCAGACCGAGGTTGCCCTCCTGGATCAGGTCCAAGAACAGCATGCCGCGACCGACGTAGCGCTTGGCGATGGAGACGACCAGACGCAGGTTGGCGCTGATGAGCGCCTGCTTGGCCTCGAGACCCACGTTCTCGATACGGGTCAGGCGACGTATCTCGGCGCGGGTAAGCTCGATCTCGCCCGCCTCGGCGGCCTCGAGCTTCTCGGTGGCATCGAGACCGGCCTCGATCTTCATGGCCAGATCGACCTCTTCGGAGGCGGTCAGCAGGTCGACCTTACCGATCTCCTTAAGGTACATACGAACCGGGTCACCGGTCAGCATCACCGTGGAGGCATCGATGCCGCGCACGCGCGAGCGCGAACGGGACGTACGCACGGTGCGCTTCTTCTTGCTCTTGGAAGAACCCATCTCGGCGTCGGCCTGACGGGCCATCTTAAGCTCGTGATCGTCGAGTGAACCGGAATCGTGCTCGTCGTCATCGAAATCATCGGTATCGCTATCGTTATCGTCATCTTCGACGCCCATGGGAGCGTCGTCGTTTCCGCTCGCGGAGATAATCTGGATGCCGCTGTTGCGCAGCGCGGAATACACCGCGTTGAGTTGCTCGTCAGATACATCGATATCCTTCAGGGCGACCTGAATCTCGTCCTCGGTTACCGAAGTCCTGTTTGAGCCGTTGCCCATGAGCTTTGCAACGTAGGATTCCAGCCCAGTACCCGTGCTCTCACTCTTATTTGGCACAGATTCTCCCTTCCTAGTCCACAGGACTCATTACTTTAGCACACACCTACACGTCTATACCCAAAATTCAGACTGGATATAGGCGCAAATACGCTGGTTGACCACAACATCTAGGCCTGCTCGGCGCCCGCAGTCTCCAAACCGATCAAACGGAACGGATCCGCCACGCCGCCGATCGACTTTTGGAGCTCACGCTGGCGCTGAGAATCTTGCATCGCCTGCATCGTCAGCACACGGCGTGCCTCATCGTCGAGCGACCGGTCCTGGCGAAGCTTGGCCTGTGCGGCGCGCATGCGGCGCTTGATGGTGTAGAGCTCGAGTGTGTCGAGCATAAACACGATGTTCGTCTCGGTGGGGTGCTTACTCGTCGACGAAATGCGCCCGGCACTAACAAGCGACGCTGCCTCGGGACACACGGCGCGCGCCGCATCCATGCACGCCGTGGGGTCGGTGCCCGGCGGCGTCGCGAGCACGGCCCACGCGATGGACTCGTGACGCGGATCCACCCACTCGATCGAGCAAATGCGATCGGCATACGTGCGGAACAGGTCGGGGTAGCTCGTGAGCATCGTCAGCAGCTCGCGCTCCCCCGCCAAAGACTTTCGCTCTAGGTCGGTCAGCACGATCGGCATCGTCGGCGACGCGGGCGCGCCCATTATATCGGCGACCGGTGCCGCGCCATCCATACCAACCGGCACATCAATCGGCGGCATATCGTCGACAGCCTCGACCGGCGCGGCCCCGTAGGCCTCGAGCGGCACATAGTCGTACGGTTCTTCCTCGACCGGTGCGGACACCGGCGGCGTCGCCCCCGACGCCCAAGCGCCGCGAGGCGCCCCCTGCGAACCAGACGCCCGACCGCCCGCGCTGCCTGCACGCTCGGCCTGCGCCCGCTGGCGCTCGTAGTTCTGCTCACGACGACGCTCGGCGTCCTCGCGCTTGGCAACATCGCGAAACACACGGCCCGAGCTCGAGCGCACCGTCTCCAGATCCAAACCCAGCAGGTCGGCAATCTGGATAAAGTACGTATCGATCATGTAGCTATCGCCCAGCGGATAGATGAGCGTCAGTGCATCCTCGAGCGCCTTGGCACGACCGCCCGGCGTGGTAATGTCGCTCGACTCCTGCAGTGAGCGGTACACAAAGTCCATGAGGGGCTCGGCGGCATCGATGCGCGCCTGCAGAGCCTCGCCACCATGCGCGGTGATGAACTCCATGGGGTCGTTGCCGTCGGGAAGCACCACGCAGCGCAGGTCCATCGAATCCTGCTCGATAAACTGAATCGCGCGGCGTGCGGCCTTTTGACCGGCGGCGTCGCCATCGAACATATATACAATGCGCTTGGCAAAGCGGGTGAGCGTCTTTACATGATGTTCCGTCAGCGCCGTGCCCAGCGTGGCGACGACGTTTTTAATCCCCGCCTCCCAGCAGGCGATACAGTCGGTATATCCCTCCACCACGATGGCGGTATCCTGCGCGACGATAAACTCCTTGGCCCAGTTAAAGCCATAGAGGTTTCGCTTTTTATGGAACACGCTCGTCTCGGCGGTGTTAAGGTACTTAGGCTGGCCGTCGCCCATAATGCGCCCGCCAAAGGCGATGTTATGACCCTGCTCGTCAAAAATGGGAAACATCACGCGGTCGTAAAAACGGTCGGCAAGCTGCCCGCGACCACGGCTCACGGCCACATTGGCGTCGATCATCTCCTGCGGGGTAAAGCCCGCCTGCGACAGATGCGACACCAGCGCATTGCGACCCGGTGCAAAGCCCAGGCAGTAGCGGCGGCAGACATCGCCGCCCATACCGCGACTGGCGAAGTACTCGCGCGGACGGCTGTCCTTACCGCGCATAAGCATGGTGTGATAGAACTGGGCGGTTTCCGCACATAGGTCGTAGATGCGGGCGCGCTTGGTGCCGCGCTCGCGATAAGCGCCGGTATCGTGCAGCTCAATGCCGGCACGGTCGGCCAGGTAGCGAATCGACTCGGGAAAGCTCAGGTTCTCGCGCTTCATGATGTAGGTGAAGACGTCGCCGCCCTCGCCACAGCCAAAGCAGTGCCACACCTGCGTGGCAGGGATAATGTGAAACGACGGGGTCTTTTCGCCATGGAAGGGGCAGCAACCCCAAAACTCATGGCCGCGGGGCTTGAGCTCAACCGTTTCCTGCACGATGGCAACCAGATCGGACGCAGCGCGTACCTGGTCTTTTTCCTCATCGCTAATCACGGATGCTCACCCCCTGCTCGCCCAAATGATGACGGATATCGTCAATGTTACCCTCGACGGTCGCGATAAGCTCGTCCAACGAATCGAACACGCGCGACGGGCGCAGCCAGCGCGTAAACGCCAGCGAAACCGAGGCGCCGTACAGGTCGCCCGCATACCCGATTAAGTTGGCCTCGAGATGAGCCGAGGCGGCATCGTCGGCATACGTCGGCGGCAAGCCCACATTGACGGCAGCAGGCCACACGGTATCGTCGACCAGCACCAGGCCCTCGTAGACACCATCGGCAGGAACCTGGATGCCCTCGGGCACCTGGATGTTTGCCGTGGGAAAACCCATGTCGGAGCCCTGGTGACGACCTCCGGCAACAACACCTCGCAGCATGTACGGGCGGCCGAGCAGCTCGGCGGCAAGCTCAACATGTCCCCGGCGAAGCTCCTGGCGAATACGGGTGGCGCAGACCGTCTGTCCATCGACGCACAGCAACTCGTGGCCATAGACGTCAACGCCGCGCTGGGCACCCCATTCTTTCATCTCGGCAACGCCCGAGGCGCCGCCGCGACCGAACCTAAAGTCGCTGCCCACGCGAATCGAGCGGATATCGACCACATGCGACAGCAGTTTAAGAAAGCCCGCGTGGTCGAGTGCCGCCACCGAAGGCGTAAAGGGAACAGCCACGACCGCATCGACCCCGGTGAGAGCCAGGGCATGCAGACGGTCGTCCGTTGTCATCAGTTTTTGAGCGGGCGCGCGGCTCACCACCACGTCCGGGTCGGGATCGAAGGTGACCACGACCGCCTTGCAGTCATGGTCACGCGCATCGCGAACGACCGCGTCGATCAGTTCGTGATGCCCCCGGTGCACGCCATCGAACACGCCGATGGCGATCGACGCAGCGCCCAGGCAAGCGCAATCATCAAATGCATCGGCAGCGACGATGCGGGCCTCATCCGACTCGTCCGCGAAAAAAATACGCGCGAGCTCGTGGGAGGCCAGCATCATCGAACACCGCCGATCGCCTGCGGAAAGACGTGCTCCATAACAAAGCGACCGCCCTCGATACGGGCGAGCGCCTTGAGTCCGCCATCGAGCACCAGTGCAAACGGCGCCTTCGACGTATCAAAGTCCCCAAGCGCACGCTCAATAGGAAGACGACGTCCGCACAGCAAATCATCGGCAAGGTCGCCCGGCAAGTCGACGCGCGTGGCGCCCAGTGCCGCAATGGGATCCAGAGCAAAACCGGCAGCGGACTCGGCAGAAAGTTCCTCGACCGCATGGCAGGCACCGATGGAAACGACGCCGGAGGCCGTACGACGCAGCGCGGAAATATGTGCCGCGTTGTCGCAGGCACGACCCAGGTCACGAGCGAGCGCACGGATATAGGTGCCCTTGCTCACGGAAAACGCCACGGTCCAAACGCAAGCGTCGCCCTCGCCGCTCACGGCAATCAGGTCGGCGGAATATACCTCGACCGGACGCGGGGGCAACTCAACGGCGTTGCCTTCGCGCGCAGCCTTATAGGCGCGCACGCCGTTAACAGAAATGGCCGAAAACGCCGGCGGCACCTGCATCTGAGGGCCCAACATAGCGCACAGGCGCTCGCGAGCATAGGCCGGATCGCGCAGGTCGGCGGCAATGGGCACTGTGCGGACGGCCTTGCCGTCCGCATCATCGGTATTGGTCTCGACGCCAAACGAAATGTCGGCGACGTAGCTTTTGGTATCGAGCGTGAGCATGCCCAGCAGACGCGTGGCCTGGCCCACGCCCACCACCATGACACCCGATGCCATGGGGTCGAGCGTTCCGGCATGACCGACGCGCCGCTCATGGAGGGCGCGTCGGCATTGCGAAACAACGTCATGAGACGTGCAGCCCACCGGCTTATCGACGGCGAGCAGCATATTAAGTTGAGAAGGTGTACGACGAGCCATGTACCATCCAAAAAGTTAGAGCTCGACGGTCACCGAAGCGGGATCCTCCCCTACCAGCTCGGCCAGCATGGGAAGTGCCGTGGTGAGCGTCTCGGAAATCGTTCCGGCGTTGGTAAAGCCGGCGGCAGCGTGGTGCCCACCTCCGCCAAAGTTGGCCGCAATCTCGGAAACATCAAGATCGCCCTTGGAGCGCAGGTTGCCTCGTACCTTGGTATCGTCCTCGATGCCCTTAAGAAACAGGCAGACCTCGACACCCATCACCGAGCGCACCACATCGACCAGGCCGTCGCACTCATCAGAGGTGACGCCGCATTCCTTAAGGTCACTTTCGTACGCGTAGCTATACGCCACGCGCCCGTGCGCGACCGTCTTGATGCGACCCATGACGATGGACTTGAGGTGCAAGAACTCGACGCGCTGGCTCTGGTAGACCTCGAGCGCGACGCGTGCCGGATCGGCACCGTGCGCCACCAGACGCGAGGCGGCATGAAACGCTGCGGCGTCGGCGTTCTGATACTGAAAACGACCGGTGTCGGTGACCAGGCCGCACAGCAGGCAGGTAGCGATACTGTCGCTTGCGGTAATACCGCAATCGGCCAAAAATCGGTCGATAATCATGGCGCAAGCAGCAGCATTGACGCACCTAAGGCTGACCTCGGCAAACTCCTCGCGTGCCGGATGATGATCAAAGCAAGCCACGTGGGCCGAACGACGCAGGACCTCGGCGGAATTATTGAGGCGCTCGACGACCGGCACGTCTACCGAAATGAACAGGTCCGGGTTGCCGGTGTAGGTAGATGCTGGCACCAGAAGATCGGCACCCTCCATAAAACGGTAGATACGCGGAACGGGATCGTCGTCTGCCAACAGCAGGGCGATGTCCTTGTCGGGAAACACCTTCATAAGCGAAAGGCCAAGGCCCAACACGGAGCCCAGGGCATCGCCATCGGGAGAGGTGTGACCCGAGATCGCAATGGAGGACGCATCCTCGATAAGCTCGAGGATGCGTCGTTTAATATCTGCAGACTCGCACGAGGCGAGATCGGCGGAATTAGTCATCTAAAGCTGCCTCCTGGGCGGCATCCACAATTGGGTAGCCGTCCTCGTCCTTTTCGATCGCAAGCGTGGCCGGAACGTTTTCCAGCGCACGCGTTATGCGCTCGGCCTCATCGGTCGAGCGATCGATGCGAAAATCGAGCTCGGGCGTGACGCGCCAATCGAGCGAGCGAGCCAACAGACTGCGGATGCGGCCCTTGGCGCTGGCGAGCGCCTCCATGACCTCATCGTAGCGGCTCGCATCGCACGACACGTACACGCGTGCGAACGAACGGTCCACCGCGACCTCGACCGCGGTCAGGGTGACCAGGTCGAGACGCGGATCGGAAACCTCAAAGAGCAGGATATAACCAAGCTTCTCGCGAAGCTGCTCGCCCAGACGGCGGGTTGCCTGCGTTTGCTTCATAGCGCTACCCCCTACTCGGTACGGGCAACCTGGTCGATGCGGTAACCCTCGATCTGGTCGCCGGGCTTGATGTCCTGGAAGTTCTCCAGGCCAATGCCGCCCTCGGAACCGCTCTTGAGGCTCTTGGCCTCGTCCTTGTAGTGGCGCATCGAGGCGATCTTGCCGTTGAAGACCACGATGCCGTCACGCACCAGGCGCACGGAATCGGTCGCGGCGATCTCGCCCTCCTCCACGCGGACACCGGCGGCGATACCGACTTTGGGCACCTTGAAGGTGTCCAGGACGGTCGCGGTACCCGTGGAAACCTCGACCTCGGTGGGCTTGAGCATGCCGATACGGGCAGCATCGAGCTCCTCGAGGCACTTGTAGATAACGTCGTAGCAACGGATCTCGACGCCCTCGCGCTCGGCGGCGGAGCGGGCCTTGCCGTCGGGACGCACGCCAAAGCCGATGATGATGGCGTTGGAGGCATCGGCCAGGACGACGTCGGTCTCGTTGATGGCGCCGACGGCGGAGTGGATCGTGTTGATGCGGACCTCGGACTGATCCATCTTATCGAGCGAGTCCTGAAGGGCCTCGATGGAACCCTGGACGTCGGCCTTGATGATCAGGTTGAGCTCCTTGACCTCGGCGTCGGCGATGGTCTCGAAGAGGTTCTCGAGCGTGACGTGCTTCACGCGGCTCTGCTCCTCGATACGTGCCTTAAGCGAACGCTCATCGGCCAGGGCGCGAGCCTCGCGCTCGTCCTCGAAAACGCGGAACTCGTCGCCGGCGTTGGGCACGGACTGAAGGCCCAAGATCTCGACGGCATCGGAGGGGCCGGCCTCGGTGACGGCGTTGCCCTTGGGATCGAGCATGGCGCGGACGCGGCCATAGGTAAGGCCGGCGACCAGCGTATCGCCCACGTGCAGGGTACCGCGGGTCACCAGCACGGTAGCAACCGAGCCGCGGCCCTTGTCGAGCTTAGCCTCGAGGACGTTACCGGAGGCAAAGGTGTCCGGGTTGGCCTTGAGCTCGAGCACGTCGGCCTGGAGCAGCACGGTCTCGAGCAGGTCGTCGATACCGATCTTCTGCTTGGCCGAGATGTTGACGAACATGTTCTGTCCGCCCCACTCCTCGGGGATGATGCCGTACTCGGTGAGCTCCTGGCGCACGCGGTCGGGGTTGGCGCCCGGCTTATCGATCTTGTTGACGGCGACGACGATGGGTACGCCGGCGGCCTTGGCGTGGTTGATCGACTCGATGGTCTGAGGCATGACGCCGTCGTCGGCAGCCACGATCAGGATGACGATATCGGTCACCTTGGCGCCGCGGGCACGCATAGCCGTAAAGGTAGCGTGGCCCGGGGTATCGATGAAGGTGATCTTGCGGTCGTTGATCATGACCTGCGAAGCGCCGATGGCCTGGGTAATGCCGCCCGCCTCGCCGGCAGCGACGCCGGTGTGACGGATGGCGTCGAGCAGGCTCGTCTTGCCGTGGTCGACGTGACCCATGACGGTGACGACCGGGGCGCGGGGCTTAAGGTCGGCGGGATCGTCGTAGAACGAGAAGGTGTTCTCCTCCTCGGGGGTGATGATCTTGATCTGACGGCCCAGGTCGTCGGCAACGAGCTCGACGAGGTCGTCGGACATGGACTGCGTCATCGTAAGCGGCGTGCCCAGCAGGAACAGGCGCTTGATGATGTCGTTGGCCGGAACGTCGAGCGCCTCGGCGAGCTCCTGGACGGTAACTCCCTGGGAGACCTTGATGGCGTCGAGCTCCTCGGGGTTCACGCCCTGGGCCAGCGCCTCCTCAATCTTGCGCTCCTCCTGAGCCTTAGCAGCCTCGCGCTCGCGCTTCTCCTTGCGCTTCTTGCGGCGACCGGTGGACTCGCGAGAGGCCTCCTCGACGGCGGCGCGGGCCTCCTCGAGCACCTTCTCGCGGCTGTACTCCTCGGCCTCACGAGCCATGCGGCTGTAGTGGTCCTCATCGTTGCCGTGACCGCCCTTGCGCTTCTTGCCCTTGCCCTGCTTGTCGGGGTTGGGGAAGTCCATGCCGGCAGCGACGTTGTTGCTGGCGTTGGTGCGATGGCTGTGCGGACGGCTCTCGGAGGCGTTGCGATCGGAGTTGTTGTCGGAGGCGTTGCGATCGTTACGACGGCCACCGCGACGGTCGTTGTTGCCGCTACGACGGTTGCCGCGCTCGGAGGCGCGCTCGGCCTTGGCCTTCTCCTCGGCGTCCTTCTTCTCCTTGAGCACGGTCTCCTGTGCGGCGATCTGGTCGAGCAGCGAACGGAAGCGCGAACCGGAGTCGGAAGCGGGGACGGCGCGGCGCTGGGCCTCGCGGGCAGCCTCCTCCTTCTCGCGGGCAAGGCGCTCCTGCTCAGCCTTCTTCTTGGCCTCGGCCTCGGCACGGGCGGCCTCCTCGGCAGCCTGGGCGGCGGCGAACTGGCGGCGCTCCTCCTCGCGTGCCTTCTCGGCGGCGATGCGCTCACGCTCGGCCTCGGCAGCGCGCGCTGCCTCCTCGGCGGCGGCTGCCTCCTCCTCGGCCTGCTTGGCGGCCTCGACTTCCTTGGCGCGGGCCTCGATCACCGAGGCGAGCTGCTTGCGGACCATGGCGACGTAAGCGTCCTCCAGGGCGGAGGAAGCGGACTTAGCGGGAATCTTCATTTCGGCGAGATGACCCATCAGTTCCTTGGAGGTCATGCCGAACTCTTTGGCCAGGGTGGACACACGGACTTTTGCCATATGACTTCACCTACCCTTTCTGGCACCTTGGGTGCCTAGAGACTGAACGAGCGTGGGAGATGCGCCGGGACCTGCCCGGCGCGACCGCGCGCTAGATCAGGTCCTCCGCATCATCGAAGGCGTCGGTGTCGTGGACACCGCAGAAACGGGAGCCCGGACGGGCCTGGTTGCGGCACTGGACGCCGTCCTCGGACACGTACTCGCAGCGACGGACATCATCGTCCTCCTCGTCACCGATCAGGTCGGCGGCGGGCTCCTCGTGAACGGGGACGTTCTTGAGGATGTCGGCGGCAAGGGTCTCGGACTTAATGTCGATGTGCCAGCCGGTCAGGCGAGCGGCGAGGCGGGCGTTCTGGCCCTCCTTGCCGATGGCGAGCGAAAGCTGGTCGTCGGGCACGATGACGCCGGCATAGGCCTTCTCCTCGTCGATGAGGACGCGGGTGACCTTGGCGGGCGACAGTGCGTTGGCGACGTAAACGGCCGGATCGGCATCCCACAGGATGACGTCGACGCGCTCGCCGCGGAGCTCGCCCACGACGGCGCGGACACGGCTGCCCTTGGGGCCGACGCAGGCGCCCACGGGATCCAGGCGGTCGTCGAGCGAGTGGACGGCGACCTTGGAGCGCTGGCCGGGCTCGCGGGCAATCGACTTGATCTGGACGGTGCCCTCATAGATCTCGGGCACCTCCTGCTCAAACAGACGACGCATGAGCTCGGGGTGGGTGCGGGAGATGACGATCGGCGGACGGCTGTGCTCGCCGCGAACCGGCTGCAGGTTGGAGTTGGGATCGCGGACGTCGATGATCACGGCTTTGATGTGCTGGTTGTGCAGGTAGCGCTCGCCCAACGGACGCTCGTTGCGCTCGTTCTCGTAACGGCGCTGGTCAAAATGCGGCAGCTCGGCCTCGACGCCATCGCGGATCTTGACGATGGTGAAGTCGGGCGTGGACTGCAGCACGGTACCGCTGATGAGGTCACCGATACGGCCGGAGAACTCCTCGTAGATCTGCTCACGAGCGGAGTTGCGCACGATGGCGTTGATCTCGGCCTTGGCGTGCTGGGCGGCGATGCGGCTCGTGTTCTTGGGGGTGACGTCGATCTCCTCGAACTCGGTGAAGTTGCCCTCCTCGTCCATGGAATCGTCGATCGGCTCCAGGCGATAGACGTAAATCTTGCCGGTGGTGCGGTCGATGGTCACCTTGGCGCCCCACTCAAGATGCAGGATCTCGGCATAGCTCTTGGCGAGCGACTGCTCCAGGCGGTCGATCAGGTAGAGCTGGTCGATGTGCCTCTCCTGGCAAAGCTCCATCAGGGCGGACATCATGTCGGATGCTGCCATGTTAGTTTCCTTCCTTCGCGGGCTTGAAGTTATAGGTGGGCTTCAACTTGCACTTTTTAACATCACAGAAATCGAGGGTGACGGACTCGCCGTCCTCGAGCTCGAGGGTCACGTTCGTCTCGGTCGCGGCGGCAATCTTGCCGGAGTACTTGCGACGGCCCTCGGTGGCGGTGGAGGTGAGCTCGCAGTCCTCGCCCACAAAGCGGGCAAAGTCGCGCGGGCGGCGCAGCGGGCGCGCCATACCCGGGCTCGACACCTCGAGCGTGTAGCTCGAAGAAATGGGGTCGAGCTCCTCGATCACGTCGCCGACCCACTTGGTATTGGCCGTGACGTCGTTGAGCGACAGGCTCTGACCCTCGGCACCCTCGATACGCACACGAACGCAGGGGGCCTTGGTGGCGCCCACGAGCTCAACGTCGACAATGTCGACATCGTGCTGGGGAGCGACGGCCTCGAGCGCGTCGATGATCGCCTGCTCGGTCTTGGTCTTGACCATTGCGGCACCTCCATCCATACAAAAAAGAAGCGGAGCCGAAACCCCACTTCTTTCAATTACTACTTCATTTGCAAGCAAACTATACCAATACCTGCGAAAACGTGCAAGCGTCAACGAAATTCGCAGGTCAGCGCGCCCACAGCTTCTCCACAAGAATAGGACAATTAGACGAGGACTCCTGTGCGGTGCTCCCCAAAAGCCCCAAAACGGGCCATGCGTCCCAGCGCGCCGACCCAATCGGGCCCTATGGGCATTCCATCCCTGGGCACACATCGGCCAGACTAGAGCTGAGAGGCATTCTGTAGCGAGAAAGCCTGCCGCACGCATTGACCGTACAACCTTCCAGTATCTCTACGGCAAGGAGGCACCATGAAACGCCTAGGCACCCTCTGCGCGACCGCGCTCGTCGTCGCTGCCTGCTCGTTCGCTCTGGCGGGCTGCAACAACATCGATGGTAAAACCGGACCATGCGAGCCGGACCTCGGCAGCACCAAAGCCATCGAGAAAACGACGCCTTCGGAGCGTTTCGACAAATTAGACGAAGATATAGTCGATCCCCAGAGTTTAGGTCCCGACCCTCAAGAACAGTTCCCCATCGACCTTGAGGCAGACGAGAACGTCCATGTTGCCTGCGTGGGCAAGGACACGGATGGCTACGGTGACGCCGTGTTGGTCTTTGCGGTGACAAACAACACCGATGTCGACATGATGTTTGGCGATGTCGATGCTTATGCCTACGTCAACGGTGTCGTCCGCGACGTGCGCATGCGCCAACCCGTCGCCGCAGGCGAAAAAACGACCGCGATGCTCACCTTTGTAGGCACCTTCGACGATCCGGACTTTGACGTGAACAACGACCTCAACGACATCTACCTCAACATCTGGATGTTTGAGGAGCAAAGCGGCAACGTCTACTTTAGGGACCTGGCGCACATTCCGTAGAGGATGACGCTCGGCACAAGCCAAGCATGGCATATAACGCAAACGAGGGACGACCCAATCGGATCGCCCCTCGTCTTTATCACGTCAACTATGCGCGTGGCGTTTACTTGACCACCAGGTTGACCAGCTTGCCGGGCACGCAGATAGCCTTGACGACCGTCTTGCCCTCGGTCCACTTGGTGACAGCAGCCTCGGCGGCAGCCTGCATTTCCTCGTTGGAGGCATCACGGGCCACGTCAATGCGGCCGCGGACCTTGCCGAGCACCTGGACGACGATCTGCACCGTGTCCTCGATGGACTCGGCCAGGTCGAACTCGGGCCAGGCGGCGGTGTAGGCGTTGCCCTCGCAGCCGAGCGCCTCGTGCCACAGCTCGTCGGCCCAGAACGGGCAGATGGGCGCTAGGACGCTCACGATGTCCTTGGCCACGCCGTAGCACAGGGCCTTGTCGCGGTCAGCACCCTCGGTGGCGTTGAGGTAGGCGCTCGCCGCGTTGACGAGCTCCATGACGGCTGAGATCGCGGTGTTGAACTGGCCACGGTCGAAGTCCTCGGTGCACTTGGCGATGGTGCGGTGACGCTCGCGGTAGAGCTTCATCGCGGTCTCGTCGAGCACGGACTTGTCGAAGGCCACGTTGGCGTCACCCGACTGGACGAGCTGCCACACGATACGCCAGGCGCGCTTGATAAAGCGGTTGGCGCCCTCGACGGCCTTGGGATCCCAGTCGAAGTCCTTCTCGGGCGGGGCGATAAACAGGATCGCCAGACGCATGGTGTCGGCGCCGTAGGGCTCGATAACCGAGCTCGGGGGCACAACGTTGCCCTTGGACTTGGACATGGTGTCGCCGTTCTCGTCCTTGACCATGCCCTGGCACAGCAGGTTGGTGAAGGGCTCGTCCACGCTCAGCAGACCCAGGTCGCGCAGCGCCTTGGTAAAGAAGCGGCTGTAGAGCAGGTGCAAAATGGCGTGCTCGATGCCACCAATGTAGTTATCGACGGGCATCCAACGGTCTGCCGCCTCGCGGGAGAAGGGCAGCTCGGTGTTGTGCGGGTCGGTATAGCGCAGGTAATACCAGCTGGAGCAGGTGAAGGTGTCCATGGTATCGGTCTCGCGCTTGGCCGGGCGACCGCAGACCGGGCAGGTGGTCTCGTAGAAGTCCTTGCACTCGGCGAGGGTCTCGCCGGCGCCCAGGTCCAGGTTCTCAGGCAGCGTCACCGGGAGCTGATCCTCGGGCACGGGCACGATGCCGCAGTGCTCGCAGTGGATGGCCGGGATGGGGTTGCCCCAATAGCGTTGACGGCTGATGAGCCAGTCGCGCAGGCGGAACTCGACCTTGCGACGACCGCAGCCCATGGCCTCGAGGTCGGCCACGATGGCAGCCTCGCCCTCGGAGTGCTTACCACCGCGCATGCCGGTGTACTTGCCGGACTGGACGAGCGTGCCCTCGGCAGCGTGGGCGCAATCCCAGTCGACGGTCTCGGCATGGAAGGTATCGATGGTCTCGCCACTGGCCTCGACGGCAGCGCGATCGTCATCGTCCAGAATGATCGGCACGATCGGCAGGTCGTACTTACGGGCAAACTCAAAGTCGCGCTGGTCGCCGCAGGGAACGGCCATGACGGCGCCGGTGCCGTAGTCGGCAACGACATAATCGGCAACCCACACGGGAACCTTCTCGCCGTTGACGGGGTTCACCACGTAGCGGCCGGTAAAGGCGCCGTGCTTCTCGAGGGTGCCCTGGGCACGCTCGACGGCAGAGATATGCTTAGAGTCCTCGACGATCTTGGTGACGGCCTCCTCGTACTCCGTGCCCTCGACGAGCTCGTGCAGACGAGCGTACTCGGGAGCCAGGACAAAGAAGGAGACGCCAAAGAGGGTGTCGGCACGCGTGGTGAAGACGGTAATCTTGCCCTCGTCGCCCTCGATGGGCTCGCCATCCTGGTCGCACAGGGTAAAGTCGACCTCGGCGCCCTCGGAGCGGCCGATCCAGTTGGCCTGCATCTGCTTGACACGCTCGGGCCAGCCGGGGAGCTTCTCCAGGTCGTCGAGCAGCTCCTGGGAGTACTCGGTGATCTTGAAGTACCACTGCTCCAGGTCGCGCTTCTCGGGCTCGGTGCCGCAGCGCCAGCACTTGCCCTCGGTGACCTGCTCGTTGGCCAGAACGGTCTTGCAGTTAGGGCACCAGTTGACCGGGTTCTTCTTGCGGTAGACCAGGCCCTTTTCCCACAGCTTCTCAAAGATCCACTGACCCCAGCGGTAGTAGTCGGGGCTGCAGGTCTTGACCATGCGATCCAGATCGTAGGAGAAGCCCATGCGCTTCATCGTGGCGAGCGCCTGGTCCATGTTCTTATACGTCCAGGCGGCAGCCTGCGTATTGTGCTTGATGGCGGCGTTCTCGGCAGGCAGGCCAAAGGCGTCAAAGCCGATGGGGTGCAGCACGTCAAAGCCGCGCATGCGGGCCTGACGGGCCATGGCATCGCCGATGGTATAGTTGCGCGCGTGGCCCATGTGCAGGTCGCCCGACGGATACGGGAACATCTCGAGCACATACTTTTTGGGCTTGCTGTCGTCGGTGTCGACGGCAAAGAGGTTGGAGTCCTCCCAGGCCTTCATCCACTTGGACTCAATGGCCTGCGCGTCGTAGGCAGGGATCTCGTCCTTATGATCTGTGCAATCGCACATATCAGCTCCTTTAATCTTAGCTGGGGTCGGTCGGCTTAGCTTTATTCGCTACTGCGGACAGTCCTGCGCAAGACGAAGAGCACATTTAGTGCTCTTCTTTGCGTGCGGAACTTGTAGCGAACAAAGCTAAGCCGCCCGACCCTAAGGTTGACTCGACTGATAATAGCAAATACAACAAGCGAGATGCCTGCGACTTGCAGGCATCTCGCTTTATCTAAATAACGTGGTTGATGCTCAACCTTTGATATGCAGCTCTTACCTTATCGATAGGAAACGCTCTGCTGGGAGTCCTTGACGACAACGTCGTGGGCGCCGCCTTCGACGATCGAGGTCGAGCTCACCAGGGTCAGGCGTGCCTTTTCCTGGAGCTCGGGGATCGAGAGGGCACCACAGTTGCACATCGTGGACTTGACCTTGTAGAGCGTGCCGCCCACGCCGTCCTTGAGGGAGCCGGCATAGGGAACGTAGGAGTCGACGCCCTCGACGAAGCTGAGCTTCGCGGCACCACCCAGGTCGTAGCGCTGCCAGTTGCGGGCACGCGCAGAACCCTCGCCCCAGTATTCCTTCATGTACTGACCGTTCACATTGACGCGCTCGGTCGGGCTCTCGTCGAAGCGGGCGAAGTAGCGGCCTAGCATCATAAAGTCGGCACCCATGGCAAGGGCGAGCGTCATGTGGTAGTCGTAGACGATGCCACCGTCGGAGCACACGGGCACGTAGACACCAGTCTCCTCGTAGTACTCGTCACGGGCGCGGCAGACGTCGATCAGCGCGGTGGCCTGGCCACGGCCGATGCCCTTGGTCTCACGGGTGATGCAGATGGAACCGCCGCCGATACCGACCTTGATGAAGTCGGCACCGCAGTCGGCCAAGAAGCGGAAGCCCTCGGCGTCGACGACGTTACCGGCACCGACCTTGACGTCCTCGCCATAGTTGGCGCGGATCCACTCGATGGTGCGCTTCTGCCACTCGCTGAAGCCCTCGGAAGAGTCGATGCACAGGACATCGGCGCCGGCCTCGATGAGCAGCGGCACGCGCTCGGCATAGTCGCGGGTGTTGATACCGGCGCCGACCATGTAGCGCTTGTCGCTATCGAGCAGCTCGTTGGGGTTGGTCTTGTGGCTGTCGTAGTCCTTGCGGAAGACGATGCCCATGAGGTGATCGTTGTCGTCGACGATCGGCAGGGCGTTAAGCTTGTTGTCCCAGATGACGTCGTTGGCAACCTTGAGGCTGATGTTCTTGTCGCCCACGATGAGCTGCTCACGCGGGGTCATGAACTCGGAGACCTTCGTCTGGTGGTCATCGCGACTGGGGCGATAGTCACGGCTGGTGACGATGCCCAGGAGCTTACCCTTGGGAGTGCCGTCGTCAGTGACCGGCATGGTGGAATGACCGGTCTTCTCCTTGAGCTCGATGACCTGCTCCATGGTCATGTCGGGGGTCAGCGTGGAATCGGACTGAACGAAGCCGGCCTTGTGATCCTTGACGGCCTTGACCATAGCGGCCTCGGACTCGGCGCTCTGGGAACCGTAAATGAAGGACAGGCCACCCTCGGTAGCGAGCGCGACACCCATGTCGACGCCCGAGACGGACTGCATGATGGCGGAAACCATGGGGATGTTCAGGGTGATTGCCGGCTTCTCACCGCGCTTAAAGCGGGTCAGCGGCGTCTTGAGAGAGACGTTGTTGGGAATGCACTGCGAGGACGAGTAACCAGGGACCAGCAGATACTCCGAAAACGTGTGGGACTCACCGGGAAAGAACGTAGCCATGTTTCTCCTTTTTCCATGCGACCGGTCGGCTGCAGGCCTCGTAGGACCCAGCCCAACCTTGGGCGCCCAATACTGGGGAAGTATCTTAACGCACTTTGACTGCTACAATGCATGATTTAAGAAGAGCACACGAGGGTTTGACGCAGGCTTTGCGTTTGCCCAGCAAACACTTTAGCGGGGAGACGTGGAGCACATGGAGTACAAGACGACGGCAAAGTTGGTCATTCAAGCGTGCGACAAGGAATTGCCAGGTGTCTTCGGCCACGGCTGCGTCTTGCTGCTGCAAGGTATCGCCCGCGAGCACTCGCTCAACCGGGCCGCCAAAAGCATGGGCATGGCGTATTCCAAGGCTTGGCGCATCGTAAACGAGGCCGAAGGCCAGCTGGGATGCAAACTCATCGAGCGCGACGGCGCCCGCGGATCCACCCTCACCCCCGCCGGCGAGCGAGCCATCGCGGTCTACGAGGAGCTGCAGGCCGACATCAACAACGTCATCGCCACCAAAGCCAACGACCTCATCGCCAGCATCAAAGAGTAGCCAATTTGGGGCTTTTAGCTACACAACCCCTTCTCCTAAGTTGCGGTGAAATAGGGACTGTTTATGCGGTTAAAGCCGTAAATCAATCCATATTTCACCGCAACTTATGGAGTTGAGGATGATTTAGCTAGTTGCGGAGGGCATTATCTAGGGTGGCGGCCACGATCAAGGGATCGTCGGTGCCGGCGAAGAGGCGGATGGTGCCCCCCTGCCTGCCGCGTGGGGCTGAAAGACGCGTCGTTGCGCCGGCGGCGGGCGATGTGCGAAACTCCCCCGGCAAAGTATCGAACAGGTCATCCGCACTGCGCTCGATAAGGTCAAACTCAACTGACGGGCCAAAGCCATGCTCGAGGATTCCCGTTGCAACCGCATGGTCGGGATGCGAGCTCAGCCCGGGATAGCGCACGTTGCGCACCATCTCGTTGGCGGCCAGATACTCGGCCAGCGCACGGGCGCGGTCGAAATGCGCTTGCATGCGGGTATCGAGCGAGTCCAGCCCGCGCTCCAGCACACCGGCCTCGCCAGCAGGCAAATCAAGCTTAGCCAAGCCACGGCCCTCAAGCAGAGCATGCGCGCACGCAGCCGCGGCATCCATACGATGGCGCTTGAGCTGCGAGCGCGCCATCGAAGCGGCAACGAGCTTGCGCGGAGCCTTACCAGCGCACACACGGTCGAGCGCCTCAAGTGACAGCACGGCACCCAGCCGCAGCGGATTGCAGCCAAAAGCCGACGCCACGGTGTTGTCCACAACCAGCAGCGCGTGGGCCTCACGCGCTGCGCGGCCTAACGCACGGAGATCGGGAACGCGCAGACCAAACCCGCCGATAGAGTTCACAAACCACCACAGATGCGGTCCCTCGGCATCAAACGAAGCATCAAAATCCTCGGACGCGGCAGTAAACGCCGCAACCGACGGCGGGTCCACGAGCACAACATCACAGCCTACAAAGCCGTGCGCAAACGCATCGGCAAAGTCATCCGCAAAGGCCACCAGGCGGTCACCGGGACGCACAATACCCAATTGCGACAGCGCCGCCGGCACATGCGAGGCCGCAAGCAACCACGCCTCACGCGCGCCGGCCCTTGCAGCCCAGGCCTCTTCTAGCTGCTGTACATCCACACGACACCGTCCCTTCATAAGCAAAAACCCACGATGCGGATGTTCCCCGCATCGTGGGCAACGGCTGCAGTATAGCGCCGATAGACGACCAATCGCCTAGATGTTGAGCGTGTGATAGGTCACGTTCGCGCCCGGAGCGTCAACGGTCACGCCATAGGCCTCGGGATAGATGCACGTCGAGAACACGAGCGCGCCATCGTTCACAAACACCTCGACCGACGAAACATCGCCAACAATGCGCACGTTACGAACCTCGTCGACGGGCTCCCAACGCACGGTACGACCGCAGCCGGCAGAAGCGCGACTCTCATCGGTAAATTGCATCTCAAAGCGCGAGGGCAATTCGCCCTCAGTGGGCACAAACGCCAGCTTCAGCTCGCCATCAACGGTCGCGGTAAACGCGCCGTCGACACCGTCGGCAACAACGTCAAAGCAGGTATCGCCGGCAACCTCCAACGAGCCCTCCCCTACACGCACCGAGGCATAATGGTGCTCAATCTCGCGCGCCGGCTGCTGCAGCACCACGCCGTCGGCACCGGCTGTAAGCTCACGCGGCACCGTCATGCAGTGCTGCCAGCCGCTCACCACAGTGGGGTCGTTGCCATAGGTAGGCTCATCGGGCATGCCCATCCAGCCGATCAGAATGTGGCGACCGTCCTCGGACGTAAACTCCTGCGGAGCATAGAAGTCAAAACCGGCGTCCCACAGGCGGAACTCGCCCAGCTCATAGGCACCGTCACCACCGGTGATATCGCCCGTTACAGGCATGTAGCCAGCGGCGTATACGTTGCCGCGGTCCCAACGGCCGCCCTCGAGGCCCTGGGGCGAGAAGGACAGCCACCTCGCCGGTACATCGCCATCCGCCTCAAGCTCAAGGTATCCCGGGCACTCCCACATAAAGCCAAAACGCTCGGGCGTAGACACACGGCTCTCGAGCTCCCAGCTCAGCATATCGGCCGAGCCATACACCAAGATCTCGCCCACATCGCGACCGGCGCCCTCGCCGTGCATAGCGCAAAATCGACTATCGACATGCGGCCCATCCACGCGACGACGCGCGCCCAGCACCATGTGATAACGCCCGTCCGCGTCACGCCACACCTTGGGATCGCGCACGTGGCAGGTCAAGTCCTCAGGATAATCCTCGGACGCCAGCACCACGCGCTTTTGGTTGAACTCCCGACCGGTAAGGCCATCAACGCTCTCCACATAGACGGTATCGGCGCGGCGGCCAGTATTGACGTAGTCGTACGTACCGTCAGCATCGGAAAGCTTAACGTTGCCCGTATAGAGCACGCGAATGCAACCGTCTTCGGCAAGCGCGGAGCCCGAATACACACCGTGGCAATCGAACGGCTCGTCGGGCAGCAGTGGGGCGCCAACGTAATCCCACGTCATAAGATCGCGACTCGTCGCATGGCCCCAGACCTTAACGCCGCCCTCGACATCAAACGGCGCATACTGAAAATAGGCATGGAACGCGCCGCCTGCCTGGCAAAGACCGTTGGGGTCGTTGAGCCAGCCCGCCGGCGGCATAATATGGAAGCGCTGGCCATACGCGCCATGGCCGCACTCAGAGGCGGCAGCGTCAACAGCGGCGACCAGCTTTGCAAGGTCGCGGCCAAGTGCATTAGACATATCAAAGTCCTAACGGATCGAAAGTAACAAGGCGCCAGAGATCGACACCAGATACGGGAAACGCCCGCGAGCATACAACCCGCGGGCACCCTTCAATCAAAAGCTCTTAGGCCTGCTCGGAAGCCTTAGGCTCGTCCTTGTACAGGACAAACGAGACACCAAAGGAAACCAGCGCGGCGACCGCAAACATGATCGCGTACTGCACGGGCTGGGCCAGGCACAGCAGGATACCGAAGATACCCGTAACGCCCGTACCGGAAGCGGCAAGCGAGGTGAGCGCGCAGACCAGGGCGCCGCAACCGCCGCCGATGCAGCCGGCGATGAAGGGCTTAAAGAAGCGCAGGTTCACACCAAAGATGGCCGGCTCGGTAATACCCATGAAGGCGGACAGGGCCGAAGGAAGTGCCAAACCCTTGATCTTGGCATCGCGGGTCTTAAAGGCAACGGCAAGCGCGGCGCCACCCTGAGCGATGTTGGCAGCGCTGGCGATGGGCAGCCAGTAGGTCACACCGTACTGGGCGAGCTGACCCAGGTCGATGGCGGTGTACATCTGGTGGATACCGGTAACGACCGTGGGGGCATAGAACAGGCCGACGATAAAGGAACCGATGCCGAAGGGCAGGGTCAGCAGGGCCTGGATCAGACCGAGGATGGCGTTCTCGGCCCAGACAAAGATGGGGCCGACGGCAACGAGCGTCACGAGCACGGTCACGAACACCGAGACGAGCGGGGTCACAAAGAGGTCGAACATCTCGGGAACGATCTTGTGCAGGCGCTTCTCGAGGAAGGCCAGAATGGCGCAGGCGATAACGATGGGGATCACGTGGCCCTGATAGCCGACCCACTCAAAGCTGTACACGCCGGGGATGACGGTGACCATGGTCTGAACGCCCTCGGAGGCAACCGTGTAGGCGCTCTGCAGCGAGGAGTTGATGAACGCACCGCCGACGACAGCACCCAGGTACGGGTTGGCGCCAAAGGCCTTGGCGGCGGAGTAGCCGATCAGGATCTGCAGAATGCCAAAGGACGTTCCCGAGACCAGGTCGGCGATCTTATAGATAAAGTTATTGGTGTCGAGCGCGATAAAGCCGTTGGAGGCCATAAAGTTGAGGGCGCTCATAATGCCCAGCAGCAGGCCCGAAGCCACGATGGCAGGGATGATGGGGACAAAGACGTCGCCGAGCACCTTAATGGCACGCATAAAGATGTTCTGCTGCTGCGCCGCGGCCTCCTTGACCTCGGCCTTGGTGGCAGCCTCGACGCCACTGAGCGCGATGAACTCCTCGTAGACCTTGTTGACGGTGCCGGTGCCAAAAATAATCTGCAGCTGGCCCTGGGCCTCAAAGACGCCCTTAGCGCCATCTGCATTCTCGATGGCCTCCTTGTTAACCCTAGTGTTATCGGCAATCACCAGGCGCAGGCGAGTGGCGCAGTGCGCGGCCGAAACAACGTTGTCGGCGCCACCGATGTTGTCGAGCACCTCTTGGGCTGATTTGCGGTAGTCCATGACTTCCCTTTCCTCCAACGGGCGCATTTGCACCCGGCCATCTTTGACACTTACACTGTAATCGATTTCAGTTTCATATGTCTGCAATCGTTTTCATATAGCGGTAAACGGTAGGAATAAGCCGGCGAATGGTAGTTTTACGGAAAAACCAGGCGACTCAGAGGCAGGCAGACGTGCCCAAGACCTAGACATTCATAAGCTGATGGCCGAGCTTGAGTGTCTTGAGACCGCTCTCCCCCTCCACGCCATCGAGCGTGTTGAGCAACATATTGGTCGCCTCGACGCCACTGGTCAGGTAGCCATAATGCACGGTGGGAATGCCGCCCGTCAGCGCGCGCAAAAACGCGTTGTCGCCAAAACCGCTCACGCGGTGTATGCCCTCGCCCATGCCGCGGACCTCATCGATAGCACGCAGCGCGCCCGCCGCCATGGTGTCGGTCGCGCAGGCGATAAACGAAACATCGGGAGTGACGGAAAGCAGTTCACGCGCCGCACCATAGCCCGAGTCGAGCGTAAACGAGCCCAAACGAATCAAGGCGGCATCGAGTGGGTTACCCGCGGCGCGCAAGCCGGCCTCAAAACCGCGACGGCGGTCATAACCGGCCGCGCGGTCCTCTTCGGTAACTCCAATATAGGCAATCTTGCCGTCCACGCGACCCGCAAGTGCATGGCCCAGCTCAAAGGCGGCCTCGCAATCGTCGTGATAGACGCACGCCGCGCCCTCAACATTCTGACCGATCAGCACGATGGGCACGCGGCACGATTCAATCGCCCGACGGTGCTCGTCGGTAATCATAGTTGCCACCAGCACAATGCCATCGACTGGGTGGTTTTGGAATAAATCGAGGTATTCGAGCTCACGATCGACCGCGTTGTCAGTGTTAGCAAGCAGCATTTGGTAGCCACGGCGACCGAGCACCTGGCCAATGCCGGCGGTAATGCGGCTCACGGACTCCGAGTTGATCTTGGGCACGATGACGCCGATGAGCTTGGTGGAACCGGTGCGCAGCGCGCGAGCTTGGCTGGACCGCACGTATCCTGTCAGCTCAATCGCCTTCTTAATGCGCTCGGCCTTGTCCGCCGAGATATATCCACCGTTGAGGTAGCGCGAGACGGCGGCGCTCGAAACGCCGGCCAGCTCGGCCACATCTTTCATCTTTACCACGAGCACCCCCGTCGTTGAAATCGCTTTCACCATAATACCCAACCCTCGACCGAAAAATATTCGACTGGAAAGGTCTCAGCGGATCATTTCAACCGCCCAGGTCGAGCAAACGTCAGCGAGCGAGCAGCTGCCGTGGCGAGGTGCCACGAAAGAGGAGCGAAGCGTACATTATGTACGCGAGCGACGGTTTGAGCGGCAGATCGCCCGGCAGATGCCCGCGCAGCGTCGAGCGATCCGGCGTTTATTAAAACGCCGGAACCAAGCTACCCGTGGTATTCGCCGTTGTACTGGATGAGTGTGAGGTCTTCCACGCCGTCGAGCGCGTGAATGGCGTCAGCATACGGCATATCCACACCGTCCGAGAAAACCTCGACGGCCATCTCGACCTTGTCGCCGCGCATGGTCTTGGACTTGACGGTGAACTTGGTGCGCCCAAATGCACGCACGATATCATCGCCGGTGGTCTGGCCCGTGTAGTGGATGACCATCATGTACACACGCGCCTTGTCCTGGTGGCTCGCAAAGCCGGCGATCATCACCACGATCACCACCGCCGTGAGCCCCACGAGCGCGTACATGCCGGCACCTGCCGTAATGCCCGTGGTAATGGCCCAAAACAGATACAGCAGGTCGAGCGGGTCCTTGACCGCCGTACGATAGCGGACGATGGACAAAGCACCGACCATACCGAGCGAGATAACCACGTTGGTCGAGATCGCGAGCGTGACCATGCAGGTGAGCACGCAAATGCCCACGAGCGTCACGGCAAAACTGCGCGAATACACCACGCCAGTAAAAAAGCGCTTGTACACGTAATAGATCAGGATGCCCATGGCGAGCGCCACGAGCAGCGACAGGCCGATCTTGGCAGGGTCGACCTGGCCAAACGCCTCCAAGACGGAGTTCTTAAAAAAGTCCCTGGTGCTCATGGTCTAAATATCCCCTCGGTTCTCAAAATCCGATCCCCAGTAATTAAATCCGCGCAAGTAGGCGGTCTTTTCGTAACACAGGCAGTACTTGGAGACCGCCGTAAGCTCGGCCGCGCCCGGCGGCACCATATCGCGCACCAGCTGCGGGCAAAACTCCGTAAACTTGACCTCCATCACCAGCTTGCCGGGCTCCAGGACCGGCAGCGCGGGCAGCGTCGCGTCAAAGATATCGTAGCTTCCCACCGCGGCACGCACGTTCATGTCAAACGTGATGCGCACGGTACCCTCATCCATCACCCACGGCTCGCGCTCGTAGTCCACGATGGTCCGTGGGCGCATCACGTTGCAGATGCACTCGATGTAGAACTCGCGACAGAGCGGATAGGGGCTCCTCAGCAAAAAGTCGTAGTCTCCGGCCAGGATCTGCTCAAACTCGCCGCGCGTGAGCGGCGCGTCCTCTTTGTAGATCCAGCTACCGTACTTCTTTTTGCGCTCGAGCTTAATCACCTTGTCGCCGCCGTTATAGATGCGCACGCGGTACTTTTTGCGCATGAGAATACCGGCGTCTTTTTCCTCGTAGGCCGAGTTGCAGTAGTCGTCAAAGTACAGGCTGCGAATGGTGTAACCGCCCGCCTGAGCATGCTTGTCCAGCTTAAACACCGGCGCCATGCGACAGGCAAGCGCAGTGTGCTCACCCTCATTAATGAGATATTTGAGCTCGTGGCGATAACGCTCCTGCGTGGTACGCGCAGGAGGTGCCGCCAGGCGCTCAAGCAGCGCGCTAGCCCTCCTCATACGTGTCCTCCACGACCTTACCGCCGTCTTGCACGTAAAAACACTTCATGCCGTAATGCTTGCCGTCGTCGGTCACATAGTAGTCAAACGCATCTTGCGTATAGTCGTCGGAGTTGGTGGCGCGCACGCGCACAAAATACTGGCCGGTATCGGGCGCATCGCAGGTCACCTCGGGAAACAGCACGTCCTCGGCCTTAAAAAGCACGTCGCTTATGGCATAGTCGCGCGCAAGCTCAACGGTATAGCGAATATCGCGCGCCTCAAAGTCGTACGCGGCATCCCAGTTCAAGCGCAGCTTACCGTTATCGATCTGCGGCACACCAATGTAGAACGGCATGGGCTTTTTATAGCTCTCGCAATAGCTCTTATAGTTCTCCTCGATCTCAGAAGGAATCGCCGCGGCAATCTGCTCATATTGATCCTTGGTGACAGGCAGATTGTCGATATCGGGCGAAGCAAAGACCAGGGATTCGGTAACCTCGCGATAGTGCTTGATCATCTTGGCCAGACGTTCCTCGGACAAATACGAGCGCAAGTCCTTGACGGCACGGTCGAGTTCGCTGCGGAACGACTTGCTGCGCAACGCGCGGTTGAACAGCACGTTGCCCCAGTAGTTGCTTACGCCGCGCTCCCAGCTCGCATAGTCCGAGAACCCCTTCAGGCTCAGCTCAAGCTTACGCAACATGCCGTCGTTATCCCAATCCAAAAAGTACCAGGTATTTGAGTTGAGCGGGCTGTACAGATAGCAGTTACGGTTCTGCGTATCGCAGTTGCCCGTCAGGATCTGAAACGCCAACCAATAGACCAGATTCTCGGTATCAAAGTAGGCGTCGAGCACGTCATCGATCTTTTGGGATTCGTCGTTGAGTGCATCGAGCATCTCGATGAGCTTGGTGTGGTCCGAGTCGCCCTTAATCTCGAGCATGCCCTCAAAGTTGGCCTGGTTGTAGTCGGGATCGTCGGCAAGCTTAATGGTGTCCTCGTAGCGATAGAAATCAAAGCTGTTCACCTTGTACAGATGCCCGTTCTTATCCAAGCCGTGCGCCTTAAGCGCCGTTTTGTTGAGCTGCTCCACCTGCGTAAACAAGCCGTAGTCCACAAAGGTATCGTTGGACTTTTCGGTCTGGTCGCACACCCACAAATGCACAAACTGCGTGCGCAGGCCCATCATCTGGGGAATCCCGCGGATAAGGTCGTAGGCCATCTTGTTGCGAAAACGCATGCCCTCGCCCATGTGCTTGTTAAGCGCAATCGCGCGCTGTTGGCGCCAGGTACCCTTGCCCTTTTTGAGCTCTACCTTGTAATTCTTCTGCGTATAACCGCTCGACGTCTGGCCGCGCACCTGCACGGTAGCATTGGGCGCTTCCTCGCCATAGCCAACCTCGCCGGCCACCGGGCCGTCTTCGTCGCCCGCCTGCAGCAGGCCCATAACCTGATAGCGCGCCACGCCCATGTCGGCGTAGTCGTAGACCGAGTACGTATTGATCTCGGCCCAGCTATGATCGGTGTTCTCGGAGCTGTTGCCGCGCGAGACCGTCAGGTACATGGTCACAATGCACGAGTCATCGTAGACCTCGTAGAGCTCGTCCTTGTCGCGGAGGTGCTTGGTACCGTCCGAGGACCCGGCCTTTTTAATCTTGTCCTGCTTTTTGACCTTTTTGGTCAAGGAGTCTTCCTGCACCGAGCAGCCCGAAAGCAACAGCGCACCGGCAGCCGCCTCAATCAGGCGACGGCGAGACATCATCCTATCGGTCATCAGAACCTCCCCAATGGTTGCGATACACATGGACCACCGTACGCTCAAACCAACCATGCGGCTCACCCTTATGGCGGCCCTCCTCATAGCGCTGCTCGGCACGGTCGAGCAAGCGGCCCAGTTGTGTAAAGCGACCCGTCTTGTCGGTCGCCACCATGGGCTGTTGACTCAGGATACGATACGGCAAGTTGGCGGTATAGGTATCGAGCCGGAGCAGCGCCACGATAAAAAACACCGCCGCACCCAACAAAAAGCCAAAGCCGTAAAACTGCTGCGGTAAAAGCAACGACACGGCGGTCGCCAGCCCTGCCACACCGGCAAACAGGCCCGAGGCCAGCACGGCTCCCTTGTAGTCGGTAAAGTACAGCAAGATGAGCATCACCGTATTGCCCACGGCATACAGACCATAGCCCACGCATAGCGTGCGAAAATACCCGTGCATAAGGCTGTTAAAGCCCAGCGGCAGGGCCGAGAGCACCGTGGTCTCGAGCGAAATGACCGCCGCGGTCACAAACAGCTGCTTGAGCGCACAAAACCACAGCTCCCGGTTGAGCGTGGCGAGCATTTCCTCCTCGGCAACCACAATATCGCCCACTACGCCGCCGTCGTTAAACAGGCTGTAGTAGTCGCGGTAGCGCGGATAGAAGTTGACCTCGACCGAGACCACAAAGTTGACGGTCGTGACCAGTATCGTCAAAAACGCGATGAGCGCCGGCACATCGTGGTAGGGCGCACCATAAAACAAGCCCTTGACCTGCACGCCAATGGGACCGGTCCAAATAATCACCAGGTGCGCAAAGAGCCCCAGGTTGGTAAACAGGCCCGTGAGCGCCAGCGGCATAAACTGATCGAGCCACTGCAAAAAGAGCCAGGGGCTGCGGTCGCTCTGAGGAAAATACCGGTACAGCAGCACCACATCCCAGGCGAGCATGACGCCGTAGCCCAGGACGATTGACGCCAACAGGCCCTCGACCGGCGGCAGCCCCAGCGCGAGCGTGGCCAGGGCGCACACGCACGCCACGCCAATGGCGGCCGCAAAGCTGCACAGGATACCGCGGTAATCCTTGATGGCCGTGAGATAGCTCATACCGTTCCAGTTGACGATCATAATGTTGAACAGCCACAGGCACAGCAGCCCCTGCAGCAGCGTGGCGCCCGAGAACAGCAAAAATACGCCGTAGAGCACCGTGCCAGCAACCAGCATGATGGCGTTGGAGCCCCAAAACGAGGGCAAGACCTCCTCTTCGCGCTCGGCAAAGAGCATGTCGGCCAAAAAGCGGGTGACCGGCATGGAGAAAAAGCTCGTGAGCGTAAGCGACGCCAGAAGCGTATAGGTCACCATGCACACCAGCAAATCCTGGTTGGCACGGCCCACACCCCACAGACCGCACAGCACCAAAATACCCACCTGGAGCAGCACGCCCAGCAGCATGGGGCCCGTGCACACAATGCCGGCGTAGCCATAGGCGCGCATCGTGGCAAACAGACCCTTGCGCCTAAACAGGCGCTTGAGCTCAAAACCGATTCCGGCCACTGGCTACTCCCCCTCTCTGGGCAGGTCAAACGCACGCGCCGTCTCGTCGTACAGCGCGCGATAGTTGGCGAGCATCTGCTCGTGCAAAAAGAACGTGGCAACGCGACGCTGGCCGCGCTCCCCCATCTCAATGCGGCGGGCGCGGCTTGTGCACATGCGCTCCATGGCATCGGCCAAGCCCTTGCGATACATGGGCGGCGTCACAAAACCCGCCAAGCCAAAGTCGTCGCCCGGAGCGCCCTCGAGCAGCTCGCGGCAGCAGCCGACCTCGGTCGTCACGCAGGGACGACGCGCCGCAAGCGACTCCAGCACGCTAAGCGGCTGGCCCTCGGAGATGCTCGTCAAAATGGTAAAGTCGAGCTTTTCCATGTACTCGACCACGTTGACGCGGCCGGTAAAGATCAGATCACGCACGCCCAGGGTGTCGACGAGTGCATGGCACTCGGCGCCGTATTCCTCGTCGTCCACGCCGCCCATGATGTGCAGGCGCACCTTGGGCAGGCGCTCGTGCAGCTCAAAGAACGCATAGATCATGGTCTTGACGTCCTTGATGGGTGCAAGGCGCACCACCGCGCCGATGTCCACCCAACCGTCATCGGGCTTTAAGGGAATGTCCTTAAAGCGATCGAACTGGATGCCATTGGGAATGACCAGGCATTTGTCCGCATCGCAGCCCATATCAATCTGCGTCTTGCGGGCGTTATGAAACAGGCTCGTCACGCGAAAGGCGCGACGGTAGATCTCCTCCGAAAGCAGGTAGAAAAAGCGGATCCAGCGATCCTTAAACGACGGCACAACCCAGTCGGCGCGAATGATCTCTTCCTCGCGTTCGCGGGTATAGATGCCATGCTCGGTGAGCAGCACCGGCGCATGGTGAACGCTCGAACCCAGGCAGGCGAGCAGGCCGCCGTAGCCAGTCGAGATGGCGTGGTACACATCGGCCACCGGCACCTCGCTGCCCAGCAGGTAGAGCACAGGCAGCAGCATGGAGCGCATGGTATGGAATGCGTCGGCAAAGGGCGTGTAGGGATACTCGGCCAGGCACACGTCGCGAAAGATATCCATAAAGGCGCGGCTCTGCAAAAACGAGAGCGGATGCACGCGGCGGCGCTGGAAGATATCGAACAGCACGTCCCAATCCGGATTAGAGAGCGACACCAGGCGGCGCAGCGCCTCGCGCTCGCGGTCGTTATAGTACGCCTCTTCCTGCTCGCCCGAAAGACGCAGGGCGTCGTCCAGAAACACCTCGTGCACCTCGACCACATTGCCGGGCAGCTCGTAGACAAACTTGCCGCGGTCGGCAGCATGCGCGCCAATCACCCACAGCACAAACTCGTGCTCGGGCATGGCCTGGATATAGCCGTGCATCCAGGTGGACACGCCGCCGTGCACATAGGGGTAGCAGCCCTCGAGTACCAAGCAGATTCTCATTTGTCGCCACCCTCCTTGCGCGCAATGGTCACCGTCTTGTCCGTGGCTTTGACCAGGTACAGGTCGCCCGTCAGATGCGTAATCTCGCCACCCGCGACTGCACCCGGCTCGCCGTTATTGGCGCGGAACATGAGCCACGCTTCGTCGTGGAAATTGCCCAGACTGAGCGTCCAGGCATCCGCATCTGTATCCACGCTCACCGTTACGGACGAAAAGCGCTGGATGGCACCCGAGCATTCCGAGCCGGTCTGGCGACGCAGGTCGGGCGCAGACTTGGAAAGCCAGTCCAGGTAGTCGGTCAGGCCGCCCTTGTAGACCTCCCAGCCCTCTGTAGCGCCGCGATCGGGATCGAGCAGGTCGTCCGGGTGCATAAAGTGCGTGCTCACGTAGTGCATATTGAGCTCGGACACGGCAGCCAGGCGCATATAGGAATCGCCGACCATGCCGCCCGAGACAATACGCGGCTGCTCCACAATGCCATCGCTCGCCACGCCAAACTCCTGCACGTACGGAAGATCCGTGCCATCCTCAAAATACGTACTGGCAATGGTCTTAATGCGCGGAACATCGGTGCCGATAATCTTGCGCGCGCGGGCCGAAAGGATATTCGACGGCGGCACGTAGACGGAGCCGTGCGCGTTGGGCAGTACCTCGTCCTGGAAGGCGATGAGCTCGTTGAGAGACGCGACGAGCGTCTCCTTGTTCTTCCACGTCTTGTAGTCGTACAGCGTGCCATAGTCGGTGTCCCAGAGCGCCAGCGGCTGATGGTTGTAACCGTGAAAGCCCAGCTCTCCGCCCATCTGCAGCAGCATGCCGCCAAAGTAGCGGAACTGCGTAGTATCGGCCTGGCGCGCGGGCTCGGTCTGGTTGACCGCGTCCTCGTAGTTTTCAATCATCACGCCGGTATAGCGAATGTCGTATTTTTGCGCGAGCTTTTGCAGATCGGGCCACCAGACCTTGGCATAAAAGTCGGCGATGGAAAGCCCGTAGTCGCGCTTGATGTAGGTGCCGTCGCCCGAGGGCACGGGGCTGGGAAAGTCGTCCAAATAGAACACGGCGCTGTTGATGACCGGATAGGCCGTGGCATCGCCCAGCAGGCTGATCGCCGCGGCGTAAAAACCGCGCATGACCTTGTCGTAGACACCGATATTGCACACCACGGTGCGTCCGCTACCGCAATCATTCGACCAAATGAGCGGGGCGCCCGCATCGCCGGTCTTAGCCCACTCACGCGCCGTCTCGCGCAGCGAAACCGAAAGCGACGAATCAAAGGGGTCCGAGAGCTCGTAGCGCTCTCCCCCGCCCAGCATAAAGTCCTCGCTCGGCACAATGCTTTCGGCTTTTACATAGTCATATCCGGCCGATTCAATGCCAAGCTTGGGGGCAATCACTTGCAGATAGCTCGAGTTGTCCGGCGGCATGGCGAGCATAAGCGAACCGCCGGCACTCACCCAACTCATAATGTCGGTCAGGTGCGTACCGAGCCTATCGAGCGACGGCATGAGCAAAATAACGCGATCGTAGGAGGCCAGCGAGGGAATGGCATCCGCGCCATCCAGGGCAAGGTCCACGTCGCGGTGCGCGATCTTCATGTCGAGCAGGATCTGGTCAAACTGCTCCTTTACGTCCTCGACGCCGGCTTGATCGGAATCGGTAATGACCAGGCATCTGGGCTTTTGGCCAAATATCGCCGAGGAGGCCGGCACCGCATCGTTGGCGGCAAGCATCCCCAGCTTATGTTGGCCCGCACTGTACTGCACGCCGGCGCGCTCCACCAGCAGCACGGCGGCCATGGCAATAAAGACCGCCCACACCACGAGCAGTCCCATCCAGCGAAAATGGCCCGCACGGTCGCGGATATGCTGCACCACGCTCATCGGGCCTCCTCTCCGTTGCGCCAAAAAGCCAGCTCCTCGCGGTTGGCGGCGCTCAAGTACACATGCTGTTTATCAATCGCATCGATCACACGCTGAACCTCGTCACCATCGCGGCGCATCACCGCCAGGCGCAGGCAAAGCATCCAAACCTCCTGCTCCTCGGGCGCGTCGAGCACCAGCTGGTCGGTCACGGCCTGCGCCTCATCGATCTGGTCGACATCAGCTAGCGCCGCGGCATAACGAATACGCAGCTCAACGGAGTTCTCGCGCTCGCAGCGGCGCGCAAGCAGGCACGCGTACTGTTGGCGCTGAATCTGAGCCACGCGTCCCTCGGCCAAGCCCGAGTCCAAGTATTCACCAAGAAAATCGCAGTATTCATTGAGATTATGCGCGCTCGGGTCGGTCTTAAAGGCGTGCTCCAGCTGCTGTAGTTTAAGGTCGGACTCCTTGGAGATCTGCGCCACCGCCGTCGCGGCATAGTGCGCCACCTCTACGTCATCGTTCAGCTTAGCTGCTTGCAGCTGAGCCAGGTACGCATCGGGCTCCTCAGTGAGCATGGAGAGCATTAAGCGGCGCCGGTCTGCCGGGTCGTTGACGATGAGCGCCTCCTCGAGCGGGATAACGCCTGCATCGGCTTCACGGTCGTGCACCAAGATGCTGCGATGCAGCTCGTCATTAATGCGCAGCGACTCCAACGTGGCGTCCTTGAGGTCCGTGCCAAACACGGCACTGCGCGCGATAAGCAGCACCACCAGCAGCGGGCCCCACAACGGCACGAGCACCATCACGGCCAACATATGCCCGCGCACCGGCAGCAGGCCCAACTTCATAAGCGTCCACAGCACCAGGCAAACCAGCGCATGAACCAACAGCAAGACAGCAGCAACGACAAGCGAGATCAAGCGACATCCCCCTCGCCGTCACCGGCGTCGGCAATGTGCTGCAGCAGCGCCACGATGTCCTCGCCGTCGACGGGCTCCACCGCAATTTGCTTGGCGCTCAGGCGCTCGCGGATAATGGGCAAATCGCACGCCTTTGCCTGGCGCATGAGCAGGTAGAGTATGTCGCCGTCGACCAGGCCCGCCGCATCGCTCTCGCGGATCGCCGAGCCAATCGCGCCCACCAGCTCGCCGATAGGCTCCATACCCGGCACCACGCGAAGGAGCAAAAAGCTTCCCATCTTGTTGTCTGCCAGCGCCTGCTCGGCCGCAAGCTCCTGACCAAAGGCCGCCTGCTTGAGCACGCACGTACCGTCGACGCAGCGCTTATCCTGCGCCACGGCCTCATAATCGAAGGCACGGCCCAGCGCGCTTTCGACCAGGCCGCAAAGGATGCGGAACAGGTTTTGGTAATAGAGCGTCATTTGGTTTTCGGCCGCGTGGTGCACAAAGATCAGCACGGCGGGTGCCCCATCGCGTTCGATCGTGTATCCAAACATGGGAAGCCCCGACGTCAGCTCGCGGTTCACCCACAGGTTCGAACGACCGCCGCCGCCCAAAAGAGGCGCAAGCTGCTCAAGCGCAAGCGAGCGCGGGGCGTATTCGGCAACCACGGGACTCGCCGCCACCAGACGTGCAAACGCCCCGCCCGAAACATGGTAGATCGTCACCGAATCGTTTTCGAGAATCTCACCCATGAGCTCGCAGCACTTGCGGTAGATATCGCGCGGGTTGAGCACGTCGAGCTCTTGCGTCACGGCAAAGATCTTGCCAAAGCTATCGTGACGCCCCACAATCTGGCGCTTGTAGGTGCGCTTGTCCTCGATGGCATCGTGGTAGAGCTGCGTGAGGAACGTATTACGATTGCGCACGAGCTCGTTTTGGTCGCGCTCCACCTTAACGGCCTCGCTGTTACGCAGCTGCACATAGCCGCACACGGCACCCACAACAAAGTACGCGATAAACGGCAGCCAGTTGGACGGCTCGTAGAACAGGCCCTGAAAGGTATATCCGTATTGGGTAAAGTAGCTTACGGCCAAGCCCACCGATGCCAGCAGCGCCGCAACCAGACCAAAGTCCAGGCCATACAGCGTGCCGATGAGCACGACGTAGAGCAGGCGATAATCGAGCACGTTGAGCTGGGCCGATTGGGAGAACAGATGCTCCAGCACCTCGAACAGGACCCAGGCAACGCCCGTCTCTAGGCATTTAATAGGCAGCGTGCGCATCTGGATACGGTCGATGGCCGCACGCAAGGGGTTGACCTTCTTTGCGCGGCCAGCATCCCAGCGAGCCTGAATGGTCGAGAGGTCGTGCAGCAGGTCGTAGCGCTGAAACCAGCCATAGCGAACGCGGGCGACGTCGCTGACGGGCAGGGCATAGCCGGCAGAATCGCCATAGGCAACTGAGAGCTCTGGGAACAGCGCCTTAAGGGCCTCGCCCACCTCACCTGACGTGTGATGGAAGGTATCGGCAACATCGAGGGTCTCAAAGGAGGCATCCCAGCTGTCAAAGATGCGGCGCACCAGCACCGCGAGCTCCTCGGCGCACAGCAGGGGAAACGTTGCATCCTTCTCGCCCTGCAGAGCGACCGATCCGGTTGAGCACGCGTCGAACAACGGCACCAAAAACGGATCTTCCAGTGCGACGGAGGCAGTGTACAGGAAAGGCACGCGAAGAATCTTTACCTGAACGTCTTCGCGCGCAGCGTAGTAGCGGCACAGGTCGTTGGCCACGCGGGCGATAATGCCCTTGCCCGTTTGCTCTGTGGCATCGGCGGCACCCTCAGCGCCCGCGGGCCCGGCTACATACAGCAGCTGGACCCGTCGACCCATGCACGCACGAAAGACCGAACGCAGCAGCTCGATGTCGCCAAAGGTCTCGGTATGCGGCGTGAGGTAGTTAGACAGATAGACCACGCGGTCGAACTCATAGGCCTGATCCAGGTGTTGCAGAAGCTCTTTCCATGAGGCATGGGGCGACGACTCGTCGCGATGTGCATCCGCGGCGGTTACGACCTTAACGTGGTACCCGGGGAACGCCTTGGAACAAAAGTCATCGTCAACATATGCGGTATTGCCAACAACCAGCACTTCCACGGCGCGCACCTCCCCTTAATTCCATATTTGCCATAGTCAAACGTTCGTATTGTACGCTGTCAATGTAGGTCGAAGGCAACTATTAAAACTGTTTTAAGAACATCTTCAGAGGATGCGGGAGCGACAAGAGTGCTAAATGAGCACCCAACCCAGAAGTATGCGTCAAATTCTAGACATGCCGACCACATTTGATAGCAGCAACGCTTCTACCTGCGGTTTCTTTTAATGAAAAGGGCAGTGCGCTCGAGGGTTCAGGAATTTACCGCATACTTCCGTCGGGCGCTTAACTGCTATTTCAACAAGTCAACCAGCAGAAGCTCTCCATTCTTTCGCTTGCTCGTCTCCGCATGAGCTTTAATTGCTTTTACAAGTTTCTCGCCGTTGCCCCAATATTCCTCAAGAAAGTCCTTCTCTTTAATTTTGCCTAGTCCAAGACGCTGTTTGCAGAATTCGTTAGGCCTAAGTTGCCTGTCCCTTCTGGTCGCATTTCCCCAATCCCGATAAGCACCCTCGGCGTGAATCACAAGCATCTCAATCTCCGGCCGCGTAACAAAACTCAGCACTTTAGTGCCGTTCTGTCTGCGCTTTGGAAACTCAAACTTGGGAGCGCTGCTGTCCACAATCCGTGCGACCGCAAGTCCTTCAGCCCCAGCAGTCTCGTAGTTCATTGAGAAATAGTCGTTTGCAATTTCGGACGCCTTGCGTTTTCGCGTGTAAGGACGATCGACAATGAGAGCGTCTTTGACCACTCGTTCTCTTGGAACGATCAACAAATCGTTGTCATACAACACCTGAATAACGGCACCCTCTGCAGTTCCTTCACAGCCAAACAAGACAAAACGACTTGATAGAATGTCTTTTGCCTGATTACCCATTGATGTGCTCGCAAACATACTCGCGCATCGCTTGAACGTCGGGGTACTTAGGCATAGATCCCTTAATCACATTGTTGATGATCACATCGCTCTTTTTGTTCTCAATCCGATTGATACGCTCGGAATATTTGATGAGCTCCGTCTTAAACGAATCGTCGCGCACAAGAACAAATACATTGTCTTTACGTCTCAGCACATCAAGAAGCTCCGAGTAATGAGTCGAAAAGAGCAAGGTTGCCCCATGGGGGTTCGTAACGGGAGAAGCAAAAAGCTCAATCACTGTACCTACAAGCGATCTGTTAAGACCCGTTTCAATCTCGTCCACAATCAGATAGCCCCCATTTCTGAGAGCAGTTATCGCTTGATTGACCAGTTCCGCACCCAAAACCGTTCCATTTGACAGAACAGAAGTCGCGATCGCGACATTCATCACCCGCTCCGCTCGTTCTCCCTTAAACTTAAGATGGAACACTTGGTTTTCCTTGTTCCAGACAAGATATTCTACGCTCGGATCAAAAGCCTGAACAACAGGGGTTGGCAAGCTCGTCAAAGGCAGCGTGCGCTCGGGAGACTCCACCGAGACGATTTTTTTGCCCGTGATGACAGACACGATCGACATGTTGTCATCCAAGAAAGTTCGTTGGGCATCGTTAAGAACAAGGTCGCCATCAGCAGGCCCCTCACGAACCAGGATAGGCTCAGAGACATCCTTCAGACGCTCGATATTCAAAACGACCTTTCTAGAGACGCGTGATGTGGGACATCTCCAAAGCCATTCGTTCTCAAATGTAAGCGATCCCGCAAAAGAAGTATCATCTGCAGCTTGGTCATCTACTTTGCGAAGTTGAGATTCAATAAGATATACCGAACCTTTTTCGAAAAATACACAGGCAACATTGACCTGACGCTCCAAGTTTCCGAGGACATCGGAACCAGTTGCAAAGCGTCGCATAACAAAGCTGCCAGACATATAGCCAAGCACAAAGCGCACAAGGTTGAGAGTCGTTGTCTTACCGGATGCGTTTACGCCAACAACGCCCATTACATTCTGAGAATAGAGCGAGGATCCCGCCGGCAGCGGGAACACATCGGCAAAATTACCTTCTTCATCGCTCAAAACGCGATCAGCGGCAATAAAATCAAGCTCCAAACGCTTGTCCTTAAACAGCGTGACCCCATCAATTCTTAATTTAAGAAGTTTCACAACGACCTCCTTTTAGACAATTCAATTATAAACAGTTTTCTTGTTTATAATTTGAGAAACATGATGGCTACGGATTGTTCAGAGGAAGCAAAGCAGTATGACAGCGATAGCGTGCAAAAAACGATGGCCTTCGATAACGACCACAACCAGCTTCGACCCCATTCGCCAGTAACATCACGACCATCACGCCGCCCACTTCCCTGAGTCCCGCACGATAAAGAACAGCGCGCGTACGTTGTCGATCGTCGGCCTCAATATATTGGGAAAGATCTTATGAAAAGCCGCTCGTACTCAACTTCGTCGAGCAGCGCGTTGAGCGTCTCCTCGACGGTCTTCCTAACAGATTTCTTATGTCCTTGCACAACGATTCCTCGTCGATTGACGAGATGTTCGCAGACACGGCCCGCGCCCCTTCGTCAATGACTTGTTGTTTAGCCGCTAGAAATCATATGACGGGGCGCGGGCCGTGTTCCGCTATGCGGTTGTCAATGTTAGCGCCGGAATAATTTAGCCAAATATAGTCGGCCGAGATTGACCAATCCCG
>CAUEMA010000007.1 GCA_959018755.1 uncultured Collinsella sp. | reverse complement strand
ACCGTGGGGACACATGTATGTCAATCCTGGTCTAACAGAGCCTTAAATAATCATTCGGTGCACAATTGATTATTTAATCCCCGTCCCAGAAAAATCATCGGGCGTGGTCTTGGGCAAACAGTCTGGTTACGCTTGAGATGGACGACGGTTTCGCAGTGGAAGGTTTGCGGGAACAGGTCGACCGGTGTGATCTTGACGGGGGAGAAGGTGCCTTTCTCGACAAAGCGCTTGAGGTCGCGTGCCAGGGTGGCCGGATCACAACTCACATAGGCGACATCGCGAGCGCTCGTGCTGGCGATGAGGTCGATGGCCTCGGGCGCCAGGCCCGCGCGCGGCGGGTCGACCACCAGGACATCGGCATCCTGGTCGGGGAACTCGCGCACGGCATCGCCGCCGATGACGTCGACGTTGTCGAGCTTGTTGATCTCGAGGTTACGGCGCAGGTCGCGCACGGCCGGACCGTAGGCTTCGACGGCGGCAACAAAGTCGCAGCGGCGGGCGAGCGGCAGGGTAAAGGTTCCGGCACCGCAGTATAGGTCCACGGCCAGCTCGTCTTCCTGCGGGTCGAGGGCGTCCATAACGAGCTCAATCAAAATCTCGGCGCCCTTGGTATTGACCTGGAAAAACGACGGGGCAGATAAGCGCATCTGGCCTTCGGCGATATTCTCGGTCCACGAGCCCTCGCCGGCGAGCATCTCGACTTTGGAGACACGGCGGGCTTTCTTTTCGCCCTTGCTCATTACACGCACTACGCTCGTGGGGTGTGCGGCATCTGCCAGAACGCGCGAGACCTGTGAGCGCGGGAAGGAGCCTGTGGGCGTCCAAAGCGCGACCTCGAGCGCCTTGGTGCGGCGCGAAGCGCGAATGCCCACGCGCTCCAGATCCAGGTCGTGGCTTCCGCTCAGATAGTTGAGCGCGCCGACGACCGATTTGAGCGCCTTGGGAAAACGCTTATCGAACAGCGGGCACGAATCGACGGTCACGATCTCGCTGGGATCGACGCCGTGCATGCCAAGACGAACACGGCCGTTAACGAGAGTGGGCTCCAGCTCAATCTTATTGCGGTAGCCCCAGTCGTCCTTGGTATGGCGGATAGGCTGGACAAGATCGTTGACCTGCTCGGGGGTGAACTTGCCAATGCGCTCGAGCGTGGAGCGCAGGTTTTGCTCTTTGGCGGCAAGCTGAGCGGAGCGCGATAGATTGCCCCACGAACAACCGCCGCAGATGCCCACGAAGGGGCAGGGGGGCTGAATGCGATCGGGACTCGGCTCCAGAATCTCGGTCGTGCGGGCGCGCATAAACGACTTGCCGTCCTGCACGATCTCGGCTTCGACGGTGTCGCCTGCCACAGCGCCCTGCACAAAGACGGCCTTGCCGTTGTCGGCATGTGCCAGACCGTCGGTGCCGTACGTCATCGATTCTATGGTGAGCTTCATATTCCTGCCTGTCATTCGCGTTGCTGTTCGCACCATGGTAGCAGGGAAAAGCGCCCCGCATCCGAGGCTTTCCTCAAATGCGGGGCGCTTCTACAAACTGCTTCTACAAACGTCTATTTCGTCTTGCCGGTAATGAGCGTCTTAAGGCCTAGGCCGATCAGGCCCAAGCCCATGCGCACGCGGCCAGGGCGATGGCGCTCGATGGCCTTGGCTTTGCCAGCGGGCTTCTCGCGGCGAGCGCTCTTCTCGGACGCGGGCTTGGCCGTCTGCGGTTGGGGCCGAGGGGCAGGTTCGGACTCAGGCTCGATAACGGTCGCTCGGACCTTCTGGACTTCGGGAACGGCCGGCTGCGGCTCGGGCTCAGGCTGGGATGCGAGCGCGGGTTCTGCCTCGGTGGCGGCCTCGGCGTTGCGATACGCGCGCTCCAGCAGAGCTTCCTGCGAGTTGAAGGGCTTCTCGTCCTCTTTGCGCTCCACGGGAACCCAGGTGCCGTCACTCGTCAGGCTGCGTGCCTTCACGTTGTCGCGCAGCTGCATGCCCATGTACTCGTGCACCAGGGCGCGGCAGGTGGGGTCGAGCACGGGGAAGGCGATCTCCACGCGGTGCTCGGTGTTGCGCGTCATCATGTCTGCCGAGCTCAGATAGATCATGTCCGAGTCCACGCCAAAGGCATAGACGCGCGCATGCTCCAAAAAGCGTCCGACGATGGAGCGCACGTGCACGTTCTCGGTCTTGCCCGGAACACCGGGCTTGAGGCACGAGATGCCGCGAATGATCATGTCCACGCGCACGCCGGCACACGATGCCTCGGCAATCTTGTCGATGACCTCGCGGTCGGTAAGCGAGTTGAGCTTAAAGAACACGCGGGCGGGCTCGCCGACAAGGGCGCGCTGAATCTCGCGGTCCAGGCCGCGCATGATGAGCGGCTTGAGGCCCACGGGCGCCACGCCCAGGAAGCGGTAGTCGCCGCGCAGGTTGCCCAGCGACAGGTTGCGGAAGAACAGGTTGGCGTCCTCGCCGATGCCGGGATGCGCGGTCATGAGCATAAAGTCGCTGTAGAGCTTGGCCGTCTTCTCGTTAAAGTTGCCGGTACCCAAAAGCGTCAGGCGGGTAAGCGCCATGCCCTCGCGATAGGTGAGCTGGCAGATCTTTGAGTGACACTTAAAGCCCTCGGAGCCGTAGATAACGGTGCAGCCGGCCTCTTCCAGGCGCTCGGCCCATTCGATGTTGTTTTGCTCGTCAAAGCGGGCACGAAGCTCCATGAGCACCGTGACCTCTTTGCCGTTTTCGGCAGCATCGATGAGCGACTCGCACAGACGGCTCTGCTTTGCCACGCGGTAGAGCGTGATGCGCAGCGAGATACACTCGGGGTCATAGGCTGCTTCGTGCACCAGGTCCAAGAACGGGTTCATTGCCTCGTAAGGGTAAAAGAGCAGCTTGTCGTGCTGCAGCACCTGCTCGCGGATGGAGCGGGCCATATCGATGGTGGGATTGGGCTGCGGCTTAAACGGCGTAAAGAGGAGCTCATTGCGCAGGTGCTCGGGAATCTTACCCTCAATGCCAAAGACGTAGCCAAGGTCAAGGGGGATATCGCAGGTAAAGACCGAGCGGCGAGAAAGCTCGAGCGCCTTGCGGATGGTCTTGAGCGTTGGCTTTTCGAGTGAGCCCGATACGGCGAGCACCACCGGCTGCAGGCGCAGGCGCTTCTTGAGGATGCGCTTCATGTGCTGGCGGTAATCTTCCTCCTCCTCGACGCCCTCGCCGTCCGGGTCGATATCGGCATTGCGGGTGACGCGGATCAGCGCGCGATCCAGCGGCTTGTAGGAGCCAAAGCAACTGTCGAGGCAGGCGAGGATAACGTCTTCGAGCAAGATATAGGAGTAGGTGCCGGCGGGCGAGGGAATCTCGACCACGCGGTTCATCGAGGCGGGAATCTCGATCAGGCCGAGCAGGCTTTCCTCGTCGGTGACGCCGTCCAGGCCACAAGCCAGATAGAGCGCGCCGTTGCGCAGGTTGGGGAAGGGATGGCGCGGGTCAATGACCAGCGGTGAGATAACCGGCGACACGTAGGCCTGGAAGTAGCGGGTTACAAAGGTGCGCTCCTCGGGCGTAAGCGAATCGATGCGGGCGCGGTGAACGCCCAGGGTGTCGAGCTTGCCCTCGATGCTCTTAAAGATGGACTCCCAACGGGTAAGGAGCCCGGGCAGCTCTGCCATGACAGCATCGACCTGTTCGGAGGCGGTCATATTGCTCTTGTTGTCGACAGGCTGCTTTTTGAGCTCTGCTAGATCGGACAGGCCGCCCACGCGCACCATAAGGAATTCGTCGAGGTTGGACTCGAAAATCGACACGAACTTTAGACGCTCGAACAGCGGAACGGTTTCGTCGAAGGCTTCGTCAAGCACGCGGTTGTTAAAGCGCAGCCAGCTAAGCTCTCGGTTTTGCGTGTACGAGAAGTCGCGCGGCGGCTTGCGCAGCTTAGCGGCCTTTTGCTTCTTTTCGATTTTGCTCGGCATATGCATCTGTCCGTTCAGTCCCCGCAGGGGACGGTAGCCTAACTCTAATTCACTATTGTCTCAATTTAGTCGACCGCCGGCACGGACGTATCTCGTGAACGGTATCTTTACCTACTTCTTACGCTGACAAGCCGAAGCACTAACGTCCGGTGATTTGAGCAAGCGATCTATATCCTCACTCAACTGGTGAGAATGTATGAATAAGAATGATAGCAAGCTGAATATAATCGAATGTAGGTCGAATCGAGGGCAAGCGTCATTTATATGCAGAAAACCGTTTTCACTATGCAATTTTGAATCATGGATAACTTTGAGTGTTCAAGCTTGATTTCCTAGAAAAATAACGTTTACCTAGGAAAATCTGCTTTACGAAACTGAAGTGTATCATGGGAAATCATATGCGATATACCGTTCATCGTACTTTGCTGACCGTTCGGGGGCGAGGTAGCATTACGGATGGAATTTGGATATAACTAGAGCTGTCAGCAAGCAGCGTCCCATATGGAGGGGCGCTGATACATTCGGCCAGTAAGGCCCGAAAGAAAGGTAGGAGGCCATGACGAAAGGTCTGCACGTGCCTTCCGAGATCGGCAAGCTCAGGAAGGTCTGCCTGCACCGTCCCGGCGACGAGCTCCTCAACCTGCCGCCCGACGAGCTCGAGCGACTCCTGTTCGACGACGTCCCGTTCCTGGAGGTCGCGCAGCAGGAGCACGACACCTTCGCCCAGATCCTGAGGGACCAGGGCGTCGAGGTGCTCTACCTCGAGAACCTCGTCGCCGAGGTGTTCGACCAGGTCCCCGGCGCCCGCGCCGAGTTCACCGACCAGTACATCGCCGAGGCCGGCATCCGCGGCCAGCACATGCCGCAGATCGTCCGCGAGAAGCTGGACTCCATCGAGGACAACCTCGAGTTCGTCAAGAAGACCATGGCCGGCATGACCAAGGCCGAGATCGACATGCCCCTCACGGCGTCCACGACCCTCGACTCCCTGGTCAACTCCGAGTCCGAGTCCGACCTGATCATCGACCCGATGCCCAACCTCTACTTCACCCGCGACCCGTTCGCGGTCGTCGGCGAGGGCGTCAACCTCAACCGCATGTACTCGGTCACCCGCAACCGCGAGACCCTGTACGGCAAGTACATCTTCAAGTACCACCCCGACTACAAGGACGTCTCCCTGTACTTCCGCCGCGACTGCCAGTTCCACACCGAGGGCGGCGACGTGCTGAACATCAACGAGAAGACCCTCGCCGTCGGCATCTCCCAGCGCACCCAGGCCGCCGCTATCGACATCATGGCCCAGAACATCTTCTGGAACTCCGACTCCAAGGTCGAGCGCATCCTTGCCTTCGACATCCCGGTCTCGCGCGCCTTCATGCACCTCGACACGGTCTTCACCCAGATCGACGTCGATAAGTTCACGATCCACCCCGCCATCATGGGCACCCTGCGCGTCTACGAGCTGACCGCCGGCAAGAACCCGGGCGACGTGAACATCCGCCTGATCGAGGACACCCTCGAGCACGTCCTGGAGGACGCCACCGGCGTCGACCAGGTCAAGCTGATCCCCTGCGGCGGCGGCGACCCGATCGCGGCCTCCCGCGAGCAGTGGAACGACGGCTCCAACACCCTGTGCGTCGAGCCCGGCAAGATCTGCGTCTACGCCCGCAACACCGTCACCAACGACGTGCTGTACAAGGAGGGCCTGGACCTTCTCGTCGTGCCCTCCGCCGAGCTCTCCCGCGGCCGCGGCGGCCCGCGCTGCATGAGCATGCCCTTCTGGCGCGAGGACCTCTAAGGTTTTCAAAGATCCGTACGGGTCTTAATACAAACATCTAGCTGCCATTAGATGTCTCCCAATGGGGCGGTGCGGTTTTTCGCACCGCCCCATTCTTGTCTAATAAGCTAAATTAGCATCAGATAAGGTGTCCATTATGTCTAGAGGCGGTCACGTTGATACCCCAACGGTGTCGGCTTCTTTGTCTTTTGGGCATCATCTCGATTCCCATGACCTTTGCCGGCATCATCCTCGTGTTCTAGCGATTGGAGCTTAGTCATGGATATCAAGACAATTGGCGTTGAGGAATGGCTCAACGTTTGGGAGAAGAGCGCTACGTGGGACATTGCCCAGTCGACGATCTCATCGCTGACCATGGGCGAGCTTCGAGCGCTTGACGAGCAGGACGGCGCCACGTTCTACGAGCGCCTGGATCGCGAGAAGATGAATTACGGCTGGATCGAGGGCTCGCCCGACTTTAAGACCGAGGTCGCCAAGCTGTATCGTCGCGAGGTCAATCCCGATCACATTCTGCAGACCAATGGGTGCACGGGTGCCAACCTCAACGCCGTCATGGCCGTTGTCGAGCCCGGCGATCATGTGATTGCCGAGTGGCCTACCTATGCGCCGCTCTATGAGATTCCGCGTACGCTCGGTGCCGAGGTCGAGTATTGGGAGCTTCGCGAGGAGCTCGGATGGAAACCCGATTTCGAACAGCTCAAGCGCCTCGTTCGCCCCAACATCAAGCTCATTTGCATCAATAACGCATCGAACCCTATCGGTACGGTGCTCGATGCCGATACGCTCGGTCAGATTGCCGAGATTGCCCATTCGGTGGGCGCCTACGTGCTGTGCGACGAGGTGTATCTGCCGCTCGAGAACACCGAGTCCTTTATGTCGATGGCCGACGTGTACGAGAAGGCCATTGTCACCAACTCGGTGTCCAAGACCTATTCGACGCCTGCAGCCCGCGTGGGCTGGGTCGTGGCCGACGAAGAGGTGTCCAACCGCATCCGCACCTACCGCGACTACACCATGATCTGCGGCGGCGTGTTTAACGACGCCTTGGCGACCTACGTGCTCGAGCACAAGGAAAAGATTCTCGAGCGCAACCGCAAGATCGTGTTTGGCAACCGCGATATCGCACAAGCATGGATTGATACGCAGCATCGTGTCTCCTGGACGGCCCCGCAGGGTGTGTCCACCTCGTTTATCCAGCTGGAAATTCCCGAGGATGACGAAGAGTTCTGCAAGCGCCTGCTGGCCGAGAGGGGAGTGCTGCTGGTCCCCGGTAGCCGTTTTGAGCTTCCCTGCGGAGCGCGCCTGGGCTACTGCGCGAGCGAAGATGTTCTTCGCGAGGGCCTGAGGCTCCTGGGCGAGGCACTGGCCGAGTTCGATCGCTAGGATCGCGACTCCCTTTGAAGGCAGTATTCAAATTGGCCGACGATAATCGAAAACGGACCTGTTCCCCTAGGGGATCGGGTCCGTTTTTCTATATCGAGAAGTCAAGTTGTTACAAATGAGGCAGTGCGGCGAGCCGATCTCCGCTGGGTCTTATACTGAGCTTCCGGTGAACGGTATCCAACGTCTGGTAAACGGTAATCTGTTTGCTAAAAATGAATAGAACGAACTTTATTCTGAATAAAAATCAAAATGGTTGAGACACAGCGAGAATTGCGAATTCTATTCATATCGTTGCGCGAAATATGCAATTTGAGGGTGGTTTAACAAAGATTAGTTCCAACTAATCTATCGTTTAAAAAAGCGTTTAAGCACGTAAATACACTTTATTAAATCAAAGTGTGCCATGCGTGAAGTATATGTGTATGCCGTTCACCCCTCATATAAAACCGTTCGGGGGCGAGGTGGAAGTATGAACTGATTTTGGATATAAATATGTCGTCAGCAATAACGCCTCACACGGAGGGGCGCTAACGAATCGGCCCTGACAGGGGCCCGAAAGAAAGGTAGGAGGCCATGACGAAAGGTCTGCACGTGCCTTCCGAGATCGGCAAGCTCAGGAAGGTCTGCCTGCACCGTCCCGGCGACGAGCTCCTCAACCTGCCGCCCGACGAGCTCGAGCGACTCCTGTTCGACGACGTCCCGTTCCTGGAGGTCGCGCAGCAGGAGCACGACACCTTCGCCCAGATCCTGAGGGACCAGGGCGTCGAGGTGCTCTACCTCGAGAACCTCGTCGCCGAGGTGTTCGACCAGGTCCCCGGCGCCCGCGCCGAGTTCACCGACCAGTACATCGCCGAGGCCGGCATCCGCGGCCAGCACATGCCGCAGATCGTCCGCGAGAAGCTGGACTCCATCGAGGACAACCTCGAGTTCGTCAAGAAGACCATGGCCGGCATGACCAAGGCCGAGATCGACATGCCCCTCACGGCGTCCACGACCCTCGACTCCCTGGTCAACTCCGAGTCCGAGTCCGACCTGATCATCGACCCGATGCCCAACCTCTACTTCACCCGCGACCCGTTCGCGGTCGTCGGCGAGGGCGTCAACCTCAACCGCATGTACTCGGTCACCCGCAACCGCGAGACCCTGTACGGCAAGTACATCTTCAAGTACCACCCCGACTACAAGGACGTCTCCCTGTACTTCCGCCGCGACTGCCAGTTCCACACCGAGGGCGGCGACGTGCTGAACATCAACGAGAAGACCCTCGCCGTCGGCATCTCCCAGCGCACCCAGGCCGCCGCTATCGACATCATGGCCCAGAACATCTTCTGGAACTCCGACTCCAAGGTCGAGCGCATCCTTGCCTTCGACATCCCGGTCTCGCGCGCCTTCATGCACCTCGACACGGTCTTCACCCAGATCGACGTCGATAAGTTCACGATCCACCCCGCCATCATGGGCACCCTGCGCGTCTACGAGCTGACCGCCGGCAAGAACCCGGGCGACGTGAACATCCGCCTGATCGAGGACACCCTCGAGCACGTCCTGGAGGACGCCACCGGCGTCGACCAGGTCAAGCTGATCCCCTGCGGCGGCGGCGACCCGATCGCGGCCTCCCGCGAGCAGTGGAACGACGGCTCCAACACCCTGTGCGTCGAGCCCGGCAAGATCTGCGTCTACGCCCGCAACACCGTCACCAACGACGTGCTGTACAAGGAGGGCCTGGACCTTCTCGTCGTGCCCTCCGCCGAGCTCTCCCGCGGCCGCGGCGGCCCGCGCTGCATGAGCATGCCCTTCTGGCGCGAGGACCTCTAAGTTTTTCCGTTTCCGGTGCGGTCCCCCTACAACCGCACCGGTTTCGCCCGTCAAACGGGCTACACTAATTACTTATGTAATTCATTTCTTCGAAAGGATTCGAACCATGGGTGTTAACCTCTCCGGCCGTAGCTTCCTCAAGCTCCTCGACCTCACCACCGAGGAGATCGAGTACCTGCTCAAGCTCTCCAAGAACTTCAAGGACATGAAGCGCGCTGGCGTTCCGCACCGCTATCTCGAGGGCAAGAACATCGTTCTGCTCTTCCAGAAGACCTCCACTCGTACCCGCTGCGCCTTCGAGGTCGGTGGCATGGATCTTGGCATGGGCGTTACCTACCTCGATCCGGGTTCGTCGCAGATGGGCAAGAAGGAGTCCATCGAGGACACCGCCCGCGTTCTCGGCCGCATGTATGACGGCATCGAGTTCCGTGGCTTTGCCCAGGACGACGTCGAGGAGCTCGCCGCTAAGTCCGGTGTGCCCGTGTGGAACGGCCTGACCACTGAGTGGCATCCCACCCAGATGCTCGCCGACATCCTGACCGTCCAGGAGAACTTCAACTACGACATCAAGGGCAAGACCCTCGTCTTCATGGGCGACTGCAAGAACAACGTTGCTCGCTCCCTCATGGTTGTCTGCTCCAAGCTCGGCATGAATTTCGTGGCCTGCGGCCCCGAGGAGTGCATGCCCGCTGACGACGTCATCGAGGCCTGCAAGCCCATCGCCGAGGCCAACGGCTGCACCATCAAGCTGACCACCGACGTCAAGGACGGCGTCACCGGTGCCGACGTTATCTACACCGACGTGTGGGTCTCCATGGGCGAGCCTGACGAGGTCTGGGCCGAGCGCATCGCTCAGCTCACCCCGTATCGTGTCACCTCCGAGGTCATGGCTATGGCCAACCCGGGTGCCATCTTCCTGCACTGCCTGCCCAGCTTCCACGACACCAACACCACCATTGGCGCCGAGAAGTGCGAGCAGTTCGGCATCACCGAGCAGGAGGTCACCGACGAGGTCTTCGAGAGCCCCGCTTCCAAGGTCTTCGACGAGGCCGAGAACCGCATGCACACCATCAAGGCTGTCATGTACGCCACGCTCAAGTAAGAGCATCTAGCATCTCGCTCGGGGTGTATTGTCGAACACCCCGAGCGGCTTTATCTGGTAAAAATCTCGCATCGAGCGGCAGGCACGGCACGGAAGAGCCGCTTCGGGCGAGATCAGTAAATGATTTATGAAGGGGGGATGAGAACTATGACTGAGACCGCTAAGAAAAAGCGCGGTATGCCTTCATCGTTCACCATTCTTCTTGCTCTGCTGGCAATTGTTGCAGTGATTACCGTTATCGTCTCCGGCACGTCCGGCGGCGCGGTTACTGCCGCCCGTCTGAGCGATTTCTGCACCGCCCCGATTCTGGGCTTCGCTGACGCTCTGCCCGTCTGCCTCTTCGTTATGATCCTGGGTGGCTTCCTCGGTATGATGACCGAGACCGGCGCCCTGGACAACGGCATCGCCGTTCTGGTGCAGAAGCTTAAGGGCAACGAGATCATGCTCATTCCCGTGCTGATGCTCATCTTCTCCCTCGGTGGTACCACCTATGGTATGTGCGAGGAGACCGTTCCCTTCTACGCCCTGCTCGCCGCTACTATGATGGCTGCCGGCTTTGACCCGATGGTCGGCGCCGCTACCGTCCTGCTCGGCGCTGGCTGCGGCTGCCTCGGCTCCACGGTTAACCCGTTCGCCGTCGGCGCTGCCGTCGACGCTCTGACCGGCGTTGACATTGCCGTGAACCAGTCCATCATCATCGGCCTCGGTGCCGTCCTGTGGATTGTTACCACTGCCATGTCTATCTTCTTCGTCATGAGCTATGCCAAGAAGGTCAAGGCTGACAAGGGTTCCACCATCCTTTCGATGCAGGAGCTCAAGGACGCCGAAGAGGCTCACGGCAAGGCTGCTTCCGAGGTTCACAATGAGGTCAAGCTCACCGGTCGTCAGAAGGGTGTTCTGATCGCCTTTGCCTTCACCTTCGTTGTCATGATCGTCGGCTTCATCCCGCTGGCCGACCTCAACGAGGGCGTCGCCAACTTCTTTGACGCTGGCGCTGTCTACGATGCCGACGGTAACGCCGTCGTCCAGGGCTGGTCTGCCCTGATCACCGGCCTGCCCATTGGCCAGTGGTACTTCGACGAGGCTTCCACCTGGTTCTTCCTCATGGCCGTCCTGATCGGTATCATCGGTGGCCTGTCCGAGAAGCAGATCGTTAACACCTTCATCACCGGCGCTGCCGACATGATGTCCGTTGTTCTCGTCATCGCCCTCGCCCGTGGTATCTCCGTCCTCATGGCTAACACCGGCCTCGACGTCTACGTCCTCGACGCTGCCGCCAATGCTCTGGCTGGCCTGTCCGGCGTGATCTTCGCTCCCATGAGCTTCCTGGTCTACTTCGGCCTGTCCTTCCTGATCCCCTCGACCTCTGGTATGGCTACCGTCTCCATGCCCATCATGGGACCGCTGGCTGTTAAGCTCGGCTTCTCGCCCGAGGTCATGGTCATGATCTTCTCCTCTGCCATCGGCGTTGTGAACCTGTTCACCCCGACCTCCGGCGCCATCATGGGCGGTCTCGCCCTGGCCAAGATCGAGTGGACGACCTGGCTCAAGTTTGCCCTTAAGCTCATCGTCGCTCTCTCCGTCGTCTGCGCCATCATCCTGACCGTCGCTTGCGTGATGCTCTAAGTATCCAACGGGTACCCCACGGAAACCTTGACGATCCTGTAGAGGATCACCTGGTCATCGTCTGTCCGGTGGGGTCAACCCACCGGTAGACTCCTACCTTTAGCCCCCTCCCGTTCCGTGCGCGGGAGGGGGCGCTCTTGTGTTCCGGCGTTTTACCAAACGCCGGAACCACTCGACGCTGCAAGCCCGCCAGAGCGGCAATCTGACGTTCAATCGTCGGGCATGGCCAAAAGGCCAATGCCCTCCTCTTTCACGTCACCTTGCTCGCTCTGGCGGGCTTTCGCTGACTTATGCTCAACCTGCGACGTTCCCCTTGTTGGTGCTGGGGGCAGATTGCTCGCTCTGGCGGGCGCTCGTTGACTTTGGCTCTGCCTGTGACGTTTCCATTGTTGGTGCGGAGTGACTTGGTCATTGCTTCAAATTAGCTACCCCGGGTCCCCGGTGGTTGCGGTAGGCGTGTTTGGTTGGTGCCTGTTGATGGCCTGGGCATCGGGGAGGGTCTGCTCCGTTATAATCGCCTAGAACATTAAATGGAAACGGGACGGGAGCCATACATGCGCCAGGGTTTCGACAACGCGAAGTATATCGAGCTGCAGGCTGCTCACATTAAGGAGCGCATCTCGCAGTTTGGTGGCAAGCTCTATTTGGAGTTTGGCGGCAAGCTGTTTGACGACTATCATGCGAGCCGTGTGCTGCCGGGTTTTGAACCGGACAGCAAGTTCCGCATGCTCAAGAGCATTGCCGATGATGTTGAGGTCATCATCGCAATCAATGCAAACCATATCGAGAAGAACAAGGCCCGTGGCGACCTGGGCATTACCTATGACGAGGACGTCTTGCGCCTGGTCGACCTGTTCCGCGGCAACGGTTTTGCTGTCGCGGCCGTGGTTATCACGCAGTATGCCGGTCAGCCCGCTGCCGACGTCTTCCGCAATCGTCTGAATGCACTCGGCATTCCCGCCAAGCTGCACTATCCCATTGAGGGCTATCCGCACGACGTCGATCTGATCGTTTCTGACGAAGGCTACGGCAAGAACGAGTTCGTCGAGACCACGCGTCCGCTCGTTGTCGTGACGGCGCCCGGTCCTGGCTCGGGCAAGCTCGCCACCTGCCTCTCGCAGCTGTATCACGAGCATAAGCATGGCACCGCCGCCGGTTATGCCAAGTTTGAGACCTTCCCGGTCTGGAATCTTCCCCTGACGCATCCGGTCAATATTGCCTACGAGGCCGCTACGGCGGACCTCGACGATGCCAACATCATCGATTCCTTTCACCTTGAGGCCTACAACAAGACCACGGTCAACTACAACCGCGACGTCGAGGCCTTCCCGGTGGTCCGTGCCCTGATGGAAAAGATCCTAGGCAAGAGCCCCTACCAGAGTCCCACGGACATGGGCGTCAATATGGTCGGCTTTGCCATCACCGATGACGATGCCTGCCGCGACGCTTCCAAGATGGAGATCGTCCGCCGCTACTTTACCGCGGTCGAAAATGTGCGCCGTACCGGCGTGGGCGATGAGCAGGTCGACCGTCTCAAGATTATTATGAAGAAGGCCGGCATCGATAAGAACTACTCACCGGCGCGCTCGGCGGCCCTAACCAGGGAGCAGTTGACGGGTGGTCCCGTGGGCGCCATGGTCATGCCGGACGGTTCCGTGGTGACCGGTAAGACCTCCACGCGCCTGGGCGCCGCAAGTTCGCTCATTATGAACGCTCTCAAGCATGTTTCGGGCGTCGACCTTGAGCTTGAAGTCATCAGCGACGAGGCGATCGAGCCCATCAGCAAGCTCAAGACGCATTTCCTGGGCAGCAAAAACCCGCGCCTTCACACCGACGAGACGCTTATGGCGCTGTCGATCACCTCGGCTACGAGCGAGACGGCCGCTCGTGTCCTTTCGGGCTTGGAACAGCTGCGTGGCTGCGATGCCTTCTTTAGCGTGATTATCTCGCCGACGGACGAGACGGTGCTGCGCAAACTGGGCATCAACGTGTGCTGCGAGCCCAAGTTTGAGCGCCGCGGTTTCTTCCATCGCTAAGTTTGAAGCGCAGCGGTAATTGCATTGCATTTTGGCCGTATCGGGCTAGCGCCCGGTACGGCTTTTTGATCAATTAAGCGTCTATTTCGTCGAAAAATAGCTGTTTACCTGCCTGGAAACGATTTGAGCGGTATAAAATAACTGTAACTGTTTCATCCTTAGCTGGATGCCGCATGATGGATATTACCTGCCATCGTGAGGTGTGTCGGTCGTGCACGGCGCGCCGGATGCTCGTGCTCGGTTAGAGGAGGCTGCCATGGCGGGCAAGGGTCGTGCGAGTGTCAACGATATGAAGCGTGTCGAAGTGCTGGTGTTGATGGAGATCGCCCAGCAATCCGAAAGTGGCGGGACATATGGTTTCTCGCGCAAAACGCTTGCGGAGCACGTTGGGGTGTCTCCGTATCGAGCCCGTGCCGCAATTGAACGCTTGGATTCTGACGGCTTGATCGAGGTCGTTTCGCGATATAGCGAGGACGGCGGCCAGCTTGCAAATGGTATTTGCCTTACCGAGCGCGGCGGGTGGTATCTGAGAGGCATCCGAGCGGGTATGCTCGTTCAGGATATGCTCGAGGACGAGCTTGCCGATCGGTAGCGATCTGCCGCCTAAGTTGCTGTGACGCCGCTCAGGTTCCGGGCGGCGTTTTGTTTCGAGATTGAGAAATGCAAGCACTTTGGTGAAAAATGGCGAGCTGCTTCTTTCTCAAGTATTACAATGAAGACCCGTAAGATGCGTATGGACAACTTCTACGGGAAGCGCAGGTAACTCAATATGACCAAGCATGTGTTCGTAACCGGTGGCGTGGTTTCGTCCCTAGGCAAGGGTATTACCGCGGCCTCATTGGGCCGTCTACTCAAGTCACGCGGCTACAAGGTAACGATGCAGAAGGCCGACCCGTATCTGAACGTCGACCCCGGTACCATGAGCCCGTTCCAGCACGGTGAGGTCTTTGTGACCGAGGACGGCTACGAGTCCGATCTGGACCTGGGCCACTACGAGCGCTTTATTGACGAGAACCTGACCCGCGATTCTAACTTTACGACGGGCGCTATTTACAAGAGCCTGATTGCCCGCGAGCGCCGCGGTGACTTTTTGGGCGGCACCGTCCAGGTGATTCCGCACGTTACCAATGCCATCAAGGACAAATTCCGCCGCATCGAGGAGCAGACCGGCTCCGACGTTGTCATTACCGAGCTGGGCGGCACGATCGGCGACATCGAGTCGCAGCCGTTTGTGGAGGCTATCCGCCAGTACCGCAAGGAGGCCGGTCCCGAGAACGTCTGCTACATCCACGTGTCGCTCGTTCCCTATATCGCCGCTGCACACGAGGTTAAGACCAAGCCCACACAGCACTCCGTCAAGGAGCTGCGCAGCTTTGGTATCCAGCCCGACATTATTGTGCTGCGCTCCGATCACCATATTGACGACGCCATTCGCGGCAAGATCGCAAGCTTCTGTGACGTCGACACCGACTGTGTCTTTACCAACGAGGACTGCGCGAGCATTTACGACGTGCCGCAGCTGCTCGCCGAGCAGGACTTTGACCTGCGCATTTGCGAGCGACTTGGCCTCGATCCGCGTGAGCGCGATATGAGCGAATGGAATGAGTTCCTGCGCAAGCAAAACCATGCCAACCATCACGCCGATAAGGTTAAGGTTGCCGTCGTGGGAAAGTACACCCAGCTTCCCGATGCATATTTGTCGGTTATCGAGGCCCTGCATCACGCGGGCGTTTTCTACGATCGTCACGTAGATGTGCAGCTGGTCGATGGTGAGAGCCTCGATGCCGAAAACGTCAATGAGGTTCTGGGCGACGCATCGGGCATCCTGGTTCCCGGCGGCTTTGGCAAGCGCGCCCTGGAGGGCAAGATCCTCGCGGCAGAGTTTGCTCGCGAGCACAAGATTCCGTATCTGGGCATTTGCCTGGGTATGCAGGTTGCCGTGTGCGAGTTTGCCCGCAACGTCGTCAGTCTTGCCGGCGCCAGCTCCTCCGAGTTTGACCCGGACGGTCCGTTTAGCGTAATCGACCTGATGAGCTCGCAGGAGGACGTGACCGAGAAGGGCGGCACCATGCGCCTGGGTGCCTATCCGTGCAAGCTCGCTGCCGGTACTCTCGCGCGTGAGGCGTATGGCGAGGAACTTGTCTACGAGCGTCACCGTCACCGTTTTGAGTTCAACAATGCCTTCCGCGATCAGCTTGAGGACGCCGGTCTTGTCATCTCGGGCCTTTCACCCGACGAGCGTCTGGTCGAGATGGTCGAGCTGCCGCGCGACGTGCACCCGTGGTACGTGGCCACTCAGGCTCACCCCGAGTTCAAGAGCCGCCCCACCAATCCTCAGCCGCTGTTCCGTGAGTTCGTGCGCGCCTCGATTGGTCGGCATGAGGGTGTCGATCGCCTACAGGTGACGCCCATGAATCTTGCGACGGACTAAGGTTGCCATCGAACAGGGAACATATCGAAGAGGCTCCTTCGTCGCTCGCTGTGGCGGCGGGGGAGTTTCTTGATTACCTTGCAGTCGAGCGGGGCTTGGCGCGCAACACGATTGCCGCCTATCGCCGAGACCTGACGACTTACTGTGCCTATCTGGAGCGGACGGGCATTGCATCCTTTGAGGATGTGAGCCGGCGGGTCATCGAGGACTTTGTCGCCGATCGGCGCGACGGGGGCTATTCCGACGCTTCGGTGGAGCGCGCACTCGCGGCCGTCAAAGGCTTGCATGCCTTTTTGGTGCGCGATGGGGCTGTGGCCCAAAATCCCACGGCGGCATTGCGTTTGCCAAAAAAGGCCGAGCGCCTGCCGGAGTGCCTTTCGGTGGAGGATGTTTCGGCATTGCTCGACCAGGATTTTCCGGATAGCGAGATGGGCCTGCGCGATCACGCCATCTTGGAAGTGCTGTATGGGTGCGGTCTTCGTGTGAGCGAGCTGGTGGGGCTTGATGTGAGTGATATCCATGTCGATGACGGCTTTGTGCTGGTTCGCGGCAAGGGCTCCAAGGAGCGTCTGGCCCCGTTGGTGGGAAGTGCGGCGCGTGCCCTGACGCACTATATATGTGATGGGCGTCAGCCTCTGGCGGCTCACGCCCGCGGGGCGGGGACGCCGGCGGTCTTTTTAAACAAGAACGGCGGGCGCCTGTCGCGTCAGGGTGTTCACGTCATATGCGAGCGCTATGGGCGCCAGGTGGGGTTGGTGGGCCTCCATCCGCACACGTTGCGCCACTCCTTTGCCACTCACATGCTTGCGGGCGGTGCGGACCTTCGCGTGCTGCAGGAGATCTTGGGGCACGCCGATATATCGACCACGCAGGTCTACACGCATGTCGATCGTACGCAGCTGGCCGAGGTTTACCTGGCGGCCCACCCGCTGGCGCATCGCTAATACGCTGCCGACCTGCAATTACATGCTATCCGAGGACGGACTCTCGATTGCTGGAACGTGCTGTTGCGCACGTTTTGGCAGTCGGGGGTCCGTCCCATTTTGCGCCATCGGCCAATGGCACGGTGGGGTGCACATGGCGCGCGTGGGGGAGTTTGGGGGCGATGTGAACGGCGTGTAAAGAGGTCTAAAATTCGCCTCAAGGTCAACTTGAAGGTTGAGGTTGAAAGGCGGGGTGCTACAGGTGGCATCCCGCCTTTGTGTTAAACACAACATATTGTGTTTTCGAACATATGCTCGGGGGTGGCGCCCAATAGTTAGGGGGTGGAGTGGTGGGGTAGGGTGGGGGAAGGGGTGGGGAAAGGTGTTGAAAAATGGGGCGGTTCCCCATATTATTAATGACGTCGACAGGCGGGGTGGTTCCCCGCGTACGTGCCATCTGAGTAACCGAGGGGAGGGCGCACATGGGAATGACTGGTGCATACGAGCGCAATCTCGATGCAAAAGGTCGTCTGTCCCTGCCTGCACCCCTTCGCGAGGAACTTGGAGAGCACGTTCGCGTGTTCAAAGCCCTGGATGTCGATGCTCTGTACGTGTTCTCTGCCGAGGCCTTCGATAAGTGGGTCGAAGGACTCTTCGCGGGTCGCGAGGGCCACGAGGGTTTTAACCCGCGTGACATCAACGACCAGAAGCTCATGAGGGCGATCAACAAGCGTACCACGTCGATGGATGTGGACAGCGCCGGTCGTATCGGTCTTTCTGAGTCTCTCCGCAAGCAGGCGAACCTCGACCGCGAGGTGACGGTTGTGGGCAACTACGACCACCTTGAGGTTTGGGACCGCGCCGCGGCCGATGAGGACGATGACGACGAGGCCCTGCTTGACCTCTTCTTCTCGTAAGGGCAAGGCACGAGTAACGGATGGAGCGTGGGATCTTGACACAAGAATATCGGCATGAACCTGTCATGCTCGGCGAAGTGCTTGAGTCGCTGCAGCTAAAGAGCGGCTCCGTTGTCTGCGATTGCACCCTTGGCGGTGCCGGCCATTCGGTAAAGATGGCCGCGCAGGTGGGGGAGACGGGCCTTTTGCTCGGCGTCGATCAGGATGACATGGCCCTCGAGGCCGCTGGCGCCCGTCTGGACCGCGAGGTTCCCGGCGTCCCGCACCAGCTGCTGAAGGGCAACTTCGGCAACTTGGACGAGCTGCTTTGCTCGGCCGAGGTGCCTGGGGTCGATGGCTTTCTGTTTGACTTGGGCGTTTCGTCACCGCAACTCGATATCCCTGGCAGGGGCTTTTCGTATAACGAGGATGCCCCATTGGACATGCGGATGGATCCGGGTAATAACACCTTAAACGCAGCTGAGGTCATCAATACCTATAACGAACACGACCTCGCCCGGATTCTACGCGTCTATGGCGAAGAGAAGTTTGCCTCGCAGATTGCACGCGAAATCGTGCGCCGTCGCGAGCAAGAACCGATCGAAACCACCGGTCAGTTTGTCGAGATCATCAAGGCGGGAATACCTGCTGCCGCTCGTCGGCATGGTGGGCACCCTGCCAAGAAAAGTTTCCAGGCCATTCGCATCGAGGTCAACCACGAGCTCGATGTGCTCGAGAGAGGGCTTGACGCCGCCACCAGGTGGCTCAACCCGGGCGGGCGTATTTGCGTCATCTCGTATCACTCGCTCGAGGACCGTATCGTAAAGAACCACTTTAAGGAGATGAGCCAGGGGTGCACGTGCCCGCCGGAGATTCCGGTGTGCGTGTGCGGCAACGTGCCGATACTCAAGGTCATCACCCGCAAACCCTTGGTTGCCCAACCCGATGAGGTTGCGCGCAACCCTCGGGCGAGATCAGCCAAAATCCGCGTGGCGCAGCGCCTGTAGGCGCGACCGCGCGAAATTGGACCTCCCGCTCGCACCATAAACGAAGCTTAAACACACTACCAACGTACTCGGGATGGGAGGCGGCATATCATGGGCTATAACACCTCAAACGCAGCACTCGCCTATGATATGAACGCCATGCCCGCCTACCGCGAGGCACCGCAGGCGCCCGCTGCCCCTCGTGAGCGGCGCACACCGCGTTTTGATGTCTACACGGGCGCGGGCCGTCAGGCAAACCAGGCGGTAAGCCCGGTTTTCATGAGCGTTCTTAAAACGGTTTGCATCATTGCGGCTATCTTCATGACGATCGGTGTCGCACGCGTGGCACTTGCCGGTGTTACGGCCCAGGTGCTCAACGGCAACGCAGAGCTTACCAACACGCTCGAGAAGGCGACCGACGAGAGTTCTGACCTTGAGGTCATGCATTCGGTCTATGGTGCCGACACGCGCATTCGCGATCTTGCGGGTGCCTATGGCATGGTGGAGCCCAGCGAGAGCGTTACGCTTGACTTTTCGCAGGATGCAGCCGCGGGCGCTCGCTCGACTGCGGCCGCTCAGTAAATAAGACGGTAGCTGAGTATGACAAATGACTATCGCCGCGGTTCCGACGGGAGCCACGGGTCTGGACGTCCCTCCTCGCGGGGACGTTCTGGTTATCAAGGAACGGGTCGGCCATCTTACAACGCGGGGCCGTCCCATGGCAACGACCCTGCGTCGCGTCTTCGTGGCTCGGGCGGACCTCGGGTGCGCAATACGGGTGCGCGCAAGGGGGCGTCGTCTGAATGGGTTACGGGAACGCCGCTGCCTCGCCGCGATGTCGTTATGGGCTGTATTGGGGTTGGCCTTGCCGCGGGCGTCTTCCGTCTTGCCGAATACCAGATCGTGAATGCTGACAAGCTGCGCGAGCGTGCGGACGCGCGTCGCCTGCTCTCACAGACGCTCTATGCCAAACGCGGCACTATCTACGACCGCAACGGCAACGTGCTGACGTCGTCGGTCGAATGCCGCAATGTCGCTGTGAACCCTCAGCTTGTCGAGGACGTCGACAAGACAGTCTCGGCGCTGGTCAAGGCCACCGGTATCGATAAAAAGACCTGCCGCAAGCTGGTGCTGTCTGATGGCTCCTGGGTGTATATCAAGCGCCAGGTCGACGAGGATGACGCAGCCGCCCTGGAAAAGAAGAATCTACCCGGCGTGCTCTTTGAGCAGGCCATGAAGCGGGTTTACCCATATGGAAACCTGGCTTCTCAGGTGCTGGGCATCGTGAATGTGGACAACGTTGGCCTGACGGGATTCGAAAAACAATACAATGAGCTTCTGACTGGAACGAACGGCTCTCTTGTGCGCGAGCGCGCAAGAGATGGCGGCTATATCGCGGGCGGTGCCTATAAAAAGGTTGCCGCGGTCGATGGCGTGGACATTGTGACGACGATCGACGTCAACATTCAGCGCGCGGCGGAAGATGCCTTGGCCGAAGCGGTTGAGAAGACGAAGGCAAAAAACGGTTCGGCCCTGGTGACCGACCCGACGACTGGAGAGATCCTGGCCGCTTGCTCGTATCCGACCTATGACCAGACCGATTTGGAAAACGCCAAGACCGAGGATATGAACCTTCGTCTGGTGACGGATGCCTACGAGCCCGGTTCGGTCTTTAAGACGTTGGTGGCGGGCGCCGGATTTGATTTGGGTGTTGTACGCACGAGCACATCGTTTGAGGTTCCGGCGAGCATCAAGGTGGGCGGCGATACCGTTTCCGATGCCGACAAACGTGATTACGCCATGACAATGGACGTACGCGAGATGATGCGTCGTTCGTCCAATGTCGGTTTTGTTCTGGTGGGGCGCAAGATTGGTGCCGATGATTTTGCGTCCTACGTGGACAAATGGGGCATTGGACACAGCTCGGGTGTCGATTTTCCGGGCGAGAGTTTGGGTATTGTCAAGAAACGTGATCAGTATGATGGTGCCACCTTGGGTGCGATGAGCTTTGGCCAGGCGCTGTCCGTGTCGCCGATTGAGGTCGCGCGTGCCGTGGGCGGTATTGCCAACGGCGGCGTGATGATGACGCCGCACTTCTATAAGTCCAGCAAGGGCGATGAAAAGGATTGGGGCGAGGGCGATCGCGCGATTTCCGAGGAGGCCGCCTCGCAGGTGACATCGTGTATGCAGACAGTCGTTGCCGAGGGAACGGGCGATGGCGGTGCGGTGGACGGTTACGACGTGGCGGGCAAGACCGGTACGGCCGAGCGCGCCGATGAGAACGGTGGCTACCTCAAAGATAATTACATGTCGTCCTTTATGGGATTTGCCCCGGCGCAGTCGCCCAAGGTTCTGTGCTACATCACCCTCGACGGAACCCCAGCTAGCTCGCATGCCGCCGCGGTGCCGTTCCAGTCCATTATGGCCAACGCGCTTGACGTGCTGGGTATCCCGCGCACCAAGTAGGGGGTTACAATCTACGGAATGGCCAGTCGGTTAATCTGGGGTGTTCACACGCCCTGCACCACGCATAGGTTGCGCTGGGATACAATACGCCGATAGCATTATTAGGTTTACAGGGGAGCTGCAATGATAGAGATCGCCGTCAACAACCTCGCGGCCGCAACAGGGGCCCGAACCGTGACGGGAGAAGCCGATCGGGTATGCCGCGGCTGTGTTATCGACTCACGCCAGGTTGAGGAGGGCACGATATTCGTCGCCTTCCCGGGCGAAAAGGTCGACGGCAACGACTTTGCTTCCTGTGCCATCGAGTCGGGTGCCGGCGCCGTCGTGATGACACGCGAGCCCGATGCCGAGCTGCTTTCGCTGGCCCATGAGAAGGGCTGCGCCATCCTGCATGCCGATGACCCCGAGGAGTTTTTGCTTCGTCTGGCTCACGCTTATCGTTTGGAGCTTGGCTGCCTGGTGATTGGCATCACCGGTTCTATCGGCAAGACGACGACCAAGGACGTTCTCGCCGCGGTGCTCGCCAAGCGCTATCGCGTTTGGGCCACCAAGGGCAACTATAACAACCTGATCGGTATGCCGCTTACGGTACTGGCGGCCCCTGCCGATACCGAGGTTCTGGTGCTCGAGATGGGCATGAACCATTTCCATGAAATTGAACGCCTGTCTCAGTCTGCCAATCCTAACCTTGCTGTCGTGACCAAGATCGGTACCTCCCATATCGGTATCCTGGGCAGTCGTGAGAATATCGCTCGTGCCAAGTCGGAGATTGTTGGCGGCATGTGCGCCGCCGGCGACCTTCTCCCGTTACTGGTTTTGGGTGGTGAGGACGACTTTACTCCGTTCATCCGTGACACCTTCGCCGGGCCTGCGGGCATCGACGTGATGCTTGCGGGCGTCTCGGACGACGATGAGGTCCGTGCGCGCGACATTCGCATTGACGACGAGGGGCGCCCGGTCTTTACGCTCGATTTTGGCTCGGGCGAGACCATTGACACCCTGCTTGCCATTCCCGGCGTGCAGTCCGTTCCCAATGCCGTCAAGGCCGCGGCGGTTGCCTATCGCCTTGGCGTGACGCCCGAGCAGATCGATTCCGCCTTTAGGGGTCTCACGATTACCGGGCATCGTCAGGAGATCAAGCGCGCCAAGAGCGGCGCCCGCGTCATCGACGACTCATATAACGCCAGCGCCGAATCGATGGCGGCGGGCCTCGACCTGCTGTGCTCGCTTTCGTGCATGGGTTCGCGCATGGCCGTTTTGGGAGAGATGGGAGAGATGGGCGACGAGGCCCCTCGCATGCATGAGCTGGTGGGCGCCTATGCGGCGGCCAAGAAGCTCGATATGCTCGCATGTGTCGGTGGTGAGCTTGCCCGGCGTATGGCCGAGGCCGCGCGCATGATGGGTATGGACGAGGACCGCATCCAGGTGTTCTCCGACTATCAGCAGGTGCTCGACCATATGGGCGGCGCACTTGAGAAGCATGATGTCGTGCTGGTCAAGGGCTCCCGCTTCGTTGAACTCGATCGCTTTGTGGAAGGTGTGTGCTAGACCATGTTCGGCAATCCTTCGTATCCTACGTACCAGGCCTTTTTGGGATTGGGCATCGCCGCTATCATCGCGATGCTGCTTATGCCGTGGTGGATTAAGCTCCTGAAGGTCGAGGGTATCGGCCAGCAGGTTCGCGCCGATGGCCCCAAGCGCCACCTGATTAAGCAGGGCACGCCCACCATGGGTGGCGTCATCATCCTGGTCGCTGTTTCGCTGACGTGCCTTTTGATGGGCAAGCTCACCACCGAGCTCGTGCTTGTGCTGCTCGCCACGCTGGCAACCGGCGTTCTCGGTCTCATCGATGACCTGACTTCTGTCACGCACGGCCGCTCGCTCGGCCTGACGCCTCACGCCAAGATGATCGGCCTCACCATCATCTGCGTTACCTTTACCGTGCTTGCCGTCAACTGGTGCGGCGTTGCCCCCGAGATTCGTTTTCCCGGTGGCCTGACGATCGACCTTGGCGTGCTCTCGACCACCATTTGCGGCCTTTCTTTCCCGTGGCTCTACCTTGTCTTTTGCTGGCTGATGATCGCGGGCCTTTCCAACGCCGTAAACCTCACCGATGGCTTGGACGGCCTTGCCGGCGGTACCTCCATGATCGCTATGCTGGCCATGGCTGCCATGGCGTTTTTACACGGCGATGTGAACCTGTCCATCTTCTGCATGGCGTGCGCTGGTGCCTGCTTGGGCTTTTTGTGGTTCAACTGCTATCCGGCGAGCATTTTTATGGGTGATACCGGCTCGCTGGCGCTGGGCGCTGCTTTTGCCTGCACCTCCATCATCACCAACACCGAGGTCGTTTCCCTCATCATCGGCGGCCTGTTTATCGTCGAGACCTTGTCGGTCATGATTCAGGTCGTCTATTTCCACTTTACGCACAAGCGCGTCTTTCTCATGGCGCCCATTCACCATCATTTCGAAAAGAAGGGCTGGGCCGAGACCAAGGTCGTCATCCGTTTTTGGATTGTCGCCGCGGCCTTCGGAGCCCTGGGCCTCGCTTTGTTCTTCCAGTTGGGATAGTGGTCTTTCATGCCTCTTGCTGATGTCTTTAGCTTGCTCGTTTTGGGCCAGGGTAAGTCCGGTCTTGATGTCGCTCGCTGGGCGCTTGCGCATCCCGAGCGCGTGAGTGCCGTTACCGTTTACGGTGGCGGCACATCCGAGCCCAACGATGCCACGCGCTCGCTCGAGGCGCACGGGGCATCGTTTGTCTACGGAACCGAGCAGGTCGAGGGCGCGTTTGATGTATGCGTGACGTGTCCGGGCATCTCGGAGTTCTCGGCATTCTTTAAGGCTGGCCGCGATCACGCTGCCCAGATTATGGGTGAGCCCGAGTTTGCCTACCGCCTGTCTCCCCAAAATTGGATTGCCATTACGGGCACCAACGGCAAGACGACCACCACGTCGCTGACCGACTACCTGCTTAAGGCGGCGGGCGAGGCGAGCGTTGCTGTCGGCAATATCGGTGAGCCTCCGGTGAACGAGATCGATGGCCGCGCGCATAACGAGTGGTTTGTGGCGGAGCTTTCGAGCTATCAGATCGCAACGACCCAGGAGCTTCACCCCCGTGTGGCGGTGCTACTCAACATTACCCCCGACCATCTGGGCTGGCATAAGAGCCATAAGAACTATGCGCTCGCCAAGATTAAGCTCTTCGAGAATATGGTCGACGATGACCTGGTGATTGTTGACGTCGAGGATGCCGGTATCCACGAGTTCGATGAGTACATCTATGTTCCGGGCCGTCGCATCTGCAAGGTTGCTTTTGACGAGCCTGCGGGCGAGGACGCCGCATTTGTGCGCGATGGCAAGATGGTCGTTCGCCTGAAGGGCGTCGAGACCCCGCTCGTCGATACGTCCGAGCTTAAGATTTCGGGCCATCACAATGTAATCAATGCCCTGTGTGCTGCCACGGCGGCCCTGACGGTCGGCGCCGATGTTGACGGTGTGTGTCGCGGCCTGGTCTCGTTCCAGCCGCTGGAGCACCGCGTTGAGCCCTGTGGCGAGATCGATGGCGTGCGCTATGTCAACGATTCCAAGGCAACGAACACCGATGCGGTCGAAAAGGCCCTGACGGCATTTCCCGATGACGATGTGATCTTGCTGCTCGGCGGTCACGATAAGGGCACGCCGCTCGAGTCCTTTGCCCGCGTTGTGATGGATAACGTTCGCTCGGTGGTCTGCTTTGGAGACGCGCGCGAGCGCTTTACCGCCGCTATGGACGAAGCGGATGTCGACGGTGATGTCGATATCGCCCAGGCCGAGGACCTGCGCGATGCCGTGGACGTTGCCCGTTCGCTGTCGAGCCGCGGCGATGTGATCTTACTGTCGCCCGCCTGCTCTTCGTTTGATGAGTTCTCGGGCTACGAGGAGCGCGGCCGCGTGTTTAAGGACTATGTGGCCCAGCTTGCCGCTGCGTCCAATACGCAAACGGAATAGGGGTTGCCGGTGAGAGAGGAGAGCCCCCGACAGAATATGAGGAGGCCCGACTCGGACCGTGCTTCCTCGCAGCGCAGCACGCCGCGCGCCGGTCGTGGCACGCAGGGCATCGGCGAACGTTATATCGCCGGCGTCCCCGCACGTATCATGCGACCCCGCCTGGTCTTTTTGACCTGCCTGTTCTCGCTGGTCTGTTTTGGCCTGCTTATGGTGTACTCGGCATCTTCAGTCGAGGCGCTTCACGAGAACGACTCCGCGACCTACTTTTTATTTCGACAGTTTATGTTCACGGTCGTCGGTGTTGCTGCCCTCGAGTTCATCGCGCGCGTTGCACCCGATAGCTGGTTTGGCGAAGGGGCGCTTAAACTTGCTCTTATCGCTATGATGATCTTGCTGTTTGCGGTGTTCCTCTTTGGTAGCGGCAGCCGTGGTGCTACGCGTTGGCTGAGCATTGCCGGCATTCAGTTTCAGCCATCGGAGTTTCTCAAGCCGTTTGCCATTGCCTATTCGGCCATCATGCTCGACCGCGTGTTTTCGCCCGGTGGCAACATCAATGAGTTCCTTAAGGGCATGGGCTTCTATTTGGGCGCATCGCTCGTCTTGATTTTTATTCAGCCCGACTTTGGCACCATCCTGATTATTCTGTTGACGATTATGTGCATGGCGCTCTTTGCCGGCCTTGACCCAAAGTTCATTATCGGTGCGATTCTTGCTGGCGCCGTCATCATCGTGATCGCTCTTGTCGTCGAGCCGTACCGTATGGTGCGCATTCAGGTTCTCTTGAATCCTTGGGCAGATGAATATGGAGACGGGTATCAGGCAACGCTCGCCATTATGGCGTTTGCTTCGGGCGGACTGTTCGGCCGCGGTATCGGCAACTCAACCATGAAGTACTCGTATTTGCCCGAGGCGCACAACGACTACATCCTGGCCATCATTGGCGAGGAAGTTGGCTTTTTGGGGACGCTGCTGTTTTTCTTGGTGTTTGCGATGCTGATCTACTCAGCGTTTCGAATCGCCGAGCAAGCTACCGATCGTCGTGGGGCGCTTATGGCTTCGGGCTCTGCGGTTATCCTCGCGGTGCAGTTTTTGATCAACGCGCTGGGTATTCTCAACGTGTTTCCCATGACGGGCAAGCCGCTGCCGTTTATCAGCTATGGTGGCTCTTCGATTATCGTGTCGCTCATGCTCGCCGGGCTTATCTTGCGCGTCTCGCACGAGAGCGCTCGACGCGATGAATACGATCGTCGCCGCGATAGCTTTGCCGTTATGGACGAGAGCACTGCCGGGGTTCCCCATGCACGCGGGGAGCGCTCGTCGCGTGGCGGCTTTACCGTCTTGAACGGTTTTGCTTCGGAGTCGGATGCCCGTCTCCGGCCACGCTCGGCGCCACAGGGTCGCCCGCAACGACCGACGCCGCGCAATGCGGGTGGCGGATATAATCGAATCGACCTGAATTCGGACCCGTCGACGCGCTTGCGCACCGACGACCAGGGGCCGCGCGTACGAAGGGACTACCATGACCGATAAGATGACCGTTGCTGTCGCAGCCGGCGGCACGGCGGGACATATCAACCCCGCACTTGCCTTGGCCGAGGAGCTGCGCGACCGTGGCCACCACGTTGTATTTGTGGGTCAGTCGCATAAGCTCGAGGGTCGTCTGGTTCCCGAGGCTGGGTTTGATTTTGTACCGATTACGGTTACGGGCTTCGACCGCTCTTGCCCTTGGACAGCATTGAGCTCGCTGTGGCGTGTCTATAAGGCGAAGCGCGCGCTCGGCAACCATTTTTCTAAAGCCCGCAAGCCCGATGTCGCCATAGGTTTTGGCGCCTATGTCGAGGTCCCGCTTCTGGGCTGGTGCAAGGACGCGGGCATTCCGTATCTGCTGCACGAACAGAATTCCGTCCCGGGCCTTGCTAACAAGATGATGAGTTCGCATGCCGCCCGCGTTTGCATCTCGGTGCCGGCAGCGCGTTCCGTGTTTGAGCGCGAGGGCGATCCTGACCATGTGCTCATGACCGGCAACCCCGTGCGCCGTTCTGTGATCGAGGGTGATCGAGTCCGCGGCCGCAGGGCCCTTGATGTGCCCGAGGACACCACGCTCCTGCTGGTGTTTGGCGGCTCACTTGGTGCCCAGCATCTTAATGAGCGCGTGGCTTCGCTTAAAAACGAGTTGCTCTCGCGCGAGAATCTCTATGTTTTGCATTCGACGGGCGCCGATGGCTTTGAGGACACCGAGCGCGCTCTTGCCCTGACGCCCGAGGAGGCGAAACGGTATCGCGTCCAGCCCTACATTGACAATATGGGCGATATGCTGGCTGCGGCCGATTTGGTCCTCTCGCGCTCGGGCGCTTCGAGCGTCGCCGAGATTGCCGCTCTTGCCGTTCCTTCGGTGCTGGTGCCGTATCCGCATGCGACGGCCGATCATCAGACCACCAATGCCCGCTATCTGGTCGATGCCGGTGCCGGCGTGCTCTGCGCCGATGTCGATATCGACACCCAGGCGTTTGCCGATGAGCTGCTGCATCTTATCGATGATGCGCAGGCGCGCGATGCCATGCGCCAGGCGGCTCGCGGTTTGGCCCAAGACCGCGCTGCCGTCCTTTTGGCGGACGCGGTAGAAGGATTGCGTTAGTTAGACGGGATATCGCGGGTCGCCCTCGCGCGGATGCGGTAGGTGCGGTAAAGTAAACGGGTTACAGGCAGTGTTTACGCAAGGAGTACACGAGCACATGGCTGATTCCAAGACTGCAACCTCCGCGCCCGAGTTCAAGAGCGCCCATTTTATCGGTATCGGTGGCGCCGGCATGAGCGGCATCGCCCTCGTCCTTCACGAGCGCGGCTATGTCGTTACCGGCTCCGACCTTAAGACGTCGCGCTACATTCGCCAGCTTACCCGCGCCGGCGTGAAGGTGCATGTGGGCCATGAGGCTGCCACCATCGACGAGGTCAAGCCTGACGTCGTCGTGGTCTCTACCGCTATTCCCGAGTCCAACCCCGAGCTCGTCCGTGCGCGCGAGTTGGGTATTCCCGTGTGGCCTCGCGCCAAGATGCTCTCGGCTCTGGGCCACGGCTACACCACCGTTGCCGTTGCCGGTACTCACGGCAAGACCACGACCTCTTCGATGTGCGCCACCATGCTCGACCGCATGGGTCTGGACCCCAGCTTCCTGATCGGTGGCATTGTCGAGGGCTACGATACCAACGGCAAGAACGGCTCGGGCGACTATTTTGTCGCCGAGGCGGATGAGTCCGACAGCTCCTTCCTGTTCCTTAACCCCAACGTGGTCATCGTGACCAACGTCGAGGCCGACCACCTCGATCACTACTCGGGTATCGAGGAGATCGAGGCCACCTTCGCCAAGTTTATGAGTCTGGTGGGCGAGGACGGCACGGTCATCGTCTGTGGTGAGGACCCGCATCTGGTCGAGCTTGCCAGGTCGACCGGTCGCCGCGTGCTTTCCTATGGTTTTGCCGAGACCAACGACATCGTCTGCGTGCATCCGGACGTCCGAGGCATCCAGAGTGATTTTGTCGTCCGCTTTGAGGACGGCACCGAGCACGCCGTCGAGATTAAGAGCAACCCCGGTCGCCACAACATGCTCAACGCCACGGCGGTTCTTACGGTCGCTCATGTTCTGGGGCTCGATATCGACGCTGCCGCAAAGGCGCTTTCGAGCTTTGAGGGCGTCCGCCGCCGCTTTACCCATGTGGGCGATATCGATGGTATTACCGTGGTCGATGACTACGGCCATCACCCCACCGAGGTCAAGGCGACCCTCGCTGCCGCTTCGTCGCTTGGCTACAAGCATGTCGACGTCGTGTTTCAGCCGCACCGCTACTCGCGTCTGCAGGCTCTGTGCGACGACTTTGCCGATGCCTTCGCCAATGCCGACAAGCTGCTGTTAATTGACGTGTTTTCTGCCGGCGAGATGCCCATCCCAGGTGTCACGTCCAAGATGCTCGCCGATACCGTGCGCGCCAAGCACCCCGGTAAGGAGGTCGTGTACTGCTCGAGCCGTCTTGAGCTCAACGAGGAGCTCGAGAAGATGGTGGGCGAGGGCGATTTGCTGCTTACCATGGGCGCCGGCGACGTCACGACGGTCGGCCCCGAGTTCATCGAGTATCTGACTGCCAAGAAGGACGCTTAAACCCCATGGGTTTGTTTAACGCCGTCATGGCGCTTTCGGGCATGATCGATACGGACGTAATCGAGGATGAACGCCTCGCGCGCCATACGAGCTATCGTATCGGTGGCAAGGCGGACCTCTTTGTGACGTGTCACAGCTATCATGCCCTGCGCCGCGCCGTGGCGGTGCTCGACCGTGAGCAGGTGCCGTGGGTCATTATCGGCAAGGGGTCTAATCTGCTTGTTGCCGATGCGGGCTATCGCGGTGCCGTTATTTCGCTGGGGCGCGAGTTTCAGCGTACGGTTGTCGCCGATGACGGTTGTACGCTGACGGTCGGTGCGGGCGTGATGTTCGCACGCCTGGTCAACGAGGCGCTGTCACGCAGCCTTTCGGGCCTTGAGTTTGCGGTCGGTATTCCCGGCTCCGTTGGCGGCGCTTTGTCCATGAACGCCGGCACGCGAACCGAGTGGATTGGCTCGCTGGTCGAAGATGTCGTTACATTCGACCCGGGCTCCGGAATTAAGCATTACGCGGGCTCGGAGATCGCTTGGGGCTACCGTGAATGCAGCTTGCCGCGCAACGAGATCATTTTGGAATGCGTGCTCAAGCTCAAACCTGCGCCCAAGGCCGATATCCGTGAGCGTATGGAGCGGTACCTGACGCGGCGCAAGCGAACACAGCCCATGGGCTGTGCATCCTGCGGGTCGGTCTTTCGCAACCCGCGCGATGCGAGCGTGGGAAAGCTTATCGAGGATTGTGGATTAAAGGGTTTTTCGGTTGGCGGCGCGGAAGTTTCTCCCGTACACGCTAATTTTATCGTTAATAACGGAACCGCCTCGGCCGATGACGTGGCCGCGGTTATCAGACATGTGCACGGAAAGGTGAGGGAGGCGTATGGCATCGAGCTCAGACCGGAAGTTAAATTCCTCGGCTTCTAGAGCATCGAAACCAACCTTCCGCCGCGCCGGAGGGCGTTCCGGCGCACCGTCCCAGTCTCAACGTAAATCCGTCATGCCTTCTAAGACCGTCGGGTCCGTGCGGTCTTCCAAGCGTTCGGCTGCCGGCTCGCAACTTGGCGGACGGCCCGCGGCCAAAAAGGTTGCTCGTCCGGCGGCACGTCCCTCGGTAACGTCCAAACCGGCGACGGGCGCCAAGCCTTCTCGTCCCATGGCTTTGCCCACGCCCTCGTTGGGGGCAAAGGCGACGCGTCCCGGTCGCGTGCTGGGTGCATCGAAGCCACGTATGTTGACGTCGGTGTCGGCCTCCGCAAAACCGCAATCGGGCAAAAAAGGCTTCAATCCGCTGTCATCGATCGGCGCCCTGGCAAATCATGCGACGGGTGCCGCTTCTGCCGTTAAGGGCAAGGGTAAAATCATGGGCGGCATCCTTGCTGCTTTGGCAGTGCTTGCGGTCGTTGCCATCGTTGTCATTAACTCAGGCCTGTTCGCCGCCACCGATATTCAGATTCGGGGCAGCGAGCATGTGACCAAGCACGATGCTATCCAACTGATCGATCTGCCCGAGAACACGTCGCTGTTCAATGTGAATTCCGACCAGATCACCGAGGGCCTCAAGCAAAATCCGTGGGTCTCGGGCGTGGATGTCCAGCGTCAATTTCCCCATACGCTCATCATCACGCCGACGGAACGCAAGGTTATCGCAATCGCCTACATTAGCTCCGACGATCTTGCGTGGGCCATCGGGGACGATGACACGTGGATTGCGCCGCTGTCTACCTCGGTCGATGTTGACGACCAGGGCAACGTCACCGCAACGGGGGAGGGTGCCAACACCCTGACCGGCATCGATGCCGCCCTGGCACTCGCCAAGCATTACGGTGCCGTGCTGCTGACCGATGCCTCGGCCGATGTCGCACCGGTTTCGGGGCAAGCGGTAAATTCCAAGGCAGTCAAGGCCGGTCTGGATTACGTCCGCGGATTCTCGAGCGAGTTCTTGGGCCAGGTCAAGGATATTTCCACGCCCTCGGTCGAGGCCATCTCGGCGAACCTCGATAACGGTATCGAGGTGTCGCTCGGAGATTCGGATGATATTGCCAAAAAGGAGCGTATCGTTACCAAGCTGCTTTCGCAGGTGGAGGGCGTGACGTATATAAATGTTCGATCTCCTGGCAACTATACGTTTAGGAACGCGCCGACCTCGTAGCGTCTTCTAGCCTTTGTTGACGGGGCATACCGCGCCGTTTATCTGGTTTGTTTGGTTTTCACCGTCAATTATTTGACTGATGCGTTCATAATGTGCAAACATAATACGGTTTACCTTTGCATTTACTTTCAACTTGAAGGTTAATGTGCGCAGGGGTCAACCCATGCTATGGCTATAACCTTTGTTCGGAGGACCGACATGCACGAGACAGAGATCAACAACTACCTTGCCGTCATTAAGGTGGTCGGCGTCGGCGGCGGCGGTACCAACGCGGTCAATCGAATGATCGAAGAGGGCATCCGCGGCGTCGAGTTTGTTGCCATCAACACCGATGCTCAGGCACTCGCGATCTCTGATGCCGATATCAAGGTGCACATCGGCACCGACCTGACCCGCGGCCTGGGCGCTGGCGCCAACCCCGAGGTCGGCCGTAAGGCCGCCGATGAGTCCCGCGACGACATCGCCGAGGCGCTCGCTGGCGCCGATATGGTGTTCATCACCTGCGGCGAGGGCGGCGGCACCGGCACCGGCGCTGCTCCCATCGTTGCCGATATCGCGATGAACGAGGTCGGCGCGCTGACCGTCGCCGTCGTGACCAAACCCTTTACGTTTGAGGGCCGCAAGCGCAAGAAGAGCGCCGAAGAAGGCATTAAGACGCTTTCCGACTGCGTCGACACCATGATCGTTATCCCTAACGACAAGCTGCTCGACATTGCCGAGAAGAAGACCACCATGCTTGAGGCCTTTGCAATCGCCGATGGCGTCCTTTCCCAGGGCACCCAGGGCATCACCGACCTCATCACCGTCCCCGGTATCATCAACTTGGACTTCGCCGATGTTAAGACCATCATGAAGCAGGCCGGTACCGCTATGATGGGCATCGGTACCGCTTCTGGGGACACCCGTGCCGTCGACGCCGCCCAGCAGGCTATTTCCAGCCCGCTGCTCGAGAGCTCCATCGATGGTGCCACTCGCGTCCTGCTTTCCATTGCCGGCTCCAAGGACCTGGGCATCCAGGAGATCAGCGACGCCGCCGATGTTGTCGCCAACGCCGTCGACCCCGAGGCCAACATCATCTTCGGTACCGTTGTAGACGAGTCCCTGGGCGATCAGGTGCGTATCACCGTTATCGCTACGGGCTTCTCCGACTCCAACGTCAACCGTCAGGACGAGCTCTTCGCTGCTCAGCAGTCCCAGAGCAAGGCCGCTGCTTCTGCCGAGCCGCAGCGCACCGCTCCTGCCACGAGCCCGGCTCAGGCTGCTCCGACTCGCAACGTCGGTGGTACCGAGCTCCCCAACTTTGGTAACGACCAGTTTGAGCTTCCTGACTTCCTCAAGCGCGGCAGCTTCTAGTTCGTCTTTCTAAACGACCTGCATGGGGTGCGTCCGATTGGGCGTACCCTTTTTTGTTGTGTTTCGTCTTTGTAAACGAAAGCCTCCAATCTCCTTACGTTCCCTTTACGTTTGGTCCCTACCGCTGCGGGTATCCTTTTGATGAAGTATGGCAGCCATATGGAATGGACTGCTGCGGCGTCGCCGCGATACTCGTGTTATTAGGAGGCTTTAGTATGGCAGCACGTGCGGACAACGTTTCGCGTGTCGACCATGATGGAGTTACGTTCGTAGAGGGCGCGACGCGCGATGTTCGTTTTGCCTTTACCGAGCGCACCGGTGGTGTTTCCGAAGATGCGTACTCCTCACTCAATCTGGGCTCGCATGTTGGCGATGACCCCTTTGCCGTTCAAGAAAATCGTCGCCGCGCACTCGAGGCCATAGGGGCCGCGGAGTGCGAGCACAACCTGCTTGTTCCCAATCAAGTACACGGTGACCATGTCGTGACGGTGACCTCGAACGGTGCCGATGATCTCGAGAACATTCGCGAGCAGATTGCCGAGGGCTGCGATGCCATCGTCTGCATGGCCCGTGAGGTGCCCGTGATGCTCTGCTTTGCCGATTGCGTTCCCGTGGTGCTGGTGGCTCCCGGCGGCTTTGCCGTGGTGCACTCTGGCTGGAAGGGCACGATTGCGCGCATTTCCGCCAAGGCGTGCCAAGCGCTCTGCGAGGCGGCTGGCTGCAAGCCGGATGTCATCTCTGCCTATATTGGGCCCCATATCCTGGGAGACGAGTACGAGGTGTCCCAAGAACTTGTGGACCGCTTTGCCTCCGAGTTCGTGTGCATCGATGCCGCCGCTTCTCGTATGCTCGATCTTTCTGCCGCCATTCGCGAGGCACTGATGGACGCCGGCGTCGAAGCGAGTGGCATTGTGGACACCAAGCTTTCCACCGTTCGCCAGAATGACCGCTTTTATTCCTACCGCAACGAGGGCGGCACCTGTGGGCGCCATGCTGCGATCGGCGTGATGCTATGAGAAAGATCGCATCGGTCCTGAGTGCAGCAGTGCTCACGCTCACGCTGTGCGCCTGCTCCTCGGGATCTTCTGCCTCTTCCATTACCGTTGCCGGCTCTACGACGTGCCTTCCCATTGCCGAGATTGCCGCCGAGGGCTTTAAAGAGGAGACCGGCACTGACGTGCTGGTTTCTGGTCTGGGCTCATCTGCTGGCATCGAAGCTGTTAGCGCCGGCACCGCCGATATCGCCAGCTCCTCTCGTGGCCTCAACGCCGATGAGCAAGACCTGGGCCTGACCCCGATCGTAATCGCGCACGACGGCATCGCAGTCATCGTGAACGACGACAACCAGGTCGAGAATCTCTCGACCGAGCAGCTCCGCGATATTTACGCCGGCAAGATCACCAACTGGAAAGAAGTCGGCGGAGAGGACCTGAAGATTCAGGTTATCAACCGCGACGAGGCGTCCGGTACGCGCGAGGCCTTCCGTACCATCGTGATGGGCGGCACGCCGTTCGATCGTCGCTCGGCTGTTCTTTCGGGCACGGGCCAGGTGCGCGATGTCGTGTCCCGCTCGCGTGGCGCCATTGGCTACATCTCGCTTGGTTTTGTCGAGAGCCTCAACGCCAAGACCTCGGTTAAGGCCGTTTCGGTCAACCATGTTGAGGCATCCGAGAAGACGGTCGCAAGTGGCGGCTATCCCATCTCGCGCGACCTTTACTTCTTTGTGAAGGGTGCGCCTTCGCAGCAGGCGCAGGACTACATTGACTATGTGACGTCCGAGAAGATGGACAAGCAGATTCGCGAGGCGGGCTTTATTCCCGTCACCAACGACGGAAAGGGGAGTGAGTAGCGTGGAAGTGCAGGAAACCCCCCAGATTGAGCAGGAGGCTCAGACGCCCAAAAAGCGTGAGTTGGCGTTGGTGTCGCGCAGTACCTATCTCAAGGAGAAGGCGCTGCAGTGGATCTTCTTTGCCTGTGCGTTCTTGGCGGTCGTCACCGTCATCCTGATTTTTGTCTTTACCACGTACTCGGCGCTGCCCGTCTTTACCGACATCGGTCTGGCGGACTTCTTTAGCTTTACGTGGGCGCCCTCCGAGGGTCACTACGGCATCATGTCGTTGCTGGCGGGCTCTGGTCTGGTGACGGTCGGTGCGCTCGCCATGGGCGTGCCCCTGGGTGTGGGCACGGCTGTATATCTGGTCGAGATCGCCAGCAAGCGCGTGCGCAGGCTCATCAGCCCCGCCGTCGACCTGCTGGCGGGCATCCCCTCCATCATCTACGGTTTCTTTGGCATGGTCATCATTCGTCCGTTTATCGCGCAGCTGACCGGCGGTCTTGGCTTTGGCGCGCTGACGGCGTGGTTCGTGCTCGCCATCATGATCGTTCCTACCATCACCACCCTCACCATCGATGCCCTCAATTCCATTCCCATGGGCATTCGCGAGGCGTCCTATGCCATGGGTGCCACCAAGTGGCAGACCATCTACAAGGTCGTGTTGCCTGCAGCCAAACTGGGCATTGTCGATGCAATTGTCTTGGGTATGGGGCGTGCCATCGGTGAGACCATGGCCGTGCTCATGGTCGTCGGCAACGCTCCGGTCATCCCGGACAGCATCTCGAGCCCCATCTCGACGCTCACGAGCCAGATTGCGCTCGACATGAGTTATTCCTCGGGCCTGCACCGCTCGGCTCTGTTTGGCATGGGCGTGGTCCTGTTTATCATCTCCGCTGCACTGGTGGGTATCGTCCGCCTGATTTCCAAGAAGAGGGGGTAGGCTATGTCCGATTCCGTTGACACGACGGTCGATACGACCTCGTCGCGCGAGCGCATCAAGCGTGCCCTTTCCCATGGCAAGAAGGGCCGCATCAATAAGGACCTGTCCAACAAGATCATGCTCGGCGTGTTTCGCGCCGCGGCCTATATCACCACGCTGGTGCTAGTTGCCATCATCGCCTACGTGGTCATCAACGGTCTGCCGCATATCTCGCTCGACTTTATCTTTGGCTGGCCGCAGGGCGTAAACGCCGAGGGTGGCATCTGGCCCACGATCGTCTCGACCATCTACGTGACGGCACTCGCCATGCTCATCTGCACGCCGGTTGCCGTCTTGGCTGCGGTCTATCTGGCCGAGTACGCCAAGCAGGGCAAGGTCGTCGACATCATTCGCTATGCTGCCGATGCCCTGGCCTCGGTGCCCTCCATCGTTATGGGCCTCTTTGGCTACGCTTTGTTTGTCGAGGCTATGGGCCTGGGCCTTTCGATGGTCTCGGCCGCCCTGGCGCTGGCGCTTCTGATGCTGCCCATCGTCATGCGCACCACCGAGGAGGCAATCCGCGCCGTTCCGCGCTATATTCGTTGGGGCGCATATGGCCTGGGCGCCACCAAGTGGCAGGTCGTCTCCAAGATCGTGCTTCCTTCGGCCTTTGGCCGCATCGCCACCGGCATCGTCCTTGCCATCGGCCGCGCCATCGGCGAGACCGCGGTGGTGCTCTACACCATGGGTCAGGCCATCAACCTGCCTATATCGCCGCTCGATTCCGGTCGTCCCATGACCGTTCACCTTTATCTGCTTGCCAACGACGGCATCAACATGAACGCAGCCTACGGCACCGCGCTTTTGCTGATGGCGATTATTCTGGCCTTCAATCTGTTTGCGCGTTATCTGTCGCGCAAGCGCCGCTAGTTAAGGAGTCCCATGTCCGTCTATCAGTCCGCTCCCACGCCGGAGCAAGCGGCCATCACGGCCAAGGATTTCAACTTTTGGTACGGTGACTTTCACGCGCTGACGGGGCTCGACCTCAACATCGCCAAAAACGCCATCACCTCGTTTATCGGCCCTTCGGGCTGCGGCAAATCGACGTTTTTGCGCTGCATCAACCGTATGAACGACCTTATCGAGGGCACTCGTGTCGAGGGTACCATGACGCTCGACGGCAACGATATCTATGCCGAGGGCGTCGACCCGGTCGACCTTCGCCGCCGCGTGGGCATGATCTTTCAGCAGCCCAACCCGTTTCCCAAATCCATCTACGAGAATGTCGCTTTTGGCCCTCGTCTGCAGGGCGTGACTAGCAAGAGCGACCTCGACGACATCGTGGAAGAATCGCTCAAGCGCGCCAACCTCTGGAAAGAGGTATCCAATCAGCTCAACAAGGATGGTTTGGCACTCTCGGGCGGTCAGCAGCAGCGTCTGTGCATCGCGCGTGTGCTTGCGGTGCAGCCCGATGTCCTTCTGATGGACGAGCCCTGCTCCGCCATCGACCCCACGTCCGTCTCTAAGGTCGAGGATCTGATGGCCGAGCTGGCGCCCGAGATGACGATTATCATCGTCACGCATTCTATGCAGCAGGCGGCTCGTATCAGCGACTACACCGCATTTTTCTTACAGGAAGTTGCCGGTGAGCCCGCCACGCTCATCGAGTATGGTCAAACCGACGCAATCTTCACCAGTCCGTTGGATTCGCGGACGGAAGACTATATCACCGGCCGCTTTGGCTGATCGGTGCGACTAGTCCCTAGCCGATCGGACCTGGTCCGGTGCGTATTCACTGTGCGGGCGGCATGACCGCACCCAACTGATTGGAGTGAACCATGCGCAAACTGTTTTCCCGTCAGCTCATCGAGGCCCGTCACGAGATGCTGAGCATCTACGAGGCCGTCGACCTGGCCCTTCACGACGCCGTGAAGGCCTATGTGACCGACGACCGCAAGCTCGCCACCAAGACCAAGAAACGCACGCTTTCGATTGATGCCCGCTGCGCCAACTTGGAGGCCGTGTGCTACAACCTGATCGCCACGCAGTCGCCGGTCGCCTCCGACTTCCGCCTGCTGCAGACGATTATCTACGTCGACTTTAACCTGCAGCGCATGACCGATAAGGTTCGCCAGATCTGCCGCGCCACGCGTCACATGGTCAAGGCCGACATCTCGCTGCCCCAAGAGCTCGTCGGTACGGTTGAGGCCGAGGCCGAAGCTGTTTACCAGGTGCTAGGGTCGTCGCTTTCCGCACTCGTCACCAACGACATGTCCATCATCTGCAACCTGGCCGTCGAGGACGAGCCGGTGCATGCGGCGTACGAGAAATTCTTCCGCACCTTTAACCGCATGGATACGGGCGATTTTATGGACGACGACAGCAACTATGACGACCTGCGCCGTGCCATCATGGTTTCGCGCTACCTCGATCGCATCGCCTCGATTTCCATCGATGCCGCCTGCCGTCTGACCTTCCTTTTGACCGGTCAGCGTATGACTGCCGGCGATATCGCCCGTACGGACGAGGACGAGCTCGAGAGCATGCGTGTGCCTTCGGGCGAGGGCGTCATCATGAGGCCCGCCGTCGATGCACGCTATGTTGCCAAGGTGCCCGCTAACGAGGTGAGCGAGGGTCTTCGCTACTTGTTGGATCATCTTGAGGACGAGGATGATGGTGAGGACGACGAGGAGTAGGGTAGCCTCGTTCGTCAAAAGATTGTAAATACCTGAGGGAGCGCGGCCTCGCGGATGCGGGGTCGCGCTCTTGCGTTAGCATGGGACTACTTGTTGTGCTGTTAGCGGAGGCGATTTGCAATGGATAACTATTTGGACTTGATGCGCGCTCGCCGCGAGCAGATACTCGAGCGTTTCTATGCCGCGCTCGATCGCGCTGGGAGGCCCCACGATGCCGCGCGTTTGATTGCCGTGTCCAAGACCGTCGGCGTCGATGAGGCCGTTGCCGCTATTCAGGCGGGGTATCGCCATTTTGCCGAGAACCGCCCGCAGGAGCTCGTTCGAAAGCTTGCGGGCCTCGCAGAGCATCCGGAGCTACCCGAGGTGCGCTTCGATATGATCGGCAACCTGCAGACCAACAAGATCAATGCGGTTCTGGGCTCGGCCGAGCTGATTCATTCGGTAAGCTCGCTGCATTTGGCTCAGGCTATCTCGAGCCGTGCGGTCCGCAAGATTGAGGCGGGCGAGCTCCCCGGCCCCCAGCAGGTGCTAATCGAGGTTAACGTAAGCGGCGAGGAGTCCAAGGGTGGCTTTTCGCCCGATGAGATTCGTGGCGCCGCCGGCGAGCTCGCGGAGCTTGAGGGAATTTGTGTGCAGGGGCTTATGGCTATGGCCCCTCGGGGGAACAAGGATGTGGCGCGTCGCACCTTTGCCGGGCTGCGAGAGCTGAGGGATGAGCTGGAGGCGGCGCATCCCGATCTGAGCCTGCCCGAGCTTTCTTGTGGCATGAGCGAGGACTTTGAGCCTGCCCTTGAGGAGGGCTCTACGCTCGTTCGCCTGGGCAGGGTAGTATTTAGCCCGGAGTTTGCAGTAAAATAGGGCTCTGAAGTGCGCACTGGTTTACAGAGCGCCTGCACTAAACCGTGAGAGGACACAACCATGGGCTTCCTTGACGAGATTAAAAATAAGATGCACCTTGGCGGCCAGCAGGGTTACGACCAGGGCTATGGCCAGGATGACGACTACGGCTACGATGACGGCTGCGACGATGGCTATCAGAACAACGGCTACAGCGGTGCCTCGGGTGAGGGCTTCTATACCCAGGACGAGCCGAGTAACGGCCTGCTGGGCCAGACGCGCCGCGGTGAGGCCGAGTCGGTCGCGGTGTACACGCGCTCCGGCCAGCTGGTCGGCGATGACTCCCGTCATGCAACGACGTACAATCCGCCGTCGCGTTCTCAGGATAGTGTCGCAGGCGGCTATCGTCCCGGCGCTTACGACACGCCGTCGAGCTATGCCGAGAGCGCTCGCGCCCGCGCCGCGGCACCTGCGCCCGCTCCTGCGCCGAGCGACGCTTCGGCCTATGCGAGCAACATCATCAACGCCACGCCGCAGCTGCCTGCCTATGTTCTGCGTCCCGAGAGCTATGACGATGTCGAGACCGTTGTCCGCCGTGTGCGCACCAAGCAGCCCGTTGCGCTGATTTTTGTTGGCGTTCGCACCGAGGTCGCCAAGCGTGTCCTGGACTTTAGCTATGGCTTTGCCTGCGGCCTGGGCGCTACGGTCAAAGAGGTGGGCGATCGCGTGTTTATGGTGCTGCCCGCCGGCTGCGAGGTCAAGGATTCGGACCTCAAGAAGCTGCGTGCCGACGGCTACCTTAAGTAAACCCAAGACGAGGAGATTCTCATCAACATCTACACCATTGTCCAGCTGGTCAACACGCTGTTCAACTTCTATTCCACGCTCATTGTGGTCTATTGCTTTATGACGTGGATTCCCATGAAGCAGGGCGGCCTGCTGCAGGATATCGCCGCGGTGCTCGATAGTGTCTGCGGTCCGTGGCTCAACCTGTTTCGTCGGTTTATCCCGCCGATGGGCGGCGTTGATTTTTCGCCGGTCGTTGCAATTATTGCGTTGCAGTTGGTGCAGAGGCTGATTCTGCAGCTTCTTATAGGTATACTCGTATAGTACTGGCTCAGTAACTTACGTCGGGCGCCCGGCGCCGAGGCGATGAAAAAGGAGAACTTGTTATGGCTATTACCCCTGCTGACATCCAGGCTCAGACTTTCTCTGAGGCCAAGCGTGGCTATGACCCCGCCGAGGTCGACGTCTTTTTGGAGACGCTGTCCTCCGAGGTTGACGCTATGCTTGCCAAGATTGTCGATCTTAAGGGTCGTCTGACTGCCACCGAGCAGCAGCTTGCCGACACGCAGGCTCAGCTTGCCCAGGCTCAGGACGCTGCCGCGCAGGCCGTTCCCGCCGCTCCCGTGGCCGCTCCCGCACCCGATTTCTCTGCTCAGGAGCGCCAGATCTCCGCTGCGCTGATCGCTGCCCAGCAGACCGCCGAGGGCATCGTCAACGACGCCAACGAGAACGCTGAGCGCATCCGCAACGAAGCCGACGCCAAGGCCCGCGAGGTCATCCGTCAGGCCCTGACCGAGAAGCAGGCCGAGCTCGAGGAGATCGACCGTTTGAAGGCTTCCCGTGAGGAGTTCAAGGCCGAGTACCTCAAGCTCATCCAGCACTTCATGGACGATGCCCAGAATTCCTTCCCCGCCGATCTTATGGCCTCCACGCCGGTCGGTTCTGCGGCTTCTCCTGCAGTGACCGTTCCCGCCGCCGAGCCGTTGCCTGTCGCTGATCCGGTTGTCCCCGTGGCCGATCCCTTCGCCCCGATCGACAACTTTGCCGCCGACGACCTGGACTAGCTCCAGAGCTACAATCTAGTGCCCTTAAGAGGAGCTCGCGCCTGCGGGCTCCTTTTTTGTGGCTGCATACGGGTTGGGAAACAAAACGCCGAGCTCTGCATGTGATAGGGCAGAACTCGGCGAAGGACGCGCGATAAAAGGTAGATTTTAGGGTATGTGCCAAAAACTACTTGAGGAGGAAGTCGGAGAGGGGAATGGTACGGGTTTCGCGATGCTCGGGATCGGCGATGCGGTCGGCAGGATAGCCGCAGACGAGCATGTGATAGGGATAGATGCCCTCGGGCAGGCCGAACTGCTCGCGGGCTACCTCGGGCTTAAAATGGCATACCCAGCACGTTCCCAGGCCCTGCCCCTCGGCCTCCATCATCATCTGATCGCAAACAATCGAGGTGTCGATAGCGCTGGAGTTCATCTGGTCATAGGGGCGAACCCAAGCGTCGTCGGTAACGCTGCAAATGAGGAAGATGAGCGGAGCGCCAAAGATGGACCCATCACGAGCAAACCGAGGCTGACAAGCAGCTGCCTTCTCCAGAAGCTCAGGCGTATCCAACACCATCACACGGGTTGGATGATTATTACAAGCAGAAGGAGCAATACGTCCAGCCTCAACAATGGCATCCACCACAGCCTGCTCAACAGAACGATCCTGGAATTCACGACAAGAATACCGAGACCGAGCCAGATCCAAATACGACATACAAGCCCTCCAACAATTAAAAATCAAACAAATCCAAGGTAACCCAAAGAGTACCCAAAGCAGCAATCAGCCAAGCGCTCATCAAGGGCCAAAGTGTCCGAACGGGTACCAAAGGTCCCTTCAGCCAAACCCCCATTGCGCTAAAACTATCAGCCAAAGTTCCCAATGGTGGTACTTAAGGGAGCGGGCCCGACCACTAATACCTTTTGAACGACTCTGCTTGCAGCCGGAGTGAAAAAGGTTATTAGTGGTCGGGCCCGCGACCGGTGGGACATGTACCCCCAATTAACTGTTCTTCATGACAATCGAATCCACGACATCGGCCACATTCTCGCAGCAGTCGGCGCAGTACTCCAGAAAGGCGTAGACGTCACGCCAGGCGATGACCTCGAGCGGGTCCTTGCCGTTGACGTGCAGGTTGCGCATGGCGTTGATGTAGAGCTCGTCAGCCTCGGACTCGATGGTGTTGATCTGGATGACGAGCTCGCGCAGGGTCTTGGACTTGCGGTAATTGGGAAGCTCGACCATCAGGTCCTTCATAGCGCGGCAGGCGTCGGTCACCTTGTGGGCGATGACGATGGCATCGGGATGGATGCTCTGGATGTTAGTGAAGTAGACGCGCTGCACGACGCCCTCGATACGGTCGAGCACGGTGTCGAGCGAGCAGCTCATCAGATCCAGATCCTCGCGCTCAAGCGGGGTGATAAAGGCAGTGAGCAAGGCATCCTCGAGCTCATGGTGCTTCTTATCGGCCGCATGCTCAATCGCATGCATCTCCTCGAGCATGCCGTGGATCTGCGCGGGGTCAAAGTTCTCAAAAATCTTGATGAGCAACTCTGCGGCCTGGACGGCAAGGTCGGCGCAGGCGACGTAGTTGTCAAAGTAGAACGAATCGGGTTTCTTTGCCATGGGTGGGTCCTTTCGAGGCGAAGACGGGTGGGCGAGGTATTGCGGTCCGGATGGACGCTCAGCGTGGCTAGAGGAACATCATGAACAGCTTGGCCATGACAAAGCTGATGAGTCCGCAGGCGGGGAAGGTGAAGAACCAGGTGAACATCATGTCCTTGACCACGCCGAAGTTGATGGCCGAGAGGCGCTTGACGGCGCCGACGCCCATGATGGCGCAGGTTTTGATGTGCGTGGAGGACACGGGGATGCCGGTAAGGGTGGCAAGTAGCAGGTTCGCGGCGCCCGCGAGGTCGGCAGAGAAGCCCTGATACTTCTCGAGCTTAACCATGCTCTGGCCGACGGACTTGATGATGCGCTCGCCGCCCACGCTGGTGCCGATGCCCATGGTGGCCGAGCACAGCAGCATGATCCAGATGGGGATGCCGGCGTCGCCGACGCTCGTCTGCCCGCTGGCGAAGGCCACGCCTAAAAAGAGCACGCCGATGAACTTCTGTCCATCCTGCGCGCCGTGCATAAAGCTCATGGCCGCAGCGCTCGCGATCTGAGCGTATTTAAAAAAGACATTGGCACGTCGTCTGTTGGCGGCGGCGAAAAGAATCGAGACGAGCTTGCACAGGACCCAGCCCATGACAAAACCCAGGCCGATGGAGAGCGCCAGGCCGTAGATGACCTTCATCCACTCGTGGACGTTGACGCTGCTCGCGCCGCCGAGGGCGATGGCGGCACCGGTCAGGCCGGCGATAAGGCTGTGGCTTTGCGAGGTGGGGATGCCAAAACGCGATGCCGTGGCACCGTAGACGACGATGGAGAACAGCGCCGCGCAGAGGCACGCGAGCGCCATGGTGCTGTTTCCGCCAAAGTCGACGATATGTGAGATGGTGTTGGCGACGCTCGCGTTAAAGTGCGTCATGATGAGCACGCCGAGGAAGTTGAATGCGGCGCTCATGAGAATGGCGGCGCGGGCGGGCATGCAACGCGTAGTGACGCAGGTCGCGATGGCGTTGGGCGCGTCGGTCCATCCATTGACGAAGATGGCGCCGAGCGCGAGGATCACGGTGACGGCAAGGACTGGGTTCGACACAATTTGGCCGAGGAAGGTTGAGAACGTTACGTCCATATATGGGCTTTCTCGAAGTTTGCAGGCACGTTACAAAAACATGATAAATCGTATCACCTCCTGTGGGTTTCTTTACCGAGTTCTGATGGGAGAAGTGATTTTTTTGGCACTAACATTGAACATTAGCCCTGTTGACCGCGGGTGTTCTTTTTGCTAACACGCCATGAGGACATGCGCGCGCGTCCCAACATCCCAAAATCACAGTCTGTTCGCTTTACAATATGCAAACATGCGTTCGATAATAGGGGACATGGAATATCGACAGACAGACGGCAAAACTCGGCGCGTGCACAAGCAGTATGTGGACGTCGTGGCCCGCATCCTCGCGGGCGGACAAGTCGTGCCGGTTACCGTCTGCTGGGTCGACGGCCGCTGTTTTACGATTGACGAGATTGTCTCGTCCACCGGTTTTGGCCTAACGGTTCACGGCATTCGTACGGCGACCTATAAGGTTCGTTTTGGCGGGCATGCGACCGAACTGTATCTGGAAGAACAGGCGCGCGAGCGACCGGATGGCTCGCAGGCTCATCTGATGCGTTGGTGGGTGTGGGCATTCGACCGTACACTTGAGAGTGAACGCCGCAGGTAAGAGTGCGCGGCATTCGGGTACAATGGCAGGAATCTTGTCATCTGCTGTGCCGTCTTTCACGGCACTTTTTGAAAGGACGAAGTATGAACGATATCCAGGGCTATCAGAACGGCCCCATCGAAACCGGCGCAAGCCGTGCCAAGGAGATGTCGCCGCGCGCGTACAACCTTGTCATGTCTGCCCTGATCTTTTTGGGCTTTTGCGCCATGGGCGCCGGTGCTTACTTTACGAGCACCATGTCGTTTGCGCGCATGATGATGAGCGGCGCCGCTTTGCCGCTGGTCTTTGGCTCATTTATTTTGACCATCGTCGGCATGGTCATGATGTCGGCCGCTGCCAGCAAACAGTCCGTGGGCCTGTCACTCGTGGGCTACGTGGTCTTTGCGAGCACCTTTGGCCTGACGGCGTCGTTTGGTCTTGCCAACTACGACCTGCCTACCATTAACACCGCCTTTATCGCCACGGCCGCCATCACCTTTGTCTTTGGTGCGCTGGGCGTGACCTTCCCCAAGTTCTTCCAGCGTGTGTATGGCATTGGTTTTGGCATCCTGCTTGCCACGATTCTGGTCGAGATCGTGCTGATGTTCATGGGCGTTTCGCAGTCCATCACCGACCTGATCGTGATTGTGGTGTTCGCCGGCTTCATCGGCTACGACACCTATGTGGCAACGACGGTGCCGCCCACGCTGCCCAACGCCGTGCTTATGGCATCCAACCTGTTCGTGGACATCATCAACGTGTTCCTGCGCATTCTGAACATCCTTGGTCGTCGCGACTAGTGCCAAATTGCAGCGGTGCTTGCCGTGCGCGCAACTCGATACGAAAGGCGGTCCTTCGGGGCCGTCTTTTTTGTGTGCGGCGGGGTATCATGGATGGGAAAAGCCGATAGCGGCAGAGACCGAGAAAGGTGACCACTTATGGCAGACGTCGACAACAGGAACCGTAACCGCAGGCCTAATCGCGCGGGACAGCCCAATCCCAAGCGCGAGGCGCGTGCCAAGGCCGCCGAGCGTCACGTGGCGACTGTGTCCGAAGCGTGCGCCAAGGATATTGAGCGCTCGCTTGCCGGCGTGCGTGAGTTCGATGGCATGCCTGCTGGATTTGTCGCGGCGATGAAGGCTAAGGCCCAAGCGGCCGACACTGCCGAGGAACAGCTTGCCGAGGAGTCTGAGGCCGCTGAGGTTGCATCCGCAGAGACCGAGGTTACGGCTGAGCCTGCGCCCGCAGAGGAGGCCGCGGAGGCCGAGCCCGCGCCTGCCGCCGAAAAGCCCGCTCCGGTCCTGCCCGAGGTCACCGTGCTCGACGCCTCTGCCACGCAGGCCATTCTGGACAACGGCCGCGGCTATGCGCAGTTCTGCGACATGGCTGTGCTCGCCTTTGCCTCGTTCACCAATCCGGGCGGTGGCTACATCCAGGGCTATCTGGGCCAGGAGGCCACACTCTGTGCCGATTCGTATCTGTACAACGTCCTCGATAAGCAGCGTAAGTGGTACGGCGAGAACCGTCGCCGCAACATCAACTGCGAGCTTTACCGCAACCGTGCACTGGTGGTGCCTGCGGTGCGCTTCGACCGCAACCACGTGCATGCATATGCCGACGTAATCGTTGCCGCCGCGCCCAACGCCAAGCGCGCTCGCCAGGAGTATCGCGTGGGTGACGATGCCTTGCTGGATGCCCTGCGCGATCGCATCCGCTTTGTGCTTGCCATCTGCGACGAGCTGGGTCGTGAAAAGTTAGTGCTGGGCGCTTGGGGCTGCGACAACAACGGCTTTGACGCCGAAGCCGTGGCCGAGCTCTTCCGCAAGGAGCTCGCATCGGGCGACTTTAAGGTCAAGCAGGTCTTCTTTGCCGTGCCTTCTACGCGTTGGGACGAGGACTTTGCCAAGTTCGAGTACGTGCTGGCAAACTTCCCCGAGCGCAACGAGGAGTCCTATGCCCAGGTTGCCGCTCGCGCTGCGGCTGCTCGCGCCGCCGAGCAAGCCCAGGCTGCCGCCGAGGACGATGAGGACGATGACGATTGGCACAAGTACCTGTAATCGGTATGTGCTGACAGATAGGTCGATCCGGCAGGAGAGACTGCTCCCGCCGGCTTTTTACTAGAGGAAGGGCTTACGATGAAAAACATTCTGTGCTTTGGCGACAGCAATACCTATGGCTATGATCCGGCGGGCATGCGCGACGGCACCGCGGTGCGCTATGCGCACGATGTGCGCTGGTGCGGCGTGGCACAGCGTGATCTGGGCGAGGGCTGGCATGTGATTGAGGAGGGGCTCAACGGCCGCACGACGGTGCGCGACGATATGTGCCATCTGGACACTAACCTCAACGGCATTCGCGCGTTGCCGATGCTGCTCGAGTCTCATAAGCCGCTGGATGCGATCGTGATTATGCTGGGCACCAACGACTGCAAGACGGTCTTTAGCGTGGGGGCTGCCGATATCGCTGACGGTGCCATGGCGCTGATTCGCACCGTCCGCGCGTTTCCCTGGACCGAAGCCGCGCCCTGCCCGCGTATTCTGCTGATGGCGCCTATCAAGATTAAATCGCAGATCGCCGATGTGTACATGACCGACTTTGACGAGCACTCCGTCGAGGCCTCGGAGCATTTTGCCGAATACTATAAGTATGTTGCCGAACAGTTTGGCTGCGACTTTTTGAATGCCGCCGATTTTGCCGAGCCGGGCGATATCGATTATCTGCACATGATGCCCGAAAGCCACGAGAGCCTGGGCCACGCCGTGGCAGCCAAGCTCAAAGAGATGCTCGGAGAGTAGCGCGGCCCAAAGCGCTACAAAAGTTCCCCTTGCGGCGGCTTGTTTCGTTGGTTTGTCTTGATCTGTAACAGTTGTAAGGCTGAAAACGGGCTAGATGTTACAGATCGAGATTATTTAGGTCGATATCGGTCGTTTGTCTCGATCTGTAACATCTAGGGTCGATTTTGCCGAGCTACTGTTACAGATCGAGATGTTTGTGGGAACCACCGCAAAGGTGTCTGCCCCCTTTGCGGTGGTTTTGGGCTGCGAATCTTAATACTGCCACTATTAACCGCGCCCGTTTTACCTGCGGGTTTGTTTGGAAATATCCCAATTTATCCCAAGTGCGTCGCAAACGGAACGCGCCACCTGCTCACGGGAGGGGCGAATATAATGTCGCCCCGACACGCCCGGCAGGGAGTGGCCCATGAGCATCTCCATGAGGTCCCAGGGCATGTGCAGCTCCATCTCGCAGATGGTGCGCCACGAGTTCCGCAGGTTCGACCATGGGATGTGCTCGATGCCCTCGGTTGCGCACCATTTCTTCCATCTATGATTGCACATCCCTCGGTTCATGGGCAGCCCGTCCCCGCGATCTGCTAGCCACTCGGAGCCTGCCGCGCGGCGCTCGCCTGCAATTTCGAGCAGGCGCCCGGCGGCATCCGGCAGCACCACGACGGTGCGTATGGACTTCCGCGTCTTGAGTACGCCGTCCGCCGTGGGCTCGATGCCCGCTTGCTCCATCTGGCGAACGAGGTCGACCGTCGCGAGCGTTGTTGACCCTGTCGCGAACGGCAGAACCTCATCGATGCGGATGCCCAGCGACTCACCCGACCGGCATGATCCGAAGCACGCCATGATGAACGGCGCCTCGAGCGAGGTCCCGTGTAGGCGCTCCAGGATGTCCTTGGCTTCGGCAAGCGTATATAGGCGCTTGGAGCGCTCACGGGTTTTGCGGGTGGGCATGGTGTATTTCACGGTGGCGGCAAATGGGTCGATGGGCAGCACGACGAAGCCCGACACGGTGCCGTAAATCTTGCGCAGGGTGAGTAGGGCAGTGTCTGCCGTTGCCGCGGGGAGAGTCAGAAGCCATTCCTGCAGATGCACGGGGCGCAGCTGGTCGACAGGCATCGAGCCCCATGTGGGGCCGACGTAGTTTGCCCACGACCTTGTGACGAGGTTGCGGGTGTTCGGCGCGAGCGTGCCGGCGGAAACCTGTGCCGCCATGGTCGGTTCGAGCCATGTGCCGTACGCCTGGGCGATGGTCGGCACCGGCTTGTCATCGGCGCGCTCGACGTGGATGCGGTCGAGTTCGGCGCACGCCTCGCGGTAGGTTCCGTATACCGTCTTGGTTTTACGTTTGCGTCCGCACGGCGTGTTCTCCTGCCATCGGAGGATGTATTTCTTGCCGCGCTTGGCCTCTGTGATTGAGCCCCACGCGCGGCGCCTCTGCTTGCGTGTCATATAATGTCCCTAGGTTGCCGGAGCTATCTCCGTGTTACTCCGGCATCCTTGCTACCACCCCACCGCGCCAAGGTTCCAGCCGTGCGCGGTGGGGTTTTCTTTTTTGCTGCCGTTAGTCCATCTTTTATGACGGACTAACGGCTACGCGACTGCGCGGCGCTTGGGCCTGCCCGAGCGGGGCGTGTCGGTCAGACGCGCCGCTATGCTCTCCACGGTCACGTAGGTGCGGCGGCCCTTGCGGTAGCCCGTAAGGATCCCCGAGTCGAGCATGTGGGTGATCCTGCCGGGGGAGACGGAGAGCCTGCGCGCGGCTTCGGCCGCCGAGACCGTCTCGCCCTCCACGATGTATCCCTCGTCCGTGGAGAAGGCGACCATCATGGAGAGCCCGCCGTCTGCGGGCTCGATGAACTCGGGCTCAGGCACGGCAAGACCGTCCTTCACGAGCGCGGCCACGTAGGTGCTCGCCGCGTCCACGGACTGCTCGGCGGCCTCGGCAATCGTGTCGCCGCAGGTGAAGCATCCCGGCAGTGAGGGAAACTCCACGTCGTAGCCGCCGTCCTCGTCGGGTGTGAGCACCGCCTGGTAAACGTATGTCTTCATATCTTTCGACCCCCAAGGGGGCGGGGCTAGAGCCACCCCGCCGTCTTAGCTATTTTTCGGTACGTCCCTATCGGTATCTCCTTCTTGGAGGTGGGCACGCTGATCTGGATTCCGTCTTTTCGCGCGACCACGTGGCTGCCCTTGCCGGTGTAGAGCGTCCAACCCTCCTTCTTGAACCGCTTGAGCACCTGCGCGGGCTCCTGCTCCTTGGGCATCTCTCCTCCTTTCGACAATTAAATTATAAACAATTGATAGTTAACAATCAAGTAAACTAGCAAGTATTTACAGTTTTATTATTGACCACGCGGATCCGCCAAGATCGCCGCACGGGATTTCTTCATGTCTCGAGTTGTCAAAGGATCTTTGACAGCTGGTCCGCCTGTCCATTTAACTGGGGTCAGCAAAATAGGAAACGACTGGCGTTTCGGTGCGCCCGCTGGAGGTTTTTTCGGAAAAACCGAAAAAACCTAGCCGCGGCGCGGGTCATAATCGTGATGAACACCATTCCCGCTCCTGGAGGTACCCATGGCTCGCTATAGCGTCGGCGCGTACACGTACGAGGACGACTCCGTCATCCCGCAGATCTTCGACGAGGTCACGGGTACCCCGGTCGCCCTTGGCTCCAAGCTCATCTCCCGAGAGCGCGGGGACACCGTTACCGTCGAGGCAATGGGCATCCGCCTGGTGAACGGGTCCTTGGTTCCGTTTGTCGATGCGAGCATGGATGCGGCCAATCTGTTCGAGTACCAGATCAACGCCGAAAAGTCCTCGGACACCGGCGAGTGGGTCCTTGCCGGGTACTGGGCGGTTTCCTAGGCGCCGAAGAGCTTTGCGAGCGCTCCGAGGGCCAGCAGGGCCTTGGGTACGAGGTCTGTGCTCTTCGTCGCAAGGTCGATGACTTTTGCGACGTGTTCGGCGAACCCCGTCTTGTTCTTCGCCTCGGCTGCCATGCGCGCCCGTGACAGCGCCAGCTCGAGTGCCTCTTTCGTCTCGTTGTCGAGGACGGGGTCGTTGCCGATTTCAGCCACCGCCTGGCTTACCTCTACCGAAACGTCCGCCGTCGCCGTGGCCTGTGAGACGCTGCTGGAGCTAACCGTCGTGCCGTTTCCGCTGTTTGTGAGCGCCGCCATGTTTGCCACGAGCCATCCCTTTGCGCGCTTCACGCCTTTCAGTGTCTTGTCCCTGGGGATTGCCGACGATCTGGTGCACATGAGCGGGAAGGAAAACCCTTCCATCTGCAGCATGAGGTCATCGATGTGTTCCTGGGTGCTCTCACCGTATTCTCCCGCAGTGATGCAGTCGCACTCGTAGATGAGATTCTCCACGTGCGTCTCTGCCAAAGATTGAGACATGGCAATCACTCCTTCCCATAAATGAATTGAATAACGCGGTCTACGCGAACCTTACTTGATCCGCTTCCAGCCCTTCGCCTTCAGGCGCCGCAGCCTGAGCTTGGGACAGCTCGGCCTGGTCGCGTGCCGTCTCCAGAATCTTCGAGCGCCTCTTCTCGGTGCTCTGCCGGTAGCAGGTGATCAGCTCGCCCTCCGCGCCCGCCGGCGCCGTCGGCTTGTCCTCGGGATGCTCCTCGTACCATCCGAGCAGGTCGTTGGGGTCGGTGTGCAGAACCTTCGCGCACTTCCAGAGCTGCTCAATATCGGGAAGAGTTTTCCCTCGTTCCCAGTTGCCTACCGTCTTGATGTCAACGTTCAGCGCGTCTGCCAGATCGGCCTGCGAATATCCGTTTTCTTTCCTAGCCTGCTTCAGTTTTAGGTTCATCGTCACCTCCAATATAGGGAAGTATTTACCGAGGATTCTATAGATACACAAAAGAAAAGGCAAGAAAAGCCCTAGTTTGCTATTGCAATCGGGAAAAGATTCCCTATACTCTGATTTGCACAGGGAAGAAGTTCCCTATTTCAGAAGGAGGAAGACATGAAGTTTTCGAAGGACGAGTTCGGAGCGAACCTGCGCGCCGCCCGTGCTCGCGCCGATATGTCTCAGGAGCAGCTGGCCAACAAGGCGGGGCTCTCGGCATCTTCAATCATCGGCTACGAGAACGGCTCGATGGTTCCAGGTGTCGACAAGGCGTATGCCATCGCCCAGGCCCTCGGATGCACGCCCAACGACCTGATGGGCTGGAACACGGACGAGGCAGCGTAGGGAAGGGGGAAGAGGAATGACAGGCAAGAGCTACGAGCTGCCCCACGTCGTCACGACCCTGGGCGGCATGGTGACGTGGGTGGACGAGGACCTCGTGTGGCACACGGAGGTGTTCGACTTCCTGGTGGACGCGCGCGACGCATTCTACAGGCACGTTCAGGCCGGCGACAGCGCCTCCCTGGCGCGCCTGGTGAGGCTCGACCGCAGGCAGGCGCTCGACCTGGCGTCCTACGACGTCATGGAGATCGACCCCGCGCCGGGCGAGTGGCCGTTCGGGCGCGGTCGCGAATGACCCGGGCGCTGCTCGCCTCTGCCGTCGTGATGGACGCCGCCGGCTGGATGTGCGCCGCGCAGGGGGCCTACGGGCTGGCGCGGGTGTGCTTCTCGGCCGCCGTGCCGTTCATCGCGGCGTGGGCGCTCGCCTCGCTTCGGGGCTGAGGCCCCTTCCCCGAGGCGGCACCGGTCCCGGCGGGCTCCGTTAACCATCCGCCGGGCGTTCCAGCCGGTGCCGTGCCGGGGGAGGGTCCGCCCTACGCCCGACCCAAAAAAAGAGCCTCCCGCAGCGTTAGGACCGTACGCGGGAGGCCGACCTAAAAGGAGGTCATCCATGGATGATACCAGCAAGAAGCCCCAGACGTTTAGAGCACTTGCGGCCGAGCTCAAGTTGCCGCGCAAGCTGCTGTACACGCTCGACGAGGTGTCGCGCGTGCTGGGGGTGCCCTACAACACCCTTCGAGACGAATGCACCGCGCGCAGGCTCACCTACTGCCTGCCCGACGGCCGCTGCCGCGGCTACCTGGTGCGCCCCGAGTGGGTCGACGAGTGGATCGAGGAGGGAACCCATGAGCGAGATTCTTTTGCTGCTTAGCGACCGGGTGTCGGCCTGGTGGGGAACGTTGTCCGAGCGGACGCAGGGCGTCGTGTGCGCCGTCGTGATGCTCGCGCTCTTTGCCATCGCCGGCGCCATCGAGGGGACCGCCCCGAGCGGGATGTACTACTAGGACTAGGAGGAATGATATGCAGTTTGAGAAGAGGGCCGTGCGCCTGGGCGACATCAGGCCCAGCGAGCAGAACCCGCGCGAGGACTTCGGCGACATCGGCGCCCTGGCGCGCAGCATCGAGGCGACCGGCGGCGAGCCGCTGAACCCGCCCGTGGTCGTGGCGGACGGCAACGTGTTCCGTATCGTCGACGGCGAGCGCCGCTACCGCGCGCTGTCGTCCATCTACGGGGAGGACCGCGAGGTGTCCGCGCTGGTGGCCGACACCATGGACGAGGCCAACGAGCTCGTGGCCATGCTCGCCACCGACGACAAGCGCCAGCTGACCGAGGCGGAGCGCGCCCGCGGCGTGCAGCAGATGCTCGTGCTGGGCGTCGACGAGCAGCGCATCGAGCGCGCGAGCCGCGCCACCGCCGGGCAGATCCGGGCTGCGCGCAAGCTGCGCGGTCGCATCGATGCCGGCGTGCAGGTGACGCTGGAGCAGCTCGAGGCCGCGAGCGCCTTCGACGACGAGAAGGACGTCGAGGCCGTGCTGGCGGCCGGCGAGGGCTGGGCGGGCAAGGCCGACAGCATCCGCCGCCGCAACGAGCGCGAGGAGGCCAAGGCCGAGGACTACGACGCGTTCGGGGACGCGGGCATCCCGGTGGTGAAGGAGAAGCCCGAGGGGTTCGTCTACACGAACTGGGCAAACTTCGGCGATGCCGCCAAGAAGCTCGAAGGGAAGGACGTCACGGGCTTCGTGGCCGTGATGGCTGGCAGATACTGGGAACTCTACAAACCGGATGACAGATCGGGCGCGGAACCCGAGAAGACCGAGGAGGAGATCCGAGCCGAGCAGGAGGCCGAGCGCGAGGAAGTCGCGCTCAAGGACCTGTACGGGCGCATGGTCGGCTTCATCACGTCCGGTGCGTTCACCATGCACGATGACCTCAAGCGCATCGTGAGCGAGGCCCGCGTGCAACCGGTCGTGGTGGCCGACGCGATGGGCGGCGACCCCTCCTTCGAGACCGACAAGCGCATCGCCAGCGTCCGTGAGGAGTTCATGGCGCGCCTCGGCACCTCCGGCCCCAGCGAGTACGAGGCCGGCTTCCGCCTCATGGCGGCGGCCAGGGACATGGTCCGGCTCAACAGCAGCTATAGCGGCGACGATGCCGAGGGCTGGCTCGAGCACTGGGGGCTGTTCCGCTCGGCGGGCTTCGAGGCCGGCGGGGACGACGGGTGGCTTTTGGCGAGGGTGCAGGAGAGCGCCGAAGAGGAGGACGAGGATGATGAGTAGCGAGGACGAGAACTACGTCACGGTGACGGTGAAGGCCAGGGGGCGCGAGTGCTCCATCCCCTGCCGCGAGGCAATGGTGGCGACGGTGGCGGCGGACGGTAAGCCTGGCCCATCGCTTCACGTCGGCACCTTCGACTCGAAGTCGATTCTGGTTCTCGCAGATAGCAGCCCTCTCGGAGCTGCTATCTGCCGGAGTCCGCGCCGGCATCCCCATGGACGCCATGCGCATCGAGCTCGTCTACGCCGCGGTGCACTGCGGGTTCCCGGAGGAGGAAGAGCGGAGCGCGATCTACTACGACCTCGACATCGATATGGACGAATCTGGAAGGAAGGATGAGAAGGATGAGTAGCGAGAAGCTGAAGGTGACAATCGAGCGTAAGAACGTCGAGCCCGTGGAGTTCGAGGCGAATGCCCTCCTCTGCGGCGGAGATGCCGATGACGGCGTGCTGTTTTTTGCAGGCGGCTGCATGACCCAGCCCATCGTCCTCGACATCATGTGGTGTTTCGTCAGCGAGGTAGTCAGGGTCATGGTCAAGCTCGGGATCGATGAGACCGAGGCCAGAGGCCAGGTCATGCTTGCGGCTGTAAGCCCCTCCGCCGCCAGTGAGCTGCTCCTGGACATCAATCTCGACGACCGCGACAAGATCGCGCACATCGCTAAGGAGCTCGCCGCCAGTGACCTCTCCTAGCGAACGCCGGGCGGTCGTGCAGCGCGGGGCGGACGGCCGCTGGTTCGCCCGCCCCTACATGGGCACCGACCGCGTGACCGGCAGGCGGATCAGGCCCTATAGGTCGTGGGACGCGGAGCTGACGCGCGAGCAGGCGCAGGCCGAGTGCGACAGGTGGATCGCGACCTATATCCCGTCCTCGGCGCAGGACAGCTCCAAGCGCCTCTCGTCGATGCTCGAGACCTACGTCTCTGACCCGGTGAACGGCCTGGCCGACAACTCTGTCGCCGCCTACCGCAGCGTGATCAGGACGATGGTGGAGCCGACCATCGGGCGCATCCCCTACGACCAGCTGCAGCCCTGGGACGTGTCGGCGGCGTACCGCATGCTGCTCGCGCCCAGGAGCGGCAAGGGCCTGTCGCCCAAGACCGTGCTCGTCATGCACGCGCTGCTCAAGGGCGCGTACAGGACGTGGGGCCATGCCATCGGCCGCGACATCATGCTCGAGGTCCCGGCGCCCAGGTCGAAGCCCGCGGAGCCGTTCGCCCTGTCCGAGCTCGATGCGGACGAGCTGTCCCGCGCGATGGTGTCCGCCATGTCCTCGCGCGACGCCACGGGCGCCAACATCGCCCGACGCACCGAGGCCATGGCGGTCTACCTCGCCCTCCACACGGGCCTGCGGTGCGGGGAGGTCTGCGGCCTGCAGCGCCGCGACTGGCGCCGCTCCCTGCACGACATCCACGTGGCGGGGCAGGCCGTCGAGAAGCCCAGCCTGCACAGACAGGCCTACACCAAGGGCAAGCGTGCACGCAACGTCTCGGTCTCGCCGGCGGTCGAGGCGCAGCTGGAGCGCCACCTGGCGTGGCAGGACTCGTGGCTCGTCCGCAAGGGCCCCGCCGCCCCCGTGATCACCTTCGGCTGCGCGGGAGGTCTCGCGAGGCCGTCGACCGTGACGGCCCGCTTCAAGGCGATCGCGCGCGAGCTCGAGCTGCCCGGGGAGACCGTGTTCCACACGCTCCGGCACACGCACGCCACGTGGCTTCTCACTCACGGGTGGGACATGCGCCTGGTGCAGGAGCGCCTGGGGCACGCGAACGTCAAGACGACGCTCGAGGCGTACGGCTCGGTCATGCCGGGCCGCGACAGGGAGGCCGCCGCGGCCTTCACCGATTCGATCTACGGAGGTGACACGGATGAATAACTACAACTTCAACAGGGACTTCTACGAGGGCTGCCGAGCGCTCGGCGACAAGGAGGGCATGGCGCTCGCCTGGGCGATGCTGCGCTACGGCTACGAAGGAATCGAGCCAAAGCTGAAGCCAACGACCATGGCGGCGTTCACCTTCGCAAGGGGGCGCATCGACGCCATGGTCAACGGTAGCCTTGGGGGTCTCAGGCGGGCGGCCAATACGGGCAACCAAGGGGGTAGCCAAGCCAATGCGCAAGGGGGTAGCCGACAGGCTAGCCAAGAGGGTAGCCAACAGAAAGAGAAGGAGAAGGAGAAAGAGATAACCCTTGCGGGTTATAGCGAGGCCCGCCAAACCCCCGACGACTTCGACCCGCCCTCGATGGAGGACGTCGAGGCCTACTTCGCCGCCAACTGCCTGCGCGGCGACCCCCGTCAGTTCTTCGACCACTACGCAGCACAGGGCTGGACGCTGCCGAGCGGGCTGCCCGTGACCGACGTGTGGGCGCTCGCCCGCAACTGGAGCCGCAAGCAGGTCGGCTTCGATGCCGACCGCAAGGCGCGGGGCGGGCAGACCTCCCAAGAGGTCGAGCGGGCGTCCGTGTGGAAGCCCGTGAAGACGGATGCGGAGCGCATAGTCGAACTCAGGCGCGAGCTGGGTGAGGCGTCATGATCACCCTTTGGGAGATGCTCGAGAACGAGAAGGCCGACCCCGCCCACGGCCGCCCGCTCGACCTGACGCGGATCTACATGGCAAACGTCATGTCGCACGGGGATGCCGATCGGCTGACCAAGGAGCAGGAGCTCCACGACACGGAGGCGCGCGAGGCGCAGCGCGCCGACCTGTACGAGAGGGTCGCCGCCATCGCGGGCGGCAAAAAGCCGGAGGGCGAGGAGCAGGAGCGCAGGCGTGCCAAAAGTGAGCCAACGGGCGCGAAGGAGTTGGGGCAGCAGGCGCTGGGGTTTCCGCCGCTAGACGGTACCGGCGGCACGGCCGAGGAGGCCGAGGCTGCAATTAATGCCATATTGTCCGAGGAGAGAAAGCGAGAGACGTTTTGACCGAGATCTCAGCGGTGATGAGGGCCTACCGCGATGCCCTCGACAGGCACCGGATTCCCTGGGCCGACGACACGTACGACACGGGGCCAGTGGGCCGCTACCGGATGCGAATCGAGCGCACCAAGACCATCCTGGACGGGCACGAGGTGAGCGTGATCTGGGGCTACCAGTGCCTGCCCGCGGACGAGCCCGACGATTGCGCCGACGACGGTGAGGAGACCGAGGTGAAGGTCCGGACCGTGGGCATAACCGACGGCTATCCCGAGTACCTGGAGGTCATGTACGACCCGATCAGCGCGGATCCGTTCGTGGCCGCGCCCGGCGACATCCTCGCGGAGGTCTTCGGCGTGAGGGGTGAGTCGCGGTGAGCTACGTGTGCGGACCCGCCGACTGGATCGACCTTGCCATCGGCAGGCTCGAGGACGTCAAGAGGTCGCTCAGGGAGTGCGACAGGCTGCGACAGGGGTGCGACATCTGCGAGGAGCTGCGCCAGGCGAGGCGATGCCTCAACAAGGCGCTGATCATGGTCGCGGAGGAGAGGGAAATCGAGAAGGATTGGAGTACGAAGTGAAGGATAGGAACGAGTGGTTCGAAGAGGTCGAGAGGGCCTACAGCAAACTCAAGATCGTGGAAAGGCCCTATGCACCGCCGCATGCCGCCGTCGCCGTTGAGGCCGAGGATGTCCTGTGCTGCCTCGGGTTGCATCCGCACATCAGTGCCTCCGACTGGTTGGTTATCAACCTGGATGAGGTGAGCGAGCTCATCGAGCTCATCAAGCCCGTTCCCGTCACGGGCTCCATGTCGGACGGGTACCACACGTTCGACGAGCTCTACCACCACCGGGCGGTACTGTTCTCGGTGATCGTGGCCATGTTCAGCGGGCGTTCGTGGAAGTCGCTCCACCACCATGACGGGACGATGTACGACGGCATGTTCATCGTGGGCATCGACACACCCGCCGGCCCCGCCACCTACCACTACGACGTCGAGCCTTACTGGGACATGTTCCCGTGCGAGGTACTCGACCGCGCGCCCGAGTGGGACGGCCACACGCCCGACGACGCCATCGAGCGCATCGGCACCCTGCGGGACCTCCTGCAGGCGGAGGTCAAGGCCGAGAAGGGTGGTGACGAGTGATGTGTGAACGTCTCACAGTTGACAGCGTGATGACGCCGGACGGGGAAGTGGTGCCGTTGGGCCCTGTCGACAAGGAGGGACACAAGGTCTCCCTGTCGACCGCGACGCTCTTTGCGGACAGCGGCATGGAGTGCACGGTCAAGAGATATGAGTATCTGCTCGGCGCTGGCGTTTGGCGTGCCAGCTGCGATGAGGGGGTCGTGAGGGTGGACGAGATGCACCTGATCCGCCCGGATACGTTCGGCGCCCTGATGAACGATATCGAAGCTGCTATGAACTGCCCCGCCAGCGAAGAACCGACGCACGCCTACAACGTTGTCTCTGGGATGTGCGATGCCTGCGCTGACAGGTGCGGCGGCACGTTGTGCCAGGCGAGGACGCTCCGCAGCATCTGCTGCCGCATTCGCTCCCTGCTCGCGGGTGATGTCGAATGAGCTGCTACTTCTGCGGTGGATCCCGCATCGCGTCAGTTCATTCTGCGCCTGGACAAGACGTCCGAAGCTGGTCTGCGGGTTCCATGACCCTGACGCGGCGATACGACGGTGAGCCGATCGTTAGGGTCGAGCTGGATACCAGCGTGGAGCTCGACGTATCGGTCAACGGCTTGTGCAGCGACACCGTCAGCGCCGATGTGACGGCGGACGCCTACATCGAGGACATCAAGTACTGCCCGTTCTGCGGAGAGGAGCTTTGATTCGCTCGGCGGTCGAGCTGTTCCGCGCGGCCGCCTGGCGCACGGTGCCCGATCTGGTGTCGGGTCCTGCGCGCCGGGCGCTCGTGCACGGTCGTGCTGACGCGCCGCGGGTGACGTCGGCGCAGATCGGGGAGACGGAGCGGAGGGCGCGTGCGCTGGAACGCGACCGGGCCCGCGCGCTCAAGAGGTCGAGGAAGGCTAAGCGATGAGGTTGTTTGAGAAGCTGTGGCGGATGCTCGCCGAGAACCGCCGCGTGCGCAAGAGCATCGAGGCGCGGCGCGCCCGCAGGTGCAGGAGGTCGATGAGATGACCGTGATGTGGGACGTGCAGGAGAGAAACTGCGCGGTCTGCGGGAGGATCTTCATCCCCCAGGCGCCGAAGGCCAAGTACTGCTCGGAGGACTGCCGGCGAAAGCACGAGCAGGACCGCGCGAAGGAGGCCCGGCGCAGGGGCACCAGGCCGAAGCGCGACAAGGTCGACCGCTACCTGGCGCCCACGGGCCCGGCGCACGACGAGATCATGGCCATGCGCCGCGAGGTCGCGATGAGATATTGAGTTTCCGCAGGTAGATATATAATTAAGGCCGCTGGCGTTGGAGCGCCGGCGGCCTTTGGCAAAGATGCCTCCCGGCATCCTCTATATGGCGTAGAGCATGGTACCACGCGGGAGGTCACATGGACGCAAGGGAATATCTGGAGACTGTACGGGCCGCCCAGCGCGGCATCGACCGCCGCCTGGCGGTCATCGAGTCGATGCAGGCGCGCGAGCAGGTGCGCGCTCAGCGTTACGACGCCGTGGGCAAGGGCGCGCACGGCACGGACTTCATGCGCTCGACGGATGACAGGATCGACTATGAGCGCCGCAGCGGCGCGGAGCTGTCCGAGCTGCGGCATGAGGTGGAACGGGGCCGAGAGCTGTGCGCGGGCGTGCGCTCCGCCAACCCCGGCAAGCGTTGGGGCGACGTGCTGGAGCTGCGCTACTGCGAGGATAGGACGCTGCAGGAGATCGCGGGGACGCTCGGGGTGTCGGTGAGGTCCATACAGGCGGACCTGTCTGCGGCCCTCGATTGGGTATCGTTCACCGGCATCGCCCGTGCGCGACAAGGGCGAGGAGCTGCCGAGATATAACTTAATAATAGCTAAGATTTATATAGTAATAACTATTAGGATATGCTAATATATAGTTGTCGATAGAAAGAAGGTGACATGCAGAGACGCGAACTGGTCCGCATCCTCGAGGAAGCCGGCTTTATCTCCAAGGGCGGCACCAACCACGAGAAGTTCGTCAAAGGCGACAAGCTCGTGCTGGTGAAGCGCCACAGGGAGATCGAAGACCAGATAGCCAAGAGGATTTTGAGACAGGCGGGGCTTCGCTAGCCCCGCCCCTTTGGGGCTACGTCTTGCATCACCCACGTAAAGGAGACTTAAATGGTTTACGTATGGGAATTCGAATTCTTTGATTCTGGCGGCATGGTAGATGCCGTGCCGTGCGGTTCGCTCGGCGGTGGAGGCACGTTCGGGTCCGACTTGAACGATGCCGTCGCCAGTGCGGCGGACTTTCTCGCCTGCATGGTCGACGACCACCTCATGGGCGGGGTCGATCTTCCCGCGCCAGACTTTGGCCATGAGCCGCAGAACGGGGGCAAGATTATCGCCGTCGCAGTCAGCCGCGAGCTTGGTGACATTCCCGCCATCACCGCAGCTGATGCCGCCCGTATGCTCGGCGTCAGCTCTGCGAGGGTGTCGCAGCTGATAGGCGCGGGGTTACTCGAATCGTGGCGGGACGGCACCAAGCGCATGGTGTCCAAGGCCTCCGTCGAGGCCAGACTCGCCGATTCACCCAAGGCCGGGCGCCCGAAAGAGGCCCCCGTCGCCGTATAATACAGGTGCTGGTTCGCGTCAGCATGTCGGCCCCGATCGCCATGTGCGGTCGGGGCCTTTCTCTTGGACAACCACTGCGTGCGATTGCGTGCGATTGCCAACTGTTGCGTGCGATTGCCGACAATTGCGCGTGATTGCATACGGTTGCCGACAATTGCGCGCGATTGCGTGCCGTTGCGCGTTGCGATTGGGATATAACTAGGGTGTCGATTCGCAGCGCCGCCCGCGCGGCCCGCGGGTCGGATGTGCGTGGAAGCACAGATGAGTGGCCGGGGTCCCCTTAGCAGTTCAGGGCCCCGGCCTTTCTATTAAGCAACAACCTAATGAGGTGGGTCCGTGGTCACACGCGAGGCTATCGTTCGCGCCGCAAGCCGGTACGACACCGTCATGGCGTGGGCATTCCGCCGCGCCCTGGGCATCGCCCGCCGTGCGGGCAAGCGCAAGTGCAAGGGGGCCGGCAAGGCCGTTGAGCGCCTGCGCTTTACGGAGCTCGAGGAATGCATGGCCAACCGGGGCCGCTCTCCCGTGGAGCGCTAGCCGTGGCCACCAAGACCCGCTACGCCAACGGCCACGCCCGCCGGCAGGTGCGCGCCTGGCTCAAGGCGCAGGGGCTGCCGTGCCACATCTGCGGCATGGCCATCGACTACGACCTGCCCGCCGGCGACCCGATGAGCTTCGAGGTGGACGAGATCGTGCCCGTATCCAAGGGCGGCTCGCCCATCGACCGCGCGAACGTCGCGCCGGCCCACCGGATCTGCAACGAGCGGCGCGGCAACAAGAGCCTCGCCGCGCTCAACGGCTCGATATCGCCGCGCCCCCGCGACGTCGGCTGCTCGACCTCGCTGCAGTGGTGACCCGACCCTGGGGGATGGCCCCCTCCCCGGGGGCCGAAGGCTCGCCCCACGGCATTGCGCCTTTTTTGCGCAGGCCCCGAAACCGAGTCCATACCGGGAGGTGCATGGAATGTCCACGAAGTCCACGAAGCCGAGGGGCAAGCCCTGGACCGCGGACGAGCGGGAGTTCGTCAAAAACGCGTACCCGGCGCTTGGACCTGCGGCTATCGCGAAGAAACTCAAGAGGTCGCGCTCGGGCGTGTGCGCCCTCATCAAGAGGATGAAGGAGAGCGGCGAGATCGCGACCGACGAGTCCACGGGGGAGTCCGTGGGCGCGGGCGTCTCGGCGCCTCCCGCAGACGGCCCGGACGGCCGCCAGGACACGCTCGGGAGGCTCCGGTGGGTGCGGCAGATCATCGAGCGACAGCTATACGACGCCGAGCCCAGCCAGGCGGCCCGGCTCGCCAAGGAGTACCGCGAGACGCTCGAGCAGATTGAACGGATAGAGGGGGCTGGGGAGGACGGTGGCGACGATGTCATCATCAACGCCGTCTCGGTCCTGCGCGACGTCCTCGGCTAAGCCGAGGCTCCGCCTCGTCCAGCCCTACGAGAGGTCCATCGGCTCCCTCGCGGTCGAGCTCGCCCCGACGATGGGATACAAGCTCGTGCCGTGGCAGGAGCAGCTCGCCCACGACATCGGCGCCGTGGACGCGAACGGCAAGTGGGTCCACCCGCGCGTCGGCATCTCCATCCCGCGACAGCAGGGCAAGTCCGTCGACATCATCGTGTGGGTCGCGGTCATGGCCGCGCTCGCCGGCTACAAGGTGCTCTGGACCGAGCACAACTACTCGACGACCATGGAGATGGTCGACCGCTTCCGCAAGATCTTCGGCCGCCGCCCCGGCGACACGTCGGAGGGCATCCCGCGCTGGCGCAAGCTCCTAGTCGAGGTCTGCTCCCAGACCGGCCAGGAGTGGATGCGGTTCAGCTCCGGCGGCGTCATCCAGTTCTCGACGAGGACCAAGTCCTCGCGCCTGGGCTTCTCCTTCGACATCGTCATATACGACGAGGCCCAGGAGCTCACGGGCATCCACACCCAGGTCATCAACCCGACGACGACGTCCGGCGCCAAGCACAACCTGATGATCGTCTACGCCGGCACGCCGACCCGCGCCGGCAACCCCGCGGAGGTCTTCAAGAACCTCCGGCAGCAGGCGTGGGAGGGCGGCGAGAAGGCGTCCGACCTGCTCTGGCTGGAGTACGGCGTCGAGGAGGTCGGCGACATCTGGGACGAGAGCCGCTGGCCGGAGGTCATGCCCTCGCTCGGCTACCACGCCGACATCCGCGCCATCCGAACCGGCATGAAGGACATGGACGAGCTGGGGGCCGCCCAGGAATACCTGGGCTATTGGCTGCCCCCGCAGAGCCAGGTGGAGGAGCCCGTCATCGGCGCCGTCGCGTGGGGCGAGTGCCTCGTGGGGAGCGGCCCCGAGCTGACCGCCGGCTGCAGGATCTGCGCCGGCGTGAGGTTCAGCGCCGACGGCTCGACCGTCGCCGTGGCGTGCGCCGTGCGGCCGCCCGGCTCGCCGACCGTGCACGTGGAGCTTCCCTTCTGCAAGGACCCGGAGCCCAGCACGGATTGGCTGGCCTACTGGATCGCCGCGAGGGCGGGCAGGTACGCCTGCGTCGCAATCGACGGCAAGGCGGGCGCCGGCGCCCTGTGCGACAAGCTCGAGGGCATGGGCATGCCCAAGGACTACATCCTGCGCCCGAGCACCGACCAGGCCGTGACTGCCGCAAGCCTCATCTCGTCCGGCGCGAAGGCGGGCTCGGTCACGCATATCGCGTGCCCGGCGCTTGACCTCTCCGCCGAGACGTCCCCCAAGCGCAAGATCGGCTCGTCGGGCGGCTGGGGCTTCGGCGGCGACAACGCCGCGCCCATCGAGGCCGCGGGGCTGGCGCTGCTCGCGCTCAACACATCGAAGAGAAAACCCGGAATGAAGGCGAGGGTCACTTGATCTCGATACCTTACGCCGTGGCGTCCGCCGACGGCCTGCTCGAGGAGGACCGCGAGACGGTGCGCTGCCTGCTCAACAGCTGGCAGGCCCATTACAGGGGCAACCTCCTGCGCTCGGACTACTACGAGGCTCGCAACATGCTCAAGGACCTCGGCATCGCCGTGCCCGACTCGCTGCGCGACCTGGAGGTCGCGTGCGGCTGGGGATACAAGTGCGTGGAGGTCATGCGCGACCACATCGCCTTCGACGGGTTCACGTGTCCCGACGACGAGGACTTCGACGGCCTGCTCACCTCCGTGGCCAAGCGCAACAAGATGGCCACGCGCGTCGGCAAGGCCGTCAACTCCGCACTCAAGTACTGCTTCTCCATGCTCGTGGTGACGGCGGACGAGGACGGGCACGCCCGCATCTCGGCGTACCCGCCGACCCTGTGCACGGGCATCTGGGACGACGTCCACGAGTGCCTGTCCTCCGGCATGTTCGTCGTCTCCTTCGCCAAGGACCGCGGGCGGCCCACGAACCGCCCGGACTGGGTCAACGTGATGCTGCCGGACCGCATGGTACGCATCCGCGAGGTGCGCCGCAACGAGTGGGCGGCGGAGTACGTGGAGCACGGCCTGGGCGCCGTGCCCATGTTCGTCATGCCTCACAACCCCGACGACGACCGACCGTTCGGCGTGTCCAGGATCAACTCCGAGGTGCGCTGGCTCATCGACTGCGCCATGCGCGCCAACGTCAACGAGGAGATCGCCGCCGCGTTCGCCGCGTCCACGCAGAAGTACCTTCTGGGCACCGACGGAGACGCGTTCGCCGACAAGACCAAATGGAGCGCCTTCATCGGCTCCATCTTCGAGGTCACCAAGACCGAGGACGGCACGATTCCGCAGTTCGGCCAGCTCACGCAGCCGAGCATGCAGCCCATGACCGAGCACTTCGGCAACCTGTGCAAGCGCATGAGCGCCGCGACCGGCATCCACGTGGGGCAGTTCGGCATCATGAGCGACAACCCAAGCTCCGCCGAGGCCATCTACGCCGAGAACGAGCCGCTCATCCTCAAGTGCAAGAGCTTCATCCGCGAGGCCAAGGCGGCGCTTGCCAAGGCCGCGACCGCCGCTATCGCGACGGAGCTGGGATGCTCCTACGATGAGGCCGAGGACGCCTGCGGCGTGTCCGTCCACTTCCTCAACCCCGCCATGCCGACGCTGGCCCAGCAGACCGACAGCTCCATCAAGCTCGCGTCTGTGGTCGAGGGCTTCGCCGGCACGCCGACCTTCTGGCGCCTCAACGGCCTCGACGACGACGAGGTGCGCAACGTCTCGTCCGAGATCAGGCGCAACGTGACGCGCTCGGCGGCACTCGACCTGATGGCGGGCGTCACCCAGGCGGCGGACCCCGCGCCGGCCGCCGATGATTAGCGCGGCGGAGTTCGCGGCCTACAACCGGGCCGTGGCGAAGATAGGAGACAGGGCGGAATCAGACGTGGATGCCGCCGTGCTCGCCTGGTGCCGCGGTCACGAGGACGCGACCGTCGCCGAGAAGCGCGAGGCCGCGAAGCTCATCATGGAAGGCTTCGTCCAGGGGTACGACGACGTCGCGGCGGAGTTCGCGGCGCAGTGGTACGACGACCTCGCCGAGCGCAACGGCGCCAGGCTGCAGCAGGCCGTCACCATGACGACCTACAGGCCGGAATCGGTCGATACCGTTGCCAGATACCAGGCGAAGAAGCTCGTGAAGGGCGGTGACGCGGCGTTCGCCAGGGCGTGCGGCGAGTACGCCCGCAACGACGCGTTCCGCAGCCTGAACGAGACGATCATCTCCAACGTGGGCCGCGACAAGGACCGCGGCGCGCGCTTCGCGCGCGTGCCGACGGGCTTCGAGACCTGCACCTTCTGCATCATGCTCGCGAGCCGCGGCGCGGTCTACCACACGCGCAAGTCCGCCGGCGAGTTCAGACACTTCCACCGGCACTGCGACTGCAAGGTCGTCCCCGGCTTCGAGGACGATCCGGACGCGGAGCTCGTGGAGGGCGTGAGGCCGGAAGAGCTACGCGACCTGTACGTGCAGTTAAATGAGATAGACGAGGATGCGGGCCTAAGCGCCAAGCAGAAGGAGGCGCTCAAGCGCAGGGTTATCAACCTCGCCGCCGTAGGATCTGACCCATCGACCGGCTACAGGGCAGACAACCTCGACCTGTCTGCGTTGGTGCCCGGCGAGCTCAAGAAGATGCAGAAGAAGAACCCGCTCGAGTGGGAGAGCTACGTGCAGCTGTCCAGACTCGGGTATAGGCAGAGGCTGCTCCACGAGCAGGGAAGCGCGACGGCGAATATCGACATCGAGCTCTACCTTGACGGAATGTGGAGCTATTGGGATATGAAGACGATCGAAGGTGGGGTCCATGCGCTGAAGAAGCGTATGACCGAATGCCATTCAAAGTGGGTGCGGCTCTCGTCGGAGGGGGCCGTCCTGCCAGACGGAATCAATATCGAGCTCCTTGATAACCCGCGTGTTGTTATCGACAACAGGTTCAGCAAGATTACCGATGCGGAAGCTGAGGCGCAGATAAGGAAGTCGGAAGACTATCTAAGCGGCAAAAACGGATTCAACTTTGAGCAGGCGCTTCTCATCTGCAAGGACGGTACAGCAAAGCTGATTGAATAAAAAAGACGGTTCCAACCCCAGACCGAGCCCAGGGCGGAACCGCCAAGCAACTGCATTTTATCACACCGGGGCGTGGCGGAATGGCAGACGCGCGTGCCTTAGGAGCACGTGGGCATCGCCCGTGCGGGTTCGAGTCCCGCTGCCCCGACCAAAACGTTGAACCAGGCCATCCGCACGGGTGGCCTTTTTCATGCCGAAAAGCGCCCCGTACGGGGCAAGACGATGCCCCGCACGGGGCGGAAATGGAGGGAGCATGGCCAAGGAGACCACGCCCGCCGAGACCAATCCGATCGACCCTGCACAGGGCGGAGAGACCAATCCGGCGCCCGACTACAAGGCGCTCTACGAGAACGCGCTGAAGGAGTCGCGCAAGTGGGAGAGCCGCTCGAAGGCGAATCTCAAGGAGCTCGACGAGCTCAAGGCAGCCGCGACCAAGACCGACCCGACCGTCGAGGAGCGCCTGAGCGCGCTCGAGAGCGAGAACGCCGCCCTCAAGGCGAGCGCCGCCCGCTCCGCGCTCGTCGACTCCGTGGCCAAGGCCACCGGGCTCGACCGCTCCATCGTGGCCACGCTCAACGGCGAGGACGAGGACGCCCTCACCGAGCAGGCCAAGGCCGTGGCGGCCATCACGAAACCGGCCGGCGGCGCGCCGAAGGCGCCCGAGGCCGGCGGCAAGCCCAAGCCGGGCAAGCCCTCCAAGAAGGACATCCTCGGAATCGAGGACAAGAAGGAACGCATGGCGGCCATCGCCGCCAACATCGACCTCTTCAAGTAAGGGGAGAAAGGGGCCCCAATGCCCGATATCAAGACCCTCGCAGCAGCGCGCAACGTCGACCTCGTGAACACCTTCACCAAGTCGCTCGAGAAGCTCACGGCGATGCTGTCCACCTGCGCGCCCATCCATGCGGCCGTGGGTGAGACCCTGCACCAGAAGAAGATCACCGGCAAGCTCTCCGAGGCCGAGTACACCCTCGGCCAGGACATCCCGCTGTCCAGCTACGCCTACGAGGACGTCACGACCTACGAGGTGACGCTCAAGCCCTACCGCAAGCAGACCACGCTCCAGGAGGTCAAGAAGCGCGGCTACGACGGCGCCGTCGACAAGACCGATGCAGCGATGATCTCCGACATGCAGCGCAACATCAAGAAGGACTTCGTCGCCGCGCTCGGCGCCGAGGGCACCACCGCCGCGACCGGCAAGAGCCTCGTCGCCACCGCCGCCAACGCCTGGGCCGCCCTGTCCAACCTCACCGAGGAGTACGGATTCGGCAGCGGCGAGACGGTCTACTTCGCCAACCCGGTTGACTTCGCCAAGCAGATCGGCGATTCCGAGGTCTTCAGCGCCTTCGGCATCTCCTATATCGAGAACTGGGCGGGCCTGGGCACGCTCGTCTCCACCGGCTCCGTCGCCGCGGGCACGATCTATGCCACCGTCAAGGACAACATCAAGGTCTACGTCGCCCCGACCGACGGCGACGACCTGTTCGGCTTCTACTCCGACGAGAGCGGCTACATCGCCGTGTCCCACTCGCCCGAGCTCAAGAGCCTGACCTACGACACCGTGGCCTACGTCGGCCTCGTGTTCTTCGCCGAGTACATCGACTTCGTGGTCAAGGGCACCATCGCCCCGACCGCCTAGGCAACCCTAAGGAGCATCCATGATCGCTTTGGTCACCTACCCGTACCGTGACCGCGAGACCCTCGCGGTGCATTACGTGGGAGAGGAGGTCGAGCTGACCGACGAGCGCTTCGCGGAGCTGTCCGCCGGCGGCTTCGTCGACCTCCCGCCCGCCGAGACGGAGGCCGCCGCGGAGCCCGTCGAGGACGATGGCGCCGAGGGCGAGGACGTCGTGGACGACGAGCCCGAGCAGCCCGTGCACGAGAAGCCCGCGCCGGAGATGACCGTGCAGCAGCTGCGCGATGCCATCGAGTCCGCCGGAGGCTTCGCCCCGCGCAAGGCGACCAAGGCGGAGCTCACCGCCATCCTGGAGACGCTCTAGTGGACGCCTTCGCGACCGTCGCCGACTACGAGGCGCGCTGCGGTGCCGCCGAGGACGAGGCCAGGGTTGCCGCGCTGCTCGAGGATGCCTCGGCGTACCTGCGCGGGGCATATCGGCGCCGTATGGGTGTCCAGTACCTCGCCGGCTCGAACCCCACGTTCGATGAGAACGTGAAGTCCGTCTGCGTGGCCATGGTCGCCCGGGCGGTCAACGCGCCCGGCGCCATGGCTGGCATCACCCAGCAGTCGCAGACGACCGGCCCGTACTCGTCGAGCGTCACGTTCGCCAACCCGACTGGAGACCTCTACCTGGGGCGCTCCGACCTCAAGCGGCTCGGTCTGGCCGGGTGCCGCGTGCGCAGTATCCAGCCCATGACCGCCGCTGACCGCTGGGAGGAGGCGTGATGCCGATGGCGGGGATACCGACCGAGACGGTTACGGTCATCTCCCGCAAGACGGTGTACGACGACCTCCACGAGCCCGTCTCCGAGGCGGTCGCCGAGCGCGACGTCGACGCCGTCGTGGCGCCCGGCGCCACCGTGGCATACACGGTGCACCTCCCGAGGGAAATGGCCGGCATCCGCCTCAAGGGCTGCTCGGTCCGCGTGCGCGGCGAGGAGCTGCGCGTCGTGGGCAACCCGAGGCCCTATGCCCCCGAGGCGTGCCCGGGACGCTGGTGCTACCCGGTCGAGCTGGAGGCGGCCGATGGCTAAGGAGTACAGCTGGGGGAAGTTCAAATGGAGCCGCCTCGGGTACGCCGAGGCGATGGACGGCAACGCCGCGCTCCAGGGGATGCTCAGGGGCAAGGCCGAGGGCATCGCCGCCCGCGCGACGTCGATGCTCGCGCCGGACGGCCACGACGTCCCCGCCTTCAGGGTTAGTCGCTGCCAGGGCACGCTCGCCAAGGGCTTTCGGGTCAGCGCATGCTCGGACCATGCCAAGCACGCCCAGGCGAAACACAAGATACTGACGAGGGCGGCGCTCTCGTCCGGAGGTTGATTATGGATATAGAGGCCGATGTCGCGAGGTGTCTGTGCGAACTTGCCGGCGCCGACGCGGCGCTCGAGCCGGTCGCCGAGCACCCGGAGCCGTACGTCACCGTCGAGCAGGTCGGAGGGGGCGGCGGCTTCCTGGAGCCGGTCCAGCTCGATATCGACTGCTGGGGGACCGAGGGCAAGGGCGGCAGGAAGCCGGCGAAGGACCTCGCCGAGAAGGTGAAGGCGGCCGTCCCGTCCCTTGAGGACGAGCTTCCCAACGTCTTCCACCCGGAGGTCACGAACCAATACAAGATGCCCGACCCTGACACGCGCAGGGCGAGGTACGTGGTGCAGGTCCAGCTCTGGGTCTGCGAGTAGTAGAAAGGAACGCGCGAATGGCCGAAGTCAGCAACGCGAACAACTCCAACAACGTCAGCGCCGGAAAGGGCGTGAGGGGCGGCTACATCTTCTCGGCCCCCGTCGGCACCACCCTGCCGGACAAGGTCATCAAGAACAAGAGCGAGCTCGATCCCACATTCAAGTGCCTCGGCTTTGTCTCCGAGGACGGCTACGTCGAGTCCGTCTCCGAGGACTCCAACGACACGGTCGACATGAACGGCGACCTCATGGACTCCAGCAATTCCAACCGAGTGGAGTCCGCACAGCTCACGCTCGCCGAGATCAAGGCGGAGACGCTCAAGAGCCAGTACGGCGACGGCAACGTCACCGACGAGGGCGGCCTGATCACCGTCAAGCACAATTCCGACTCCCACCCGACCTTCGCCTACGTGCTGCTCCTCCTCCTGAAGAACGGCCGCAAGTGGACCAAGGTCGTTCCGCGCGGCCAGTCCTCCGAGCTCGACGACCTCACCATCTCCAGCTCCGAGCTCTGCCAGCGCGCCCTGACGATGAAGTACCTCACTGACGAGGACGGCAACACCTGCTACGACTACATCGAGTCGACCGAGACGGCGGCGGCCTAATGGCGGCCAAGCGCCCCGAGGGCGCGCTCGAGTTCGAGTTCGACGGCAAGAAGTACCAGATCAACAAGAAGGCCATCCAGTCCATGAAGGTGCAGCGCGCCATGGCCTACGACGGCATCCCCGAGAAGATGCACGAGGTGTGGGACGCGATGGACGAGATCTTCGACGGCAAGACCGTCGAGTACATGGACTCGCTCGGCGAAGACGGGCAGGGCTGCTCGGCGGAGCGCTGGGGTGCATTCTTCCAGGCCGCCATGGAGGCCGCGGCAAAAAACTAGCAAGCTTCGCCGCCGCCTGGACCTGCATGAGGGGAGAGGTCGTCGCCGACTTCCGTCAGACGTACGGCATCGACCTTCCCCTCGGCGGCGGGTTCGACGGGGCGACGGACGAGGACCTTTGCCGCTGGCAGGTCCTCTACTCCCAGCTGCCGGCGCGCTCGCGGGTCTCCGTTCGCCTTGAGCCCGACAACCTGTGGGACGACAAGACGCGCCTGCTCGACATGATCGAGCACGAGCTCAGGTGCTTCCACTACGGGTTCACCGAGGATGCCAAAAAGCGCGTCAACGCCCCGCAGCGGATCTTATCGCCTGGCGAGCGAGCCAGGAACGAGCGCCGCAGGGACTCGGCGCTGGCGGCGAAGTACGAGATATCTTCGTCGTTCGGAATCGATGTATAAGGAGGCGCCATGTCCACAGACGTCGGATCCGTATCCGTAAAGGTCATGCCGTCCATGGCTGGCTTCGCCTCCCAGGTGGACAAGGACCTGTCCGGGGCGGGATCCTCCTCGGGGTCGCGCTTCGGAAGGGTCTTCTCCGCAGCGGCGGGCAAGTCTGGCGGCAGCAGCCTGGTCGCTAGGGTCTCCTCTGCGCTCTCCGGCGCGACTGGTAAATTCTCCGCGACCGGCAAGGCGACCGGCGCCGCATTCTCCTCCGCCTTCTCCGGCGCGGCGAGCGCGAACGCCGTCGAGGGGCTCCAGAACAAGGTCAAATCCGCCACGCTCGAGCTTCGCTCGGCGATGGCGACCTCGAAGTCGGCCTCATTGTCGGCAGAGGCGGCCCAGGTCAAGTACAACGATGCCGTCGCCAAGTACGGCCCGGCATCCGCGCGGGCGCTGAGCGCTGAAAGCAACCTCGTCACCGCAAAGCTCAGGGCGCAGACCGCGTCGGAGCGTGCCCAGGCGGCCGAGTCCAAGCTCGCCTCGGCGCAGAAGCGGCTCGCGAGTGCGACTTCCGCGCCCGTGTCGGCGCTAGGAAAACTCGGCGGCAGCGCCGGGACGCTTGCCGACAGGCTGGGCGCTGGGGAGAGGGCGACGGGCCGCTTCGTGGCGAAGATCGCCACCATCGGCGGCGGTGTCCTGTCCTCGGCCGGCAGCGCGCTGTCATCGCTCTCGAGCGAATTCGGGTCTGCCGGCACGGCGGCGGGCGGGAACATGGCGAGCAAGGTCGCCTCGGGCTTCTCGGCAAAGGCCGCGGTCATCACCGGTGCCGTTGCCGGCGTGGTGCAGAGGGTCGTCTCGACGGTGTCCTCGAGCGTGGACGCCGCGGTCGCGCGCGTCGACACGCTCAACAACTTCCCCAAGGTGCTCCAGTCGCTCGGCTACGGGGCCGACGAGTCCCAAAGGAGCATCGACACCCTGTCCGACAGGCTGTCGGAGCTCCCCACGAGGCTCGACGCGGCCGCGACGGGCGTGCAGCAGCTCGCGCCGTCGTCCAAGTCGATCGACCAGGCGACCGACCGCTACCTCGCATTCAACGATGCCGTCCTCGCTGGCGGCGCGTCCGAGGACATCCAGTCCAACGCCATGACGCAGCTCACCAAGGCCGTCTCCACCAACAAGATGGAGATGGACACCTGGATGAGCATCCAGCAGGCGATGCCTGGCCAGATCGACCAGGTGGCGAAGTCCATGCTCGGGCAGAGCGCATCGGCATCCGACCTCTACCAGGCCATGAAGGACGGCAGGGTCACGGTCTCGGATTTCGCCGACGCCGTGGTCGACCTCGACAAGAACGGCGCGGACGGCATCACGAGCTTCTCCGAGCAGGCAAAGGCCGCGACGGGCGGCATCAAGACGTCGTTCTCCAACATGTGCAACGCCTTCCCAAAGGGCGTCGCCAAGATCATCGGCGCCATCGGATCGTCCAACATCGTCGGCGTCATCGACGGCGTGAAGGGCACGGTGAACGGCGCGTTCGGCGCCGTCACCGACGCGATGGCCGACCCGAGCATCCGGGACGCGGCGTCGTCGTTCGCCGCCGTGTTCTCCGGCGTGGTCGCGGGCGGGGTCTCGGTGGCCGGGGACGCGTTCGCCGGCGCAGTGGATATGACCTCCGCTTTCTGCGAGACGCTGCTCAACAACGAGGCGGCTTCATCTTTCGCCGGAGCACTTGATGCGCTCGGTTACACGGCGTCCTCCATGGGTGACGCCGTATGGTCGACCGTGTCGCAGATCACCGGGTGGTCCAGCCCGGCCGAGGGCGCGGCGGACGCGGCCAACGCGCTCGACACTGCGTTCGAGGCCGCCGAGCCGGTCGTCCGCTCGGTGGGCGACGCGTTCCAGTGGCTCTCCGACCATTCCGAGGAGACTGCCCCTGTCGTCAAGGCCGTCGGCGGTGCCTTCCTCGTCATGAAAGTCGCCGGCGGCCCTGTGGGCTCGCTCCTGAAGGTCATCGGCGGCGCCCTGCTGTCCCTCGGGGCATCCGCACCCGCCGCCGGTGCAGGTCTTGCCACCACAGCGGCGGGCGAGACCGCAGCTGGCACAGCCGCGGGCGCGGCGGCCGGTAAGATGACTTCGTTCGGCGCGGCCGTCCTCATGGTTGGAGCCGGCGTTCTGCTCGCGTGCGGCGGCATCGGTCTTCTCGCCCTCTCCGCGATCAGGCTCGGCGAGGCGGGGCCTCAGGCCGCAATCGGCATGGCAGCCATGGTGGCGGTCATCGCCGGGCTGGCGCTGGGCGCCGCCGCGCTCGGGCCCGCCCTGACTGCCGGCTCCGTCGGCATGGTCGCCTTCGGCGCCGCCGCCGCGCTCGCCGGCGTGGGCATCCTGCTCGCAGCCACCGGCCTCGCGATTATGTCACTCGCGCTGCCGACCATCGCCGCCTGCGGCCCCGAGGCCGCCGTCGGCATAGCCGCGCTCGGAGCCTCCCTGTTCGTGCTGGCACCCGGCGCCCTCATGGCGTCTGGTGGGCTGCTGGCGCTCGCCGCCGGGGCGGTGGCGTGCACGGTCGCCGCCGCGGCCCTCGGCGTCGCCGCCATCGTCGCGGGCGTCGGCCTCATCGTCATGGGAGTCGGCGGTCTCTTGGCGGGCGCTGGCCTGTCGGCCTGCTCCGCGCTCGCGATGCCCCTTGCCGTCGCTACTGCGGCCCTCGGTGCCGCCGCCATCGTCGGCGGCGTCGGCCTCATCATGCTCGGCGTGGGGTCGATTGCCGCGGGGGCCGGACTCGCGGTGTTCGCCGTCGGCGCCACGGCCGCCTCGCTTGCGACCGCCGCCCTCGCTCTTGGGATGGCTGCGCTCGACGTCGCAATGGCGGGCGTCGCCGCTTCCATCTCGACCTCAGCCGACGGACTCGGAACCATGGGAAAGGCGATCCCCAAGATATCCTCCGGCGCCCCCGGTGCCGCAGCCGGCCTCGGTGCGCTTGCCGTTGCGGCAGCGGCCGCCGCCCCCGCCCTTGCCGCCGCGTCGCCGTCCCTGGCGTCGTTCTCCGCCTCCTGCGGGACCGCCTCGGCGTCGGCCCTGCTGCTTTCCGCCTCCGTGGCAGCAGTGGGTTCTATGGTCGCGGCGAGCATGGCGGCGGCGTCGGCGTCCGCAGTCTCGTTCGGCGTCCGCTCCGGCGCGTCCTTCAACCGCTTCTCGGCTTCTGCCAGGAATGCGGCAAGCGCCGCCCGCACCGCGATCATGGGGGCCTGCCGGCAGATGTCGGCCGAGGTCGGATCGATGCGGCTCACGCTCCCGCGCATCGACGTGGGACCGCTGCCGCACTTCTCGATGAGCGGCAAGTTCGACGCGCAGACGGGCTCGGTCCCGTCGGTCAACGTTAACTGGTTCGCGAGTGGCGCGGTCTTCGGGCCGAACAGCCCGCGCGTCATCGGAATCGGCGACAACCGGCGATACGACGAGGCGGCCATCCCGCTGAGCCCCAAGGTGCTGGGCGGGATCGGCAGGGGGGTCGCCCAGACGATGGATGTCGGCGGCGGCTCGGACGCCGCCGCGGTCATCGCGTGGCTCGACCGCAACCTCCCGGCGATCATCCAGAAGTACACGCCGGTCACGCTCGAGCGCGACCTCGACAGGCACATCAGGGCGGTGGCACATGCATAGGATGCACTACGTCTCGTCCTCGGGTGAGCGCGTCGACCTCGACGGCGACGGCATCTATGTCGGCACCGCCGCGGGCGTGCGCTCGCGCGAGTGGAGCTACGACCTCTCACGGCGCGGCGTCTACGGCATCTCGCGAGACGCGAGGGAGGCGACGGTCGATGCCGTGCTGTCCTCGGCGGCTGCCGACAGGCTAAGGCGGCTTGCGGACAGGGATATCTCCGTCCGCGAGCCCGGCCGCCTCGTCGTCGACGGTGTTTGGTACCAGCGCGCCTATATCGCGAAGTCCGAGACATCGCAGGTCTACGGCAGGCGGGGTATCGCCGCCACGCTTACCGTGCTGCTGCTCGACGGGTCCTGGCGGCGCGAGGTCGTCCAGGAGTTCTATGCCCGGGAGGACGAGGACCAGACCGGCCTGGACTTTCCCCATGACTACGAGTACGACTACGGCGGCTCGGTCGCAAGCCGGTCGGTCACCGTCGACGGGCTGGTGCCCGCCGACCTTAAGCTCACGATCTTCGGTCCCGCGTCGTCACCGCGCATCACCGTGACGCAGGGGGACTTCATCAACGTCTACTCTGCGGACGTTGAAGTGCCTGGCGGCTCCAGGCTCATCATCGACGGCTCGAGCTTCCCCAAGACGATCAAGCTCGTCGGCATGTACGGTGAGACCGAGGACCGCTTCGCCGACGGCATGCGCGGAGAGGGCGCCGGAAGCGGTTCCTACTGCTTCGAGCAGCTTCGGCCCGGCACGTCCTCTGTCGCATGGGACGGCTCGTTCGGCTTCATCATGACCCACTATCTTGAGGAGGGGGAGCCGCCTTGGAGCTCATAGTCGCCGACAGCGCCGGCAGGACGCTCTTCCCGATTTCTGACTTCGAGCTGGATATGGACTCGGGCTGGGGCGACGGCGTCGACAACTCGTTCGATCTCGTGGTGCGCGACTCGTCCGTACCGTTGCCGGAGGCCGCTTGGCGTGTTTTCGCCGACGGCCTGGAGATCGGCGGGCGCGTCGAGGGGTTCGAGCTCAAGACGCGCCGCACCTCGTCCGAGCTGCACTGGACCGGGTCGACCTGGACTGGAGTGCTCGAGAAGCGCCTTCTGTGGCCCGATCCGGGCCAGGACTACCTTGTCCTCTCTGGGGACGCTAACGCCGTGCTGCGGTCCGCGGTTAAGCGGCTCGACATCGGCTCCCTCTTCACGGTTCCCGATGCCGACGCCGGGGTGAACGTCAGTTACCGATGCAGCAGGGACGCACCCGACGCCTGGACCAACCTTAGGCTGGCGATGCGCTCCGCAGGCCTTCGCCTCGATGCGAGGTGGGTGGGCGGATCGTGCAGGCTCCAGGCGGTGAAGGTGACAGACTGGCGCGGCAGGGTCGACTCCGATCTCGTAAACTTCGACCTCAAGAGCGACCTGCTCGTCACCAATCACCTCAAGGCGGCCGGCAAAGGTGAACTTGCGGCCAGAGAAGTCGTGGACGTCTACGCCGACCGGGAAGGCAGCGTGGGCACCGTGAAAGCGATGACCGGCGTCTTCGAGCTCGAGGAGTACTACGACGCCAACAACACCGAGGGCGACGATCTCCGCGACCAGGCATCCAGCCGACTCGAGGACAAGCAGTCCGAGGGCAGCGTGACCGTGACGGTCAACGAGGGCGTCGAGTTCGGCCTCGGCGATATCGTTGAGGCCAGACACTACTCGCCAAACGTGACGGTCTCGGTCGAGATCAGCAGCAAGATCGTAAAGGCCGCGGGGTCGGGCTACAGCGCCACGTATGGCGCATCGCCTGGTGCGGTGGGGAGATAGGAGATTGCTATGAAGCAGATAGAACTCATCGGCCCGCCCCTTTACCAATGGGATACGGGTCGGCGCGTCCGCGTCTCGGTCCGCGGCGCGACGGAGGCCCACTTCGCCATCGCCGGATCGGCGCGCGCATTGGTGACCCCGGTCGTCGGCGGCGAGGCCCCGGTGCCGTCGCTCCTGCTGACGGCGGGCGCCGACATTGCCGCATGGGCGAGCGATGGGCGCGACACGCAGGCGCGCGCCGTGCTCAGGGTGCGCCCGAGGGCCAAGCCGGACGGATACATCTACACCGACGACGAGGTCAAGACCTGGGCGGACATCGAGGACTGGGTGCGCGAGCAGCTAAAGTCGGCGGGCGAGCCCGGAACGAAGTGGTACGTCGGGGGCGGTGCACCCGCCACCGGCGGGCGCGTCGGGGACCTCTACCTCGACAGTGAGACTGGCACCTATTATCGCTACGGCGAGATTGGAGATACAAATGACTAACACGTGGAATCAGGTGGGAACCCTCAAGGGTCCCAAGGGCGACAAGGGCGACACCGGAGAGCAGGGCAAGTAGGGAATCCAGGGACTGAAGGGGGAGACCGGCCCGACCGGTCAGACGGGCCCCAAGGGAGAAAAGGGCGCCGACGGCACCTCCGTGACCGCCGGGACCGGCGCGCCGACCGGCACCGCCGTGGTCGGCTCGGTCTACATCGACGCCGCCACCGGGAACCTGTACACCTACAAGGCCTAGTCGGAGGCGTCGACATGGCATGGATTAAGTTGGGCAACCTAAAGGGGCCTGTCGGGGAGACGGGGCCACAGGGTCCCGCGGCCTCGACCGCCCAGACGTTCCTCGCCGCGCACCCTGTGGGCTCCCTCTATATGGAAAGCAAGGGCAAAAACCAAGGTGCCACCTATGGGGGAACGTGGTCCATGCGAGACAGCCAGAACGGCTTTATATGGGAAAGGACGGCTTAAATGGAGATTGTGACCGGCAAAGCGGGCGTGCCACACGTCAGCTCGGCCGACGACGGGCGCCGCATTGCGGGCGAAGTCGGCACTGGCAGCTATGTGCTGCAGACGGGCGGCAAGCTGGCCCCATCGCTTGTCGACGCGAACACCGTCCGTATCGCGACCGGCGACATGATCGTGCAGGGTCGCCATATCGGTGTCACCGCGCCCGAGGACGTTAAGGTGGCGAGCGGCTCGCAAGGCAAGAAGCGCATGGACTACATTTGCGTCCATTACACCCGCGATGTGAGCGGGTCCAGCCCGACCCTTGTCGAGAAGGTTGAGTGGAAGGTTCTCCAGGGAACCCCCGGCTCGAGCGCCGCCGCGCCGTCGGTGCCGAAAGGCTCCATCCTGGACGGTGACGCTGACGTGTCGGTCCCGATCTGCTCGGTGACATTCGACGGACTGACGACGGGTCAGCCTAAGCTGCTCATTCCGACCCTTACCCCGCTCGCGACCCTCGGGGATTCCGTATCCCCGAGGGTGCTGTCGAGCAAGAGGCTGCCCAGCGGCGGGTCGGTCGACGTCCCGACGTTGGGCGACTGGCTGGTCGTCGGAGTCTTCGTGTCCATGTCCGCGACTGACAACTCAGACAAAGAGGTCATGATTCCATGCTGCGTGGGTGAGAGGTTCGTCAGCGGCTCAAGCGGCTGCGCGGTCGGCTCGACCGTCAGGCACGTGGCCGTGAAGATGCTCGTCAGCGGAACTATGCTTAAATACGATGCCTGCGTCTTACAGGACATGGCCAGTGGCGGCACCATGCTCAGCGGTCGCGGCATCAACGGCATCGTGGGACTCATCCGGCGATAGCATTCTTCGGCGCCACGGGTCTGTCAGGCTCCTATGGCTTCTCCTGCACGGCCTGCTGGCCGGCGGCCTAGAAGGCGTAGGAGATGCGGCACTCAACCGTGTGGTCGGTCTAGATTAACCACGACGTCTCCCCGCGATTCCAGATGTTCCGATTCGTGGTCGCCGCCACCTGCAAGCCGACCTCGCCGGTCGATGCCGAGACATAGCAGTACGCGCAGATGTTTTCCACAGTTCCGTCAGGAGACGTGCAGACCCCCGGCACGTAGACGTTGCCGTCCCTTGGCCGCATCTGCTCTGGCAGGCGGCCGGCGGCCCAGTATGCAGACGTGCCCTGCGTCACGCCCCATTGCAGCACGCAGTGCTCGCCGTCGCGGCGGTAGCGCACGAACGACCTCCCGGAACCAGGCGCGCCGTACAGATAGGTCCAGTCGGTCTGGGATACGGAATGCTAGAAACAGCAAAACATCACCTGGATAGTCTCGACGTCGCCCTTATAGGTCTGCACTATCATCCAACGCTGTTTCCCCTCTGATGAGGGTATCGACGGGCGAATAAATCGCACGCCCGACAGTGGAAAGGCGAGCACGAAATTTCTGGCCTCGATTTCCGTATCGAATTCGTCGTAATAGAGCGAGCCGATCTGCTTGTTGGCAGAAAAGGTCACGTTGCGCACGACATGGGGTACGGAATGCTACGCCGCCGGAAATACGGCGATGGAAGAGATGGACGCTGCGGTGGAGATCGTGTTGTCGTTGGAGTTAATGTTGACCGTCCCGTTCGTGTCGACGGACATGTTTCCGCTCGCCCAGTCACTTGCGATTGGCACTATGACACGACCGACTGGCCGAAACCCTTCCGGAAGCCTCCCGATTGTCGCGCTTCCCCACGACGAATTAATCGCAACCCTTGCGAAAAGACAGCTCACGATAACAATGCCGGCTGTTTTGAAATAGGATACCGACCCCGCCTTGCCCGAGGCATGGGATACGGAATGCTAGCCCCCGAGTATCAGCCGCTCAACCACTTTCTGCGCATCCTTGCAGACGCGTGGTCTTGGCACGATGTAGTGCTCGTAGGCGGTCCCGATGTCTGTGTGTCCCAGCATCATGGCTACGGTCTCGATGCCCACGCCGGCCTCGACCGCGAGCGTCGCCCATGTGTGGCGGCACTCGGTCATCGATGTCCATGCGGCGCCCGCCCGGCGGCATGCAGACCTGATACGCCGTGCGACGGCATCGGGCGACAGATCGCACAGCCAGCCCGAGCGGCCCTTTCGCAGCGCACGCAGGCGTTTGACCGCGAAGCGGGGGAGCCAGTAGGACCGCGCGGAGCGCTCGGTCTTCGGCGCCTCGACGACCTCATTGCCGCGCACGACTTGCCTCGAACGGCGGATGCGGACCTCGCCGGTGCGCAGGTCGATGTCCGACCACTTGAGGCCGCACGCCTCGCCGCGCCGCAGCCCGAGGGTTACCGAGCAGATCGCGACCGCCTCGCACTCGTGTCCCCACAGCGCGCGGAGGTAGGCACGGACCTGGCTCGCCTCCATCGTGCGTGGGCGGTGCGCCGGCTTGTGCGGTAGCTCGACACCGACGGCGGTTGGGTCGTACATCCGAACACCGAGACGGCGGATGGCCCAGCGGATAACCTGCCGCAGGGTCTTGTATGCCTTTTCGGCGGCCCCCGGCAGCTCAAACGAATCAATCCAGCCCTGTACGTCCTCGGGCGTTATCGCCTCGAGTTCCAGCTCGCCCCAGCGAGGTAGGACGTGCAGCGCTAGCGCGCTCTCGTATCCGGCCAGGGTGCAGGCGCGCAGCCTGCCGCGCTTGTCGTCCATGTACCTCGAGGCGGCCTCTGCAACTTTCATCATGGTCTCCAATCCCGTAAATCCCAGACGCGTGGGCTCTCAAGGAGAGGATACGCGCGTGGGATTTCTGCTACGAGAGGTCGAGAGAAAGGAGTCTAAATGGCATTGATCGGGACCCTTGTCGGGCCCGCAGTGCGCCTGGCGACAAACGGGAGGGGTCTCCCGATTCTCGCGTCTGATGAGCCTGAGGTCCCCGAGGGCTTCAGGGCGGACATGGCGTATGAACAGCGGGGCGGCTCCATCTACCAAGTATGGAGTGTCGTGCCAGACGGGGTGCGCGATGACGCGGTTCGGCTTGCTGCCATGTCCGCCGAGACTCTCGGCGATGAGGACGCGCTGAAGGTACCCCAGCTCATCCGGCCGTGGTATGTGGGCGAGGCCTCGTATGCCGCCGGCGCGCGCGTGGCATATGGAGGCGACCTGTACAAGTGCCTGCAGACGCATGCGCCCCGTATCGGATCTGAGCCCGATACGGCCCCGGAGCTTTGGGAAAGAATCAACCATTAAGGAGAAAAATGTTTTACGGACAATTTGTATCTGGGTCTGTCTACCTGACCACGGACGGCTCCGGCCTGCCGATTCGCGAGACGGCGGAACCCAACCCCGGCGCCGGTTACCACACGGTGCTCTCCTATGAGCAGCATGACGGCGCCATCTGGCAGGTGTGGACTCTCGTTCCCGATGCCGGAACGCCTCAGGACGCCGCCCTCATGCTCGCCCAGATCCAGGCGGCCGCCCTCTCCGACGATGATGCGTTGAAGGTTCCGGCGCTCTATCCGCTCTACGCATGCGGTCACGTCTATGCGCAAGGAGACCGCGTGCTCTGGCAGGGCACGCTCTACAAGGCCATCTCGGGCCACACGGCGACTGCGGCGGATCCCGTTTCCGACCCCCAGCACTGGGCGAAGGTCGTGGCGTCCACGGCCGGCGGCGAGAACGTTCCCGAGTGGGTCAGCGGCAAGTCATACGCCAAGGGCGACCGCGTCACCAAGTACGGAAGCGTCTACGAGTCTCTGATGGACGGCAACACCATCGAGCCGGGCACGTTCGGCAGCGACGACGCGTGGAAGCAACTGACTGCCTAGTGGAGGCGCGCGAATGGAAGAACTAGCCCGCGTGGCCGTCCAGTGGGCCGTGCCGGTTGTCCTCGCGGCCCTCGCGGGTGCGCTCATGCGCCTGTACCGGCTCATGGACGCGATGCAGGAGGGCACTCGGACGATGCTGCGAAGCCGCCTCGTGGACCTCCATGAGCACTACGTGGTCAGCGGCAAGGGTTGCCCCGACTGGGTCAAGCAGGAGGCCTCGCAGGTCTACGGGGCCTACCACGGCATGGGCGGAAATGGCACCGGCACCCACTACTACCAGGAAATCGTCAACGCCCGCATCAGGGGAGAATCGGAGGACTAGCATCATGGAGAAGTACGAGGAATGGGCAATCGCGGCCCTCACCCGCGCCGTCAAGACGGCCGCTCAGACGGCGGTGGCGCTTATCGGTACCGGGAGCGTCGGATTCACGGACCTCGACTGGGTGCAGGTCGCGAGCGTGGCGGGCGTCGCCGCCGTCGTGTCGCTGCTAACCAGTGTCGCGACCGACCTGCCAGAGGTTGGCGGCGCGCAGCCGGGACCGTCTCACGAGGGCGGCGAGGAATAGCGTGGCCAAGCTGTTCGTCATCTGCGGGCACGGCGCCGGCGACCCCGGCTGCTGCGCCGGCGGGTACACCGAGGCCGAGCGCGTGCGTGCGCTCGGCAGGCGCATCAAGGAGCTTGGCGGCGATCAGGTGGTGCTTTGCGACACTTCGCGCAACTGGTATGCGGACGGCGGGCTGAACAGCCTCAAGGCCGACGGTCCCGTCGTTGAGCTGCACATGGATGCCAGCGGTCTCAAGACACCTCGCGGTGCCCATGTGATCATCAGCTCGAAGTTCAGCCCGGACTCCTACGATAAGACGCTGGCGGACAAGCTGTCCGCGTTCATGCCGGGCCGAGCGCAGAAGCTCGTCAAGCGATCCAACCTCGCTAACATCAACAGGGCCGCCGCGAGGGGCATTAACTACCGCCTCGCCGAGAACGGCTTCATCGACAACGGCGGCGATCTGCAGAAGTTCAATGAATACCTCGACGACCTGGCCCGAATCTACCTCGAGAGTTTCGGAATCAAGGCATCGAATTCCGCGCCCGTTCAGCAGGCGCCCGCGAAGCAGCCGACCCAGCATACGACTGAGACCAAGGGCTTCGGGGGCCGCTACCGCTGCACCGTCTTCAAGCTCAACGTGCGCTCGGCGCCGTCCCTTTCCGGGTCCGTGGTGGCCTCCTACAGCAGGGGGCAGACTGTCGTGCTCGACGACTGGTATAAGTCCGCGGACGGCTTTATCTGGGGACGCTACACCGGCGGCAGCGGGAAGCTCCGCTATATTGCCGTCGGACGCGCCACCGGAAAGCCCGAGGCAGATGACTACCTCGTCAAGGAGTGACATGAAGCTTAGCGAGAAGCTACTCGGCGTCGTCTACGCGGTCCTGGCGGTCATCGCCATGTTCGCGCTCATCGCCGTTGCCTGTTCGCTTGCGCATCCCAGAGATGCGAGCGCGACGGGCGTCGCCACTGTCATGGACCAGTCCGACGGACCACTCTACGATCTGCCGCAGAACGTGTCCTCGTACATCGCTGTCGAGCGCTCGACAAACCGCGCCTACATCGTGATCGAGAGCGATCGCGGCATCGCAATCACGCCGTACCTCGACGGGGACGGCGACCAGGTGGTTATCGCCAGACCATAAGGGCAGGCCCCTCCCCGGTATTCCGGGGAGGGGCCTCTTTGCGTTAATAAACAGGGATGTTTCGAGCACGCGTCCGTGCGGCTTTCGTATCCCCAAATTATCCCAAGTGCGCGCGCTAACTCGTTTTTACGCGCTTGTGCCGTTGTTGTCGTACTTAAACCCGCAGGTAAACGGCGTATTCGTTTTTATCGTTCCTACAAGTCAGTACTGCCACATGTGATTGACGGGGCCGGAGCCTCTGCCCATGTCAAAGCCGGCGGCGAGAGCGCCCGTTAGGTAGGCCTTTCCGGCGTTGACGGCATCGGCAAGATCCATGCCCTGGGCCAGCGCGCAGGCGATGGCGGACGAAAGCGTACAGCCGGTGCCGTGCGTGTTATTGGTGTCGATACGCTTGTGACGGAACCACGTGGTGAGCGGATCGCCCAGATGGTTGCCCTCGTCATCGAGCGGCGCGGGCTCTGCTAGCACATCGTTGGCTTCGTTGACAAAATGCCCGCCCTTAACGAGGGACGCGCAGCCAAAGCGGCGGGTGAGGAGCATGGCGGCATTTTGCTGCGTGCGCTCGGAATCGACCTCGTAATCGAGCAGTGCCATGGCCTCGGGAATATTGGGCGTGATGACGGTCGCCAGTGGGAACAGGCGACGGGTAAGCGCTTCGGCGGCGTCCTCTGCGATCAGGCGAGCGCCCGAGGTGGCGACCATGACGGGGTCGACGACGATATTTTGTGCGTCCCAGGCACTCAGGCGGTCGGCGATAACCTCGATAATCTCGGCAGAGGAGACAATGCCGATCTTGACGGCGCTGGGTCGAATATCGTCAAAAACGGCATCGATCTGCGCCGCGACAATGTCCGGGGAGATATTCTGCACGGCGGTGACGCCGAGCGTGTTTTGTGCGGTGATGGCCGTGATGGCCGTCTCGGCATACAGGCGGTGCGCCGTGATGGTCTTGATGTCGGCCTGAATGCCGGCACCACCGCTGGAATCGGATCCTGCGATGGATAGAACGGCGGGTACCTTACTGCGATCCATGTTCGCTCCCTTGATCGGTCGGATTCAAATGGGTCTTCTGTCTGCATTATAAAGTTGCCCGGGCCGGCTGTATGCCGATCCCGGGCGGGCGGTGCAATCTTTACGTAAATGTAAGAAAATGTTCACATGTCAACAATTGACGAATACCTTGTGGCCGTTTGTGGCTCCGGTGACGAGTTAGTCCTCCATGCCGAGGTCGATCGTCGTGCCTTCGAACACCTTGTTAACGGTGCGGACGGCGCACATCTTGCCACACATGGTGCAAGTGCCCTCGGTGGCGGCGGGGGACTCCTCGTAGCGCTTCTTGCCCGTAACCGGGTCGAGCGCGCACTTCCACATGGCGTCCCAGTCGAGCTTGCGGCGTGCCTGGCCCATCTTGTCGTCCATGTCGCGGGCGTGGGGCACCTTCTTGGCGATATCGGCGGCGTGTGCGGCGATCTTGGTGGCCATGAGTCCATCGAGCACGTCTTGGGCGTTGGGGAGGCACAGGTGCTCGGCCGGCGTCACGTAGCACAGGAAGTCGGCGCCGGAGCTGGCGGAGATGGCACCACCGATGGCGGCGGTGATGTGGTCATAGCCCACGCCGATATCGGTCACCAGCGGCCCGAGCACATAGAACGGGGCGTTGTGGCACAGGCGCTTCTGCAGCTTCATGTTGGCGGCGATCTCGTCGAGTGCCATGTGACCCGGGCCCTCGACCATGACCTGGACGCCAGCGGCCCAGGCACGCTTGCACAGCTTGCCCAGCTCGATCATCTCGGCGGTCTCGGTGGCATCGTTGGAGTCGTAGAGGCAGCCCGGGCGGCAGGAGTCGCCGAGCGAGATCGTCACGTCGTACTCGTGGCAGATCTCGAGCACCTCGTCGTAGAACTCGTAGAAGGGGTTCTCATTGCCGGTGACCTCCATCCAACCAAACAGCAGCGAGCCGCCGCGGCTGACGATGTTCATGAGACGGCCGGTCTCCTTAAAGGTCTTAATGACCGACTTGTTGATGCCGCAGTGGATGGTCATAAAGTCCACGCCGTCTTCGGCGTGCGCGCGAACGACCTCGAGCAGGTCGTCCTTGGTGAGCTTGACCAGCGGCTTTTCCATGTAGCCGATGGCGTCGTACATGGGGACGGTGCCCACCATGAGCGGCGTCTCGTCGATGAGTTGCTGGCGGAACTGGCGCGTCTTGCCCGAGTTGGAGAGGTCCATGATGGCGTCGGCGCCAAAGTCCTCGGCGATCTTGACCTTCTTCCATTCCTCGGCGGCATCGGCCTTGTCGCCCGAGATGCCCAGGTTGACGTTGACCTTGGTGGACAGGCCCTCGCCGACACCAAAGGCGCGCATGCCCTTTTTGATATGCACGATGTTGGCGGGAATGGCGATGCGGCCGTCGGCCACGCGCTCGCGTATGTACTCGGGGTCGCGATGCTCGCGCTCGGCGACCTCCTTCATCTGCGGTGTGATCTGCCCGGCGCGGGCGAAGTCGATTTGCGTGACGAGCTTGGGCTCGGTCTGTGTGCTCATTGGCACGGCTCCCTTCGTTGGCATTACCCATATCAGGTTTGCGGGTCAGGGCGGGCGCGCCCAGTCTCAGCCTGCCGTCTTGTCCTGCAAGCTCCCCATTTATGTGGTGGGCTCAAGTATAGCTCGAATGGGTACGATTGACGCGATGAGCATGCCCGTGGGGAGGCGAACATGGAAGACAAGCATCTATATCGAGAGACGCAGTGGGATGTGTCGGCCGAGGAGGGCCGTGCCCATCATGGGCTGGTCGCAATTGGTTTTGCGGTGCTTGCCGTGCTGGTGATTGCCTTTTGTATTTGGACGTTTGGCGGTCGCGGCGGCGCTGCCTGGGAGTTTGAGGCCGACGATGCCCTGCCGATCATGACGGTGAAGGTCGCGGGCGGTAACACGGTGGCCGCGCCGGGCGACTATTGGTACCCGCGCGATGAGTTTGTGCAGTTGCAGCTGAGTGGTGGGTCCATTCCAGGTGATGAAATCGAACGCGTGACGTTTGACGCGACGCTCAAAACGCTTATGGTGAAGCTCAAAGATCAAGGAGACGTCCCCACGACCATGGATATCGCCCTGACGGAATGGCGCCTTGAGCCTCCGTCGGGTGTTGCGGCGTCCGAGGTGGAGCACGTTCAGGTTACCTATCAAGATGGCTCGACAAGCGAGATTGCCAAAGCAGATGGCTTGGCCGAATAGCGGTGTGTTCACCGAATGTCATGAAAGCATGTCGAGGAGGAGTTCGGCGCTAGCGACAGGCTTCTAGAATGCCTGCTCGTTGATGAAGGCCAGGCTGTCTGGGGACGAGAGCTCGGGGACATAACGGTAGCCAAGGTTGAACTCGGTAAGATCGGCGGCTTCCTCGACCTTGGTTTCCGCCATCCAGCGGACCATCGAACCGCGTGCCTTTTTGCTGGCGGTCGATCGCTGGACGGGCTTATCGTTGCGGACGCCTTCGCCAAAAAGGCAAGTGATAACCGTTGTATCCTGTGCAGCATGGGGCAGGACGGCTTTGGCGTATTCCACGCTGGCAAGGTTGACGATAGTGGTGTCGGAACCGGCCGGCGCAATTGCCTGTGCAAGTTGATTCCCCCAGAAGGCATAGAGATCGCGAGCGCCGTTGACGGAGAGCTTCGCCCCCATTTCGAGCCGATAGGGCGACACGCCGTGGAAGGGGCGTACGCATCCGTAGAGTCCCGAGAGGATCCAGAGATGGTTTTGCAGCCAGTCGAGCTGTGCGGCATCCATGACCTCGGGCGCCATGCTTTGGTATTGGATGCCGTGGTAGGACATGACGGCGGGGGAGATTCGACGCGCGATATCGGGATCGGCGAGGTCGGCATCGCTCAGGACGGGCATAAATTCGTGAAGCGTATCCAGGCACGTTGTAAGCAGCCTGTCGCTCACGTTCCAAAGGGCCTGAAGACCTGCCGCGCCATCCTCGCGTTCGATGCCCAACAGTGCCTGATGGAGCCGGGCCGTCTGATGTGCAAAAGGCGGTATGCCCCAAACGTCAAAGGCATCTTGAGCTGTCCGCATCTGTTTGGCGGGCGAAATGACGACCTGTAGCACGGAATCCTCCTCCCGCTAAAAAAAGTTGCGGTGAAATGCAGACCGCTTTCCCTGTTGGAAGGCCTGATGAATCCGTATTTCACCGCAAGTTACAAGGGACTGGTTAGGCGCGCTCGATGAAGGCCTTGTAGCCGCGATATGCCTCGTAGATGTCGGCCTTGTTGGCGACCTCCCACAGGGCGTGCATGGACAGGACGGCAACGCCGGAGTCGATGACGTTCATGCCGTACTTGGCCATGATGTAGGCGATGGTGCCGCCGCCGCCCGCGTTGACGCGACCGAGCTCGCAGGTCTGGAAGTCCACGCCCGCCTCGTCCATGATGTCGCGGACGAGGGCCACGTACTCGGCGTCGGCGTCGTTGGAGCCACCCTTGCCGCGGCTGCCCGTGTACTTGTTAAAGCACAGGCCGCGGCCCATGAAGGCGGCGTTCTTGGTCTCGAACTTGCCGGCATAGCCCGGGTCGAAGCCGGCGGACACGTCGGAAGAGAGCATACGACTGTGGGCGAGTGCACGGCGCAGGGCAAGCGGGCTGTCCTCGCCGGCGAGCGTCATGATCTCGGCGACGGTGTTCTCGAAGAAGCGGCTCGTCATACCAGTGGCACCCACGGAGCCGATTTCCTCCTTGTCGACGATGAGCGTGATGCTCGTGCGCTCCACGTTGGCCACATTGATCTGAGCGAGCATGGACGGATAGGCGCAGACACGGTCGTCGTGGCCATAGCCCAGAATCATGGAGCGGTCGAGGCCCATGTCGCGGGCCGGGCCGGCGGGCACGACCTCGATCTCGGCGGAGAGGAAGTCCTCCTCCTCGACGTCATACTGCTCCTTGAGGATGTCCAGGAACATTTGCTTGACGGGCTCCTTGGGGGCGTCCTTGTCGTCCTCGTCAAACTTGACGGGGCGGCCACCCACGATCACGTCGAGGATCTCGGCGTCGACGGCGTCCTTGGCGGGCTTGGCCATCTGCTCGCTCGAGAGGTGGATCAGCAGGTCGGAGATGGTAAAGACCGGGTCGTCTGCCTTGTCGCCGATGTTGATGTCGACGGTGGTGCCGTCCTTTTTGCAGATGACGCCTACGAGTGCGAGCGGGGAAGCGACCCAGTGGTAGCTCTTGACGCCGCCGTAGTAGTGCGTGTCGAGATAGGCCATGTCGCCGGCCTCGAAGGCGGGGTTTTGTTTGAGGTCCAGGCGCGGCGAGTCCACGTGGGCGCCCAGGATGTTAAAGCCCTGCTCGAGCGGGGCGGTGCCCAGGTTGACGAGCATGAGGTCCTTGCCGTGGTTGGCGGCGTACACCTTGTCGCCTGCCTTGAGCGCGCGGCCCTCGGCGATCACGGTCTCCAGATTGACGTAGCCCGCCTCCTCGGCCATCTTGATACCGGTCTTGACGCACAGGCGCTCGGTCTTGTTCTCGCTCAAAAACTGCTTATAGCCGCGGCAAAGCTCCTCGAGCTCCTCGATCTGCTGTGGCGTGTACTTTTTCCATGCGCAGGGACGCTCCATGACGCAGACTCCTTTCGGATCGATCGTGCTGGTTGATGTACCGTGAGCCATCGTATCACGCGCGGGCCCGCGGCGGCAGGGGAGCCTGATGTGCGGTGGTCGCGGGGCAGGGAGCGTGTAAACTGGAGTGAGCAAACCGTGCCCAGCCCAAAGCGAGGTATTCAATATGTCTGACAAGCGCCGCACCTTTGCCGTTATCGACGGCAACTCGCTCATGCATCGCGCCTTCCACGCCGTGCCGCCGACCATGAACGCGCCGGACGGTCGCCCCACCAATGCGATCTTTGGCTTTCTGAACATGTTTCTCAAGATGATCGACGCCTTTAACCCCGACGGTGTGGTCGTGGCGTTTGATAAGGGCAAGCCGCGCGTGCGCATGGAGATGCTGCCGCAGTATAAGGCGCAGCGCCCGCCCATGGACCCCGATCTGCACGCGCAGTTTCCGATGATCAAGGAGCTGCTCGGCGCGCTCAACGTGCCGATTCTGCAGTCCGAGGGCTGGGAAGGCGACGATATCCTGGGAACCATGGCGCGCCTGGGCGAGCAGGCCGGCTGTGACATGCTGCTGGTGACCGGTGATCGCGATATGTATCAGCTCGTGACCGAGCACGTCAACGTGGTCTCGACCCGCAAGGGCCTGTCCGACGTGGCGATCATGACGCCCGAGAGCGTGGACGATCTATATCACGGCATCACGCCGGCGCTCGTGCCCGATTTTTATGGTCTGAAGGGCGATACGTCCGATAACATCCCCGGCGTACCGGGCATCGGCCCCAAAAAGGCGAGCGCGCTCATTGCGCAGTACGGTAGCCTGGACGAGGTCATCGCACACGCCGACGAGGTCAAGGGCAAGATGGGCGAAAACCTGCGCGCACACATCGACGACGCGCTGCTGAGCCGTAAGGTGGCGACCATCCGCACCGATGCGCCCGTTGATCTCGATTTTGAGGCGACGTCCTTCCCGGCGTTTTCTGCCGATGAGGTTTCCGCGGCGCTGGGTACGCTTGGTATCACCGCCATGCAGAACCGTTTCTTGGCGCTGATCGGCGGCGAGGGCGGGGCTGCGGCCACTGCCAGCACGTTTGAGATTCCCCACGTTATGCGCGCTGCCGCCGGCGATGCCGAGGCGCTCGCTGCCGCTGCCGCAGAGGTTTCGCGTGCGATCAAGGCAGGCGAGTGGGTTGCCGCCCTGGTGGACGATGACAAGGAGGAGGGCGCGCTTTTTGGCCTGACACGCACGCTGTGGCTGGCGACGCCCAAAGGACTGCTTGCACTTGAGGAGGGCGATGGCGGTGCGCCTGCCGTGGTCGATGGCTTCAACTTCGCTCACGGCGTGATTGCCGGCGTGCTTGCGCGCCTGTTTATGGAGGGCCGCGTGGCGAGCCCGGATATGAAAGCGCTGCTGCATGAGCTTTCGCCCATCGATTCCTCCGAGCCCGAGCTCATGGATCCGCTGGCAGTTGATTCCACGCGCATCTTCGATACCGTGGTTGCCGCCTACCTGTTGGATTCCGACCGCTCCGAGTTTGACGAGGCGTATCTGGCCGATACCTATCTGCAGATGGCGCTGCCTACGGCGCGCGGTGCAGAGGGTGCCGGTGAGGACGCTCCTGCGCCTGCCGCTCGCACGGCGGCCTTGACGCTGGCGCTGGTCGTACCGCTGCGCGACCGCATGACCCGCGAGAACGCCGTCAACGTGTTCGATGGCATCGAGATGCCACTCGTGCCGGTGCTTGCCAAGATGGAGCGCGCGGGCATGCTCGTGGACCCCGACCGCCTGCATAGTCTGTCCGAGGGGCTTGCTACCCAGATTGCCGAGGTTGAGCGAAACATTCGAGACCTGGCGGGTGACGAGACCTTTAACATCGGCAGCCCCATGCAGCTCTCGCATGTGCTGTTTGACGTTATGGGGCTTCCGACCAAGGGCCTCAAGAAGACCAAGCGCGGCTACTATTCGACCAACGCCAAGGTGCTGAGCGACCTTGCCCGCGACCACGAGATTGTGCGCCTGATTTTGGACTGGCGTGAGAAGTCCAAGATTAAGTCGACCTATCTGGACACGCTAGGTCCGTTGCGCCGTGGTGACGGTCGAGTGCACACCACGTACAACCAGACCATCACCGCGACGGGGCGTCTGTCCTCGAGCGACCCGAGCCTGCAGAACATTCCGACGCGCTCGGAGCTGGGGCGTACCGTCAAGACGGCGTTCTCGGCGGGCGAGGGCAGCGTCTTTTTGGCGGTGGACTACTCGCAGATCGAGCTGCGCCTGCTCGCGCATCTTTCGGGTGATGAACATCTGGTACGTGCCTTTAACGAGGGCGAGGACTTCCATGCCGAGACGGCCGCGCGTGTATTTGGCGTGCCGGTGTCCGAGGTGACACCCGACCTGCGCAGCCGCGCCAAGGCCGTGAACTTTGGCATCGTGTACGGCCAGCAGGCCTACGGTTTGTCGCAGTCGCTGCATATCTCGATGGCCGAGGCGCGCGATATGATCGATCGCTACTACGAGGCCTACCCGGGCGTGCGCACATTCCTCGATAATGTGGTGGCGCGTGCCAAGCAGACGGGCTATGCCGAGACCATGTATGGCCGCCGTCGCCATATTCCCGAGCTCAAGGCCAAAAACCCACAGCTCCGCGGCTTTGGTGAGCGTACGGCCATGAACCATCCTATGCAGGGCACCGCGGCCGACATCATCAAGATCGCGATGGCCCGCGTAAGCCGCCGCCTGGAAGAAGAGGGCTTTGCTGCCCACATGATTCTGCAGGTACACGACGAACTGGACTTTGAGTGCCCCATCGACGAAGTCGAGCGCCTCACCGCCATGGTCCGCGACGTCATGGAGCACGTCGTAGACCTACGCGTACCGTTGATCGCCGAAGCCAGCACCGGCATAACCTGGGCCGATGCCAAATAAAGACGTACCAACAACACCAAAGTAGCCAAAAGCAGAAGGGGGCTCCTTGCCAACAAGGAGCCCCCTTCATTCCAAAAAATTCAGCCAAGTATCTAGACGCCAAGACGCCATCTAGGCGGCAGGTAAGTAAACCTAGGGCCTGGCCGGGCGGCACGGGATAACTTTTCGTAGATTCCGCACGCAAAGAAAGCCACTTAATGTGGCTTTCGTCTTGCGCAGGACCTGACCGAGCGAAAAGTTATCCCGTGCCGCCCGGCCAGGCCCGATGGGACGGCTACCGAGCCGCCAAGATGGCGTCGATGAGCGTCAGTACGCCCCCGTCGTTGTTGCTCGGAATGCGCCATTTGGCATGCGCGTTCATATGCTCCTCGGCATTGTCCACGATAAAGCTGTGCCCGACGCGCTCGAGCATGGGGATGTCGTTGTAGGTGTCGCCCGCGGCGGCGGCGTCAGCGATATCGATGCCCAGGTGCTCGCACAGATGAGCGACGCCGGCACCCTTGTCGACACCCAGGTTCATAAAGTCGATCCACTCGCGCCCGGCGTTGGTGACGTAGAGCTTGTCCGAGAACTCGGGGCTATAGGTCTCGCGGAAAGCGGGCTCGGCGTCGTAGCCGGGGAAGAAGACCGAAATCTTGTTGGACTCGAAATCAATGCCCTCAAAGCTGTCGACGTAGTTGATTGTGTTGTAGTAGACGCTGATCTCGTCGTGGTACTGATGGTCGCGGGCAAGCACGTAAAACTCGTCGAAGCAGCACAGGACGGGAACGGCGCGAGGATCCTCCGAGGCACGGCTCAAGACCTGCTGGTACAGCTCCACGTCAATATTACTCTTATAGATATAACTGCCGCGATAGATTACGCACGCTCCGTTGTCGGGACAAAAGGCGAGGCGGTTCTTGATGTCCTCGAACATCTCCTCGAGCTTGGGGGCTGGACGTCCGCTAGCGGGGCAGAACACGATGCCAGCCTCGGCGAGCTTGTCCAGGCGCTCATCGAGGCCCTGGGGCAGCACGCGCTCGTCGGTCAGCAGCGTTTTGTCCATGTCGACGGCGATGAGCTTAATGTTTCCGATATTGGCGTCCGATTCGTAAGTTTGCATAAAAGCGAGCCTTTCGTTTCGAAATTGTTTCAGACGTTATAACCATCAACTCGTAGTCGGGCGTATTTTCGCAGGAACGGAGCGTATTTGCACCACGCTTCACAAATTAATGAAAAAACTTTTCAGAAATTTGAATTTGTCGCTTGTACAGCAGACGCTTTAGCGTAGTATAGCGAACATCGAAAACGGAGACGGAAAAACAACCGCTTACCGAGGAAAAGGTACCGTTTGCGATATTAGAATTGCGCCCGGCGATAGGTGAAAGGAGAGGCAGATGCAGTTCGTAAAGATCATCACTACTGCAGACAATGCCATCCGACGCCAGCGCGCAATTTCCCGACGACGATAACAATCGTCTCTGTCCTTATGGGGCGTAACGCCTCAACAGAGTCATTTTGAGGTCGTTGGGTTTTATGCACGACATAGCCGCATGTTTCTAGGGCATGCCTGTGATGCATTCTGCTGAATAACCTGATATTGCACGGTTTTTGACCTCAAGGTGACTTGCAACTGACCGATGTTCTAACTAGCTACCAAGGGCGAAAGGAAACAGCCATGAGCAAGGAAAAAGTCGTTCTCGCATATTCAGGTGGTCTTGATACATCCGTATGTGTCAAGTGGCTCCAGGACGAGAAGAATCTCGATGTCGTTTGTGTCTGCGGCAACGTGGGCCAGGAGGAGACCGGCCTGGACGCCAAGAAGCAGAAGGCCCTCGACCTGGGCGTTCTCGATTGCCAGGTGCTCGACCTGCGCGACGAGTTCTCCGATGAGTTCTTGACTAAGGCCATCGCCGCAAACTCCATGTACGAGAACAAGTATCCGCTGCTTTCCGCCCTGTCTCGCCCGCTGCTCGCCAAGAAGCTTGTCGAGGTCGCTCACGAGTTTGGCGCGACCTACGTCGCCCACGGCTGCACCGGCAAGGGTAACGACCAGGTTCGTTTTGAGGCTGCCGTCAAGGCCCTCGACCCCGAGCTCAAGGTTATCGCCCCGGTTCGCGAGTGGGATCTGAAGTGCCGTCCCGACGAGGTCGCCTATGCTCACGCCCACAACGTGCCGGTTCCCGAGGGTGCCAACGATAACCCCTATTCTATCGACGACAACCTGTGGGGTCGTGCCATTGAGTGCGGCCACCTTGAGGATCCCTGGAACGAGCCGCTCGACGACGCCTGGGTTATGACCAAGAATCCCGAGGACACGCCCGACACCCCGACGTATACCGAGATTGAGTTTGAGGCCGGCAAGCCCGTCGCCGTCGACGGCAAGAAGATGAAACTCTCCGAGATCGTCATCGCCCTCAACAAGATTTCGGGCGACAACGGCTTTGGCCGTCTCGACCTGGTCGAGGATCGTCTGGTGGGCCTCAAGAGCCGCGAGTGCTATGAGGTTCCCGGCGCCCTGACGCTCATCACCGCCCACAAGGCGCTCGAGGACATTTGCGTCGAGGGCGACCTGCTCAAGACCAAGATCAAGCTCGAGCAGGATTGGGCCACCGCCGTGTACAACGGCCAGTGGTACAGCCCGCTCAAAAACGCGCTCGACGCCTTTATGGCTGACACCCAGAAGTTCGTGACCGGCACCGTTCGCCTGAAGTTCTTTAAGGGCAACTGCCATGTCGTTGGCCGCAAGAGCCCCTTCAGCCTCTACGACTACGGCCTGGCCACCTACGACCGCGACACCACGTTTGACGAGAAGGCCAGCGCCGGCTTTATCGAGATCGATACGCTGTCGCTCAAGACGTGGGCTAAGGTCCAGGGTCCCAGCTCTGCTGCCGCCCAGGCCTAGTGCCTCCTTTCCTTGGTATCCGCGCGGCCCATCCGCGTGATACATAACGGGCGCACGGGGTCCCTACCTTTCGTTATGCTTGCTGACACTTCTTAACATCGGTGGCCCCTACGTTCCGCCCGCATATATGATGCCGCGTCTGCGGTTGAGTCCGAGCCCCGCCGGGGTTGTCCGGCGGGGCTCCTTCTATCAATTTGGCGGCTTTGCGCCTATATATATGAGGAGTATCCATTATGTTCAATGCTATCGCGCATGCCTTACTCGCACTCGCGCCCGAGATTGATGCTGCAAAGGTCGAGGACGTCCCTATGAGCCTGAAGGCCTGGATCGATGGTTCGCAGGGCAACATCCGGAGGGAGACGTTGGGCGCCAAGTGCCTGGCGCGTCACTTCTTTGCAAATTAGCTACATGGCTCCGCGCACGGTGAGGAATGTGTAAAACTAGCGGTTGAAAAATCGCTTTAGCGACAGGGTGCATTGCTTTGGGCGCTTGTTTTGTTATTTGATGAAAGGGGACAGTTCCATGGCTCTTTGGGGCGGTCGTTTTGAGGCGGGCGTGGCCGAGGTCACGCAGGAGTTTGGCGCGTCGCTGCCGGTCGACAAACATCTCTATAAGCAGGATATCGCCGGATCTAAGGCACATGCCAAGATGCTGGCGGCCCAGGGCATTATCAGCGCCGAGGACGAGCAGGCGATTGCCGAGGGCCTGACCGCAATCGAACAGGATATCGATGCCGGCAACTTCATCTTCGATATCAACGACGAGGACATTCATATGTCCATCGAGGGTGAGCTGACCCGTCGCATCGGCGAGGCGGGCAAGCGCCTGCATACCGGGCGTTCGCGCAACGACCAGGTGGCGACCGATACGCGCCTGGGCGCCAAGGCGCTGGCCAAGGAGCTCATGGAGCCCAATCTTGAGCTGCGCCACGTGCTGGTGGATACGGCCAAACAGTACGACAAGGTGATTCTGCCGGGTTACACGCACATGCAGCATGCTCAGCCCGTGCTGCTGTCGCATCATCTGCTGGCGTATTCTTGGATGTTCGCGCGCGACTTTACACGCCTGAAGGCCGCCTTTGATGCTGCCGACAACTGCCCGCTGGGCGCTGCCGCGCTTGCCGGTACGAGCTATCCGCTCGATCGTCAGATGACGGCTGCCGAACTTGGCTTTGCGGGCGTGATCCCCAACTCGCTCGATGCGGTTTCCGACCGTGATTTCCTCCTCGACCTGCATTACGCCTGCTCCGTCATGGCGATGCACTTGTCGCGTCTTTCCGAGGAGATCGTGCTGTGGTCGAGCTCCGAATTTGGCTTTATCACGCTTTCCGACTCCTACTCCACCGGCTCGTCCATCATGCCGCAGAAGAAGAATCCCGACTTTGCCGAGCTTATCCGCGGCAAAAGCGGCCGTGTGTATGGCAACCTGGTGCAGCTGCTCGTGACCATGAAGGGCCTGCCGCTTGCTTACAATAAGGACTTGCAGGAGGACAAGGGGGGCGCGCTCGACACTGCCCATACGCTCATGCAGTGCCTGTCCGTTATGGCCGGTATGATTTCGACTTGGACCGTCAACGAGGATGCCATGGCGCGCGAGTGCGGCGTGGGGCACCTTGCCGCCACCGATGTTGCCGATTACCTGGCCAAGCGCGGTCTGCCGTTCCGCGAGGCACATGCCGTGGTGGGCCATCTGGTCCTGATGTGCGAGAAGCGCGGCTGCAATCTTGAGGACCTGCCGTTTGAGGTGTTCCAGGAGGCAAGCCCGCTCTTTGAGCACGATATTACCGAGGCGCTCGACATCCCGTCGATTGTCGCCGCACGCATGACCGAGGGCGGTACCGCCCCTGCCGCCGTTGCCGTGCAGCTGCAGCGTGCAGAGGCGCAGCTCGTGGCCGACGAGGGCGTGTTTGGATCGCTGGCTAAGGTCGTCGAGATGGGCCACGGGGCAAAGTAAGGGTTTGGCTGAAGCGGCTTTGGCCATGTATTGATAAATCGTTTTTGCTTTGCGGGCGCCTGTTGATGCGGGCGTTCGTATTTTGTTGCCATGGGGGAGGGGCTTGTCGAGAACTTCTGTAGGACCTTTGGGCAGGTTGTGAAGGGGGTGCGTTCACGGGCGGCAACCGACCGCCCGCTCGGTTCGATGTGGTTGATGGGCGGTCAGATGGTACTCTAGTCGGGCTTCGAAACAGAAGTGACACATATGGAGCGCTTTAATAAATTGTAGCGATTCAATAAACAGCTTTTTGTTTAACTGCAGCTAAAACTCTGTTACGATGCAGTCCAGGCGGGTGCCGGAATGGGACTTGGGCACGCGCGAACCTACTTGAAAGGCTACCTTATGGCTATCGAGAAGACCTTCATCATGATTAAGCCCGACGCCGTGCGCGATCGCAAGATCGGCGAGATCGTTGCTCGCATTGAGCGTAGCGGCCTTGTCATCGAGCGCATGGAGATGACCACGCTCGAGCGCGCTACCGTCGAGGAGCACTACGCTCACCTGGCCGACAAGCCCTTCTTTGGCGGTCTGTGCGACTTTATGACGAGCGGTCCGGTCGTCAAGATGGTCGTTTCCGGTCTCTCCGCTGTCTCCAAGATGCGCACACTCATGGGCGCTACCAACCCGCTTGACGCTGCTCCTGGTACCATCCGCGGCGACTTTGCCGTCGATGTTAACGCCAACGTGATTCACGGCTCCGACTGCCTGGAGAACGCCGAAATCGAGATTAAGCGCTTCTTTGGCTAAACCAGCTTTGACTCCTTAAAGCTGTTAGCGTGTGGCTTGGGCGCCGCGGAACTTCATCCGCGGCGCTCTTTTTATTCAAAAAGCTACTAAGAAGGGGCCCGCTCGGACATGTGCTCCGAGCGGGCCCCTTGCTGTTGGCATGTGGCGCTGAGCGGCTTAGGCCTCGTCGACGACCTTAAGGCCGCGGGTCTGGTCGATTTCGTTGAGGAGATTGACGCGACGCTCGTGGCGGCCGCCCTCAAACTCGGCGTCGAGCCACTCATCGACGATCATCTTGGCGAGTTCGGAGCCCACGACGCGGGCGCCAAAGGCGAGCACGTTGGTGTTGTTGTGCATGCGGGAGAGCTTGGCGCTAAAGGGCTCGGAGCAAACGACAGCGCGCACGCCCTCGACCTTGTTGGCAGCGAGGCTAATGCCAACTCCAGTGCCGCAGATCAGGATGCCCAGGTCGACGTCGCCGTTAGCCACAGCCTTACCCACCTTGTAACCGGCGATGGGGTAGTCAAAGCTCTCGGAGGTGTCGGTGCCAAAGTTCACGACCTCGCAGCCGCGCTCCTTCAGGTGCTCGGAGATGATGTTCTTGAGCTCGACGGCGGCGTGGTCGTTACCGATACCGATCTTCATGGATGGTTCCTCTCTGGTCTGTGCGGCGCAAATGCTAAAGGTTTTACCGCGTTCGACTGCATGATAGCGCGACTTTTGTGTAAACGCTTGGGCGTTTTTTGGTCAAACGCTTTAGCATGCAACAAGACCGGCTTCTCATGAATAATTCCGCCAATTTGTGCTCGAGCGCCGTCCGCCGGAACCATGGTTGCGGTTTTTGATGCATTGTTATCAAATAAAAGAACTAACTATTTTTGAGAGCCCAGCCCGTTATACAAGTAGGAGATACCTATGTCTGCCGATTCCCTTCGTGATACCGCGTTTTGCGATGTTTTGAACCGCGAGCTTGTCTGTGCGCTCGGCTGCACCGAGCCCATTGCCGTTGCCTATGCAGCGGCGCTGGCGAGCCAGACGCTCGGTTGCGAACCCGATCATATGGACGTTGCCTGCTCGGGCAACATCATCAAGAACGTTAAGAGCGTGACCGTGCCCAACTCGGGCGGAATGCATGGCATCGAAGCCGCGGCTGTGCTGGGTGCCGTGGGCGGAGACGCTAAGAGCGCGCTCGAGGTGCTCGAGAGCGTTGACGATGAAGACCGTGCTCGCGTGGCCGAGCTCCTCGCCGACGCCGGCTACTGCGATGTGTCGCTTGTCGAGGGTGTGCCCAACCTCTACATCAAGGTGACTGCCACGGCCGGAGGCCATACCGCGGTCGTCGAGATTACCGACCACCACACCAACGTCACATGCCATACGCTCGACGGTATCCCGGTATGCGGTAAGTCGGCGGGGGAGTGTGCCGCCTGCGCGGAGCGCGTGGTGGCCGAGCGCGCGGCAGATAACGCCGACACCCCTATGAGCATTGAGTCTATCATCGACTTTATCGAGGACGGTGACATTGAGGACGCCCGCGCTGCCGTTGAGCGTCAGATTGAGCTGAACGGTGCGATCAGTGCCGAGGGCCTGGCGCACGCTTGGGGCGCCGAGGTGGGCCGTACGCTGCTGGGTGCACGTGCCGATGACGTCGCCTGCCGTGCCCGCGCCCGTGCAGCCGCCGGGTCCGACGCCCGCATGAACGGCTGCGCGCTGCCGGTCGCCATTGTGTGCGGCTCGGGCAACCAGGGCATTACCTGCGCGCTGCCCGTTATGGAGTATGCCGAGTATCTGCGCTGCGACCACGATCGCCTGGTGCGCGCCGTGATGCTGTCCGATCTTATCGCTGTGCATATCAAGAGCTATATTGGTGCGCTCTCGGCGTTTTGCGGTGCTATTTGTGCCGCGTGCGGCGCCGGCGCTGCGATTACCTGGCTGTGCGGTGGTACGCGCGAGCAGATTGGCGCGACGGTCTCGAACACGCTCGGCAACGTTGGCGGCATCGTGTGCGATGGCGCCAAGGCAAGCTGTGCCGCCAAGATTTCCGCTGCCGTCGATGCGGCGATTTTGGGCCACGATATGGCCATGCAGGGCCGTGGCTTCCGTGCCGGCGAGGGCCTGATCCAGGATACCGTCGAGCAGACAATCGCCAGCATGGGCTACGTGGGCCGTGTGGGCATGAAAGATACCGACGTCGAGATCCTCAACATCATGATCGGCAAGACTCGAGTCTGCTAGTTACGCGGTTTTACCAAACCGCGTAACCAGTCGACGCTGCAAACGCCCCTAAGCGGCAATTTGCCTTTCAATCGTCGGGCATGGCCAGAAGGCCTATGCCCTCCTCTTTCAAGGCACATTGCTCGCTTAGGGGCGTTTTCGCTGACTTATGCTCAACCTGCGGCGTTATTTTGTTTGGAGCGAGGGGTCCTAAGACAGTTCGTTGGCTACTTGGTGTTCGTAGAAGGCTTCTACTACGGCGTTGAAGTTGCGGGCGAAGTCTTCCATGGTTCCGTGCCAGGTGGCTCGGCTGGGTTTTCCCTGGCCAACATAGGCAGTTTGAATGCCGCAGGCGGGACTGGGGAAGTCACGCCTGGGGTCGTTGCCCACCATAAGGACCTCGTGTGGCTCGAGTCCCATCACCTGAAGCTGCTCGAGATAGTAGGTGGCATCGGGCTTGCAGCGGGTGGTGTTTCCCATGTGCGTGACGAGCTCAAAGGGGGCGTCGGCCAGGTCGCCCCAACCCATGCGGCACTCGATGGCCCCCTGCGGAAAGCTGGGGTTGGTAAAGAGCGCGCAGCGCAGCCCTGCGTCCTGTACGGCCTGAAGCGCGGCGTGTGCGCCCGGCATGGCGTGGGCGTTGATGACATCGTCATTCTTGTGTGGAAGCACTTCGCGGTCATAGTAGGTAAACGCCTCGTAGATGAGGGGATCGGAGAGGCAGATGCCACATCGGCGCTCGACCTCGGTGCGGTAAAACTCAAGATTGGTGCGGTTGTCCGTGCCGCTGCGGCGATTGGCATTGAGGTCGACCAGGATGGTGCCGAGGCGTGCCATCGTGCCACCGCGGCTGCGGCGTCCGATATCCGCGAGCATCGACGAGACATCCTTAAAATAGCGAAGGATGAACGCGTTGAGGTTGATGCTAAGAAGCGTCTCGTCCATATCGAAAACGACTGCTTTGAGCACGCGGGCACCTTTCTCGAAAAATCGTTCCAGAATCGTTGGCTCCGGATACTTTACCGCAAAGCCGTATGCCTAACTGCCTATCGTCAACTTATGGAGACGGTCGTCCACAAGATTGCGAAAAAGTCTCCATACGAGTAAAAAATCGCAGTTCACGCTTGAAATCGAAATGATTTCCCCGTAACCTATACGAACGTGATTGCATAAGCGTCACATTAGTATCTGTCGGCTCCCGAGTGTTCCTAAACGTTGTGTGCTTGTCGCACCCTTCTGTAGGTCCTAGCAATCGGGGCCCCGTAGTTCGAAAGGGGTCCACCTTTGAGTGAGATTCAGAACTCGTCCATTTTCTCTCTTGACGATGTCAACGAGGAGGAGATGAACAACCTCATCGACGGTACGATTACCGACTTTGATGAGGGCGATCTCGTTAACGGCACTGTCGTTAAGATCGAGCATGACGAGGTGCTCGTTGACATCGGATTCAAGTCCGAGGGCGTTATCCCGGTCCGCGAGCTGTCCATCCGCAAGGACGCTAACCCTGCAGACATCGTTGCACTCGGTGATCCCATCGAGGCCCTGGTTCTCCAGAAGGAGGACAAGGACGGTCGTCTGGTCTTGTCCAAGAAGCGTGCCGAGTACGAGCGTGCTTGGAACCGCATCGAGGAGAAGTTCAACTCCGGCGAGAACGTCGAGGGCGAGGTTATCGAGGTTGTCAAGGGCGGCCTGATCCTCGACATCGGCCTGCGTGGCTTCCTGCCCGCTTCCCTCGTCGACCTCCGTCGCGTCAAGGACCTCACCTCTTACATGGGCACCCGCATCGAGGCTCGCGTCATCGAGATGGACCGCAACCGCAACAACGTCGTCCTCTCCCGTCGCGTCGTGCTCGAGGAGTCCCGTAAGGCCGAGCGCTCCGAGATCCTGTCCAAGCTCAAGTCTGGCATGCGTCTCCAGGGCACCGTTTCCTCCATCGTCGACTTCGGCGCCTTCGTCGACCTCGGCGGTATCGACGGCCTCATCCACATCTCCGAGCTCTCCTGGAACCACGTCAACCATCCTTCCGAGGTTGTCAAGGTCGGCCAGGAGGTCGAGGTCGAGGTTCTCGACGTCGATCTCAACCGCGAGCGCATCTCCCTGGGTCTCAAGCAGACCACCGAGGATCCGTGGCGCGCACTGGTCAAGAAGTACCCCGTCGGCGCTATCGTCGAGGGCACTGTGACCAAGCTTGTCCCGTTCGGCGCTTTTGTCGACCTGGGCGAGGGCATCGAGGGTCTGGTGCACATCTCCGAGATGGCCAACAAGCACGTCGATCAGCCTTCTCAGGTCACCCACGTGGGCGACAAGGTTCAGGTCAAGGTCATGGAGATCGACCTCGACCGTCGTCGTATCTCTCTGTCCATGAAGTCCGCTGCTGAGACTCTGGGCGTCGAGATCGAGGTTACCCCGCTGCCTTCCGAGAAGAAGGACGAGGAGACCGACGCCGAGTAAATCGGTTTGACGATCACTTGTTTTAAGGGATCCGTCCGCAATGGACGGGTCCCTTTTTGTATTTTCTGCTGAGGTTCGCGATGCTGCTCGGGCTGGCCACGGGCTATTGGGTTGTTGGTGCATGAAAAATGCCGACATCCCGCCTCGGGGAGGAGGCGGGAACACACCGAGTAGACGGAGGGGTGTGGAGCGCGGTCGCGTCTCGACTGACGACGTTGCCCATCGACAACCCTATTGTACTGCATGGCGTGGTTCTTGGTTTATCGTGTCGAACGCTTGTGTTGTGCCACTGCCTGCGGCAACGGTGTGCTACACTCTTGCACTGCTGAGTGGGCCAGACGGTCGCGCGATGTGCTGCTTGCAGCACGCGTGAGGAAAGTCCGGGCTCCAGAGGGCGGGATGCCGGCTAACGGCCGGGCGGAGTGATCCGACGGAAAGCGCCGCAGAAAAGAAGACTCCCACCTGCGCCGCAAGGCGTAAAGGGAAAAGCTGAAACGGTGGTGTAAGAGACCACCAGCGTCGTGGCAACACGGCGGCTTGGCAAGCCCCATCCGGAGCAAGCGCGAATAGGAACGCTATGGGCCGGCCCGGTCCGCGTTCGGGTAGCGTGCGTGGAGCTGCATGGTAACGTGCAGACAAGATAAATGACCGTTCACGACAGAACCCGGCTTATAGGCCCACTTGGCATTTTTGTTACCCTGACAATCGGTACGGCCTTTGCCGTATTATTGAGACTGTTTGTTGCTTTGCTTGTTGTTGAGGGGCTTTGTTGGACAGCTATTTTACTCTGCAATCGAATATTGAGGTTTCGGGCGAGTTTGTGGACCGCAAGAGCCGGTTTATTGCCCAGCTGGTCCATATTGAGTCCGAGGATGAGGCGAATGCCTTTATCGAGACAGTTCGCAAGCGCCATTACGACGCTCGACACAATGTTCCCGCGTGGATTTTGGTCGATGGACGCGAGCGCCAGAGCGATGACGGTGAGCCGAGCCGCACGAGTGGTATGCCGACGCTCGAGGTGTTGCGCGGCGCAGAGCTCAAAAACGTATGCTGCGTGGTGACGCGCTATTTTGGCGGAACGTTGCTGGGCCCGGGTGGCTTGGTGCGTGCCTACACTGCGGCGACGCAGGCGGCGGTGGCCGCGGCTCAGGAGGCCGGACAGATCGTCGAGATGACTAGTGTTGTGCCCGTTGATGTTCATGTGGCCTATCCGCAATACGAGCAGGTGCTTCGCCTGGCGCAGGATTCGGGTGCCAAGGTTTCGGATACCGATTACACGGATGCCGTGACGATTCATTTGGTGTTTAAAGCGGGGGAGCAGGAGCCGTTTTGCGCTAAGATGCGCGAGCTTATGGCGGGGCGCGAGGAGATCGAGGTCGCCGCTCCCGAATTTGCCGAGTTCTAACGACGGCGGCCGGCG